>NZ_JBSFYW010000008.1:0-205656 GCF_053599975.1 Streptomyces sp. NPDC005141 | reverse complement strand
TCGTCCTGGAGGCCGCCGACGACGGTCTCGTAGGCGAGGGTCGGCTTGCCGGAGGCGGCCCAGATCACCTTGCGGGGCGCCTTGTCGGCGGCGGTGCTCTTCGAGCCGGCGGCCCTGGCTGCGGACAGGGCCTGCTTCTCCGCCGTGGCGGCGGCGACCGTCGGCTTGAGGGTGGCGACCTTGAGGGCGGCCTTCGTGGCCTTGTAGACGTGCCCGGTCTTCCCGGACTTGGTGGTGTCTACCACCAGGTCGCCGCCGAGGACCGGCAGTCCTTCGTACGTCCGCTCGTAGCGGGTGTGGACGGTGCCGTCGTGGTCCTTGATGACGTCACGGGCGACGAGGCTCTCGCCGGCGGCGAGGCCCAGGTTCTTGGCGGTGGCCGCCTTGGCCGAGTCGGCGTCACGTATCAGCTCGGCGCGCTGCGAGGCGGTGAGCTTCACGGCGACGGCGCCCGGGTTGATCCCGCCCGCCCGGGGAGCCTGCTCCGGGGCGGCGCTCGCGGCGCCCGACTGGACGGCCGCGGCCAGCAGGGCGGAGACGCCGACGAGGGCGACACCGGCGACGCGGCGCTTGGTGATGTGGGAGGTGCGTCTGTGGGGAGAACTGCTGCTCAACACGGACTCCTTCTGCATGGCCGCGGGTCGCGCGGCCAGGGGAGACCGGACGATGGGTGACCCGTCCGGGCAGAACTGGACGTACGCGGAACCAGGTGCATGGGGTCGTTCGGCACGACACAGCGGACGTAGCTGTGAGGTTGCTGTGAAGTAGCCGAGGGAAGAGTGGCAGGGGATGACGCTTTCTGTCAGGACCGCGTCAGCACATTGGCCGGAAACGGTTCGTTGACCGGAGCGCCATGTTCGGTAAACGAACTGTCCCTCGGACCGTGCGCCGATCTTCCATCGCGCGTGAGGAGGAATTCGCCCGTCGGACACGCGCCGGGAATCGCGCCGCAACGGTCGGACCCCTCGCGGAGGGAGTCCGCGGGGCAGCCGGATCCCCGCCGACCTGCGGGGAGTCGAGGACCAACGACGCGCGCGCCGCACCGGCCGCCCGGCCTGCCACAGGGGTCACACCGTGACGACGACCTTCGCCCGGGCGTGCTCCACTTCCAGATAGCGGATCGCTTCCGGCACCTCGCTCAGGGAGGCGTACGTCCGGTCGACGACCGGGACGACCTTCCCGGATTCGACCAGTTCCCGCAGGGTTGCGAGGTTCTCCCCGCACGGCGTCGCGGAGAAGGTGAGGATCCGCTGACCGACGAAGCGCGACAGCGCCGGGCCCCTCAGGATGAGCCCCATCGGCCCGAAGAGGCTGCCGCCCTCGGACACCCCGCCGCCGGACAGCACGAGCGTCCCCCTGGGCGTCAGCGCGCGCCGGAACGCGGCCAGGGAGCGATTGCCCACCAGGTCGAACACGACGTCGTAGCGCTGCCCCTCACGGGTGAAGTCCACCGTGGCGTAGTCGATGACGCGGTCCGCGCCGAGCGACCGCACCAGGTCCGCGTTCCGCGCGCTGCACACGCCGGTCACCTCCGCGCCGTACGCCTTGGCGATCTGCACGGCGAAGGTGCCGACGCCGCCCGACGCGCCGTTGACGAGCACCCGCAGCCCGGGCCGCAGCGGAGCCACGTCACGCAGCCCGATGAGAGCGGTGTTCCCCGCCAGCGGCAGCGCGGCGGCCTGCTCGAAGGTCAGACCCGCCGGCTTCGTCTCCACCACGTCCTCCGGCGCGCACACGTACTCGGCGAACGCCCCGTCGGCCTCACCGAACACCTCGTCCCCGGGACGCAGCCGCTTCACGTCGGCGCCGACCGCCTCGACCCGCCCCGCGAAGTCCCGCCCCCGGATCTTCTGCCGGGGCCGGCGGACACCGAAGGACAGCCGGGCCAGATAAGGATCGCCGCGCATGAGATGCCAGTCGTACGCGTTGAGGGAGACCGCCTCGACCCGCACCAGCACCTGGTTTCCGGTCGGTACCGGCTTGTCGGACTCGCGCAGCTCCAACGTGTCGGGAGAGCCGTACCGGTCCTGGGCGATCGCTTTCATCGGAACTCCGTAAAGCACCCCTGAGGTGCGGAAGTTGATCGGCTGGCGGGAGGAGCGCCACTGCTTGCGAGGCTAACCGAGCACCCGGTGCACGGGAATCGGGGACAAGCCCTAGGGGAGACCGGAGACCGCCGGCGCTCGTGCCGCGGCTCCCGTGTCCCCCGTCTCCCTGCCGTTCAGCCGTCGGCGGGCCGTCGCTCCCCGTGCCACGAGCGCCACAGCGCCGCGTAGGCACCGTCGGCCGCCACCAGGTCCTCGTGCGTGCCCAGTTCGGTCAGCCGGCCACCCTCCATCACCGCCACCCGGTCGGCGTCGTGCGCGGTGTGCAGCCGGTGGGCGATGGCGATGACGGTGCGGCCTTCGAGGACGGCGGCCAGCGCGCGCTCCGTGTGCCGGGCGGTCGTGGGGTCGAGGAGCGCCGTGGCCTCGTCGAGGATCAGGGTGTGCGGGTCCGCCAGCACCACCCGGGCCAGCGCCAGCTGCTGGGCGCGTGAGCCGTCGACGCGGAGGGCCTCGGGACCCAGCTCGGTGTCCAGCCCGTCCGGGAGCTCCGTCGCCCAGTCTTCGGCGCCGACCGCCGCGAGCGCGGCCCACAACTCGGCGTCCCCGGCAGCGGGTTCGGCGATGAGCAGGTTGTCGCGGACCGTGCCGAGGAACACATGGTGCTCCTGGGTGACGAGGACGACCTGCCGGCGCAGCTGCTCGGGGTCGAGGTCGACGACCGGCACCCGCCCGACCGTCACCGTCCCGCTGCCCGGCGCGTCGACACCCGCCAGCAGTCTGCTCAGTGTGCTCTTCCCGGCGCCGGAGGGCCCCACGACGGCCAGCCGTTCCCCGGGCCGCACCGTCAGATCGACCCCGCGCAGCACCTCGCCGCCGCGGTCGTACGCGTACCGCACGCCGGTGACGTCGATGCGGTCGTCCACCGGCGCGGGCGAACCGGCCGGGACGGCGCGCGGTGCGCGGGCGAGGCCCTCCACGCGGGCGAACGAGGCGCCGCTGCTCTGCAGTTGCTCGACCTGGTTCAGGATCTGGTCGAGCGGCTCGGCGAGCCGGTGCAGATAGAGCGTCGCGGCGACCACCGTGCCCAGGCTCAGCGTGCCCCGGGCGTGCAGCGCGCCGCCCACCAGGAGCACGGCGACCACCGGGACGACGTACGAGATCTCCACGGCCGGGAAGAACACACTGCGCAGGAAGAGTGTCCGCATCCGGCTCACCCGGGAGACCTCCAGCGCGTCCCGGCTCGCCCCGGTCCGGCGCTCGCCCAGCCCGAACGCCTCCACCGTGCGGGCGCCGGACGCGGTGGCCGCGAGGATCTCGGCGACCTCCGAGGTGGCGGCGCCCTCGGCGAGATAGGCGGTGCGCGCCCGGCGCAGATACCAGCGCAACGCGAACCAGATACCGGCCAGGCCCAGCACCCCGCAGCCGCCGAGCAGCGGGTCGATGGCGAAGACGGCGACGAGGATGAACAGGGCCTGAGCGCCGGAGATCATCAGCTGGGGGCCCGTGTCGCGCAGCGTGTTGCCCACCACCGTCACATCGGCGGTGCCGCGCGCCGTCAGATCGCCGGTGCCCGCCCGCTCCACGATCGAGGCGGGCAGCGTCAGCGTCCGCTCCACGAACTCCTCCCGCACCCGCGCGAGCGTCCGTTCCCCGAACCTGTGCCCCACGTAACGGGCCCAGCGCGCCAGCAGCAGCTGGGCCAGCGCCGACACGAGGATGACGAGCGCCGGTCCGTCCACCGCCTCCACACCGCCGCCGCTCCGTACGTCGTCGATCATCCGGCCGAGCAGCCAGGGGCCGACCAGACCGGCCGCGGCGGCCAGCGCGTTGAGACCGAGCAGGGCGGCGAACGCCCGCCCGTCCGCCCGGATCAGCCGTACCGCCGCCCGTCGCACATCGGCCCGCCCGGCCACCGGCAGACGGCCGCTCACGACATGACCTCCTCGTCCGCGCCGGCCGCCGGGCCCGCGTCCGCTACCAGGTCCACGCCGGCCGCCGGGTCCACGTCCGGGCCGGCCGTCACTCCGGCGCCTGCCGCCGGGCGGGTGTCCTTGTCCATGCCTGCGCCCGTCTCCATGCCTGCGCCTGTCTCCATGCCCGCGTCCGCCTCCGGGCCCGCATCGGTGTCCGGCTCCATGTCACGGGCCACCAGGGCCCGGTAGCCCGGTTCCGTTCTGAGGAGTTCGCGGTGCGTGCCCGTCGCCGCGCTCTTGCCGTCGACCAGGAAGCAGACGGTGTCCGCGCGGTCCAGCACGAGGGGCGACGTGCTGGTCACCACGGTCGTACGGCCCGAGCGCGCGGCGCGCAGCCGGGTCGCGACGGCAGCCTCGGTGTGGGCGTCGAGCGCGGAGGTCGGTTCGAGGGCGAACAGCACCTCCGGGTCGGCGAGCAGCGCCCGCACGAGCCGCACCCGCTGCCGCTGCCCGCCGGACAGGCTGCGGCCCTGCGCGTCCACGGCGGAGTCGAGACCGCCCGGCAGGCCGAGGACGATGTCGTCGGCGGCGGCCGTGCGCACGGCCCGGGCGATGGTCTCCTCGTCGGGGTCCCGGCGTCCTCGGACCAGCTCGCGCAGGGTGCCCGCGAACAGGTCGGCCTCGTTGTCGGCGACCAGGATCCGCTCGCGCACCTGGGACAGGGCGACCTCGTCCAGGCGTACGCCGCCCCAGGTCACGTCCGACGCGGCGTACCGGCCGAGGCGGTCGACCACGGCCTCGGACTCCGCCGGGCGGGCCCCGGCCAGCACGGTCAGCTTCCCCGGGACCACCCGGACCCCGGACTCCGGATCGTGCAGCACGGCCGGGAACCCCGGGGCGTTCAGCGCGTCGGACGGTTCGGCGACGGGCTCCAGCGACAGGAACCGTACGACGCGCCGGGCGGCGACCACGCCCCGGGAGAGTTCGTAGGCGCAGTCGATGAAGAAGTACACCGGCAGGACGAGGACCGCGACATACCCGTACACGGAGACCAACTCGCCGATGGTGATGACTCCTTGAGCGGCCAGCCGGGCCGCGATCCAGGTCACCGCGGCCAGGAAGAGGGTCGGCAGTCCCATGCCCAGCGCCTGGATCCAGCTGGTGACCGCGCCGACGCGGTACCCCTGTTCCCGCAGGTCCTGCGAGTCGCGGCGGAACGCGTCGGCGAACAGCCCTTTCCCGCCGAGCCCGTTCAGGACGCGCAGCCCGCCCGCGAGATCGGCGATCCGTGCCGTCAGCACGGCCTGCCGCTCGCGGTACCCCGTCTCGGTCCCCTGGAGCCGGCCCATCAGGGGCCCGACGAGAACGGCGATCAACGGCACGCCGAGCAGGATCACCACGGACAGCGTCACCGAGACCGGCAGCAGCAGCGCGGCGACCACGGCGTAGGTGACGACCGCGGCCAGTCCGGGCCCGACGACGGTCAGCGACCCGCTGATCGTCCGCACGTCGCCGACGCCGACCGTGACGATCTCCCCGGCCCCGATCTGCCGTGAGAGCGCCGCGCCGAGCCGGGCCGCGTGCTCGACCACGACCTTGACCGTACGGAAGTTGGCGTCCATCCGGACCTTGGTCATCGTGCGGTGCCGTACGACGCCGAGCCAGGCGTTGAACACGCCGGCACCCAGCACGGCGGCCGTCCAGCCGGCCAGTGCCGTTCCGTCGTCCGGCTCCAGACCGTCGTCGATCGCCCGGGACAGCAGATACGGCGTGAGCGCCGTGAGTCCCATCCACACGGTGGCGACCACCGCGCCCATGAGCGAGCGGCCCGCCTGCCTCGTGACCAGCCACCACAGAAACCGCCAGCCGCCCCGGCGGTCCGGTGTTCCCGGATCCGCGTACGCGTCGATCATCCGTCCCCTTTGCCCCGGTTCGCCATTCGGCCGGTCCGTCGTCATACGAGGCTGTCGCGCCACGCCCGGTGCAGGTCCGCGAACCGCCCGGTGCTCGAGACGAGTTCGGCGGGCGTGCCGTCCTCGACGACCCGCCCGTGCTCCATCACCAGCACCCGGTCGGCGATCTCCACCGTCGACAGCCGGTGCGCGATGATCACCGCCGTACGTCCCCGCAGCACCGTCGCCATCGCGCGCTGCACGGCCCGTTCACCCGGGACGTCCAGCGAACTGGTCGCCTCGTCGAGGATCAGCACGGCCGGATCGGCCAGCAACGCCCGTGCGAAGGCGACCAGTTGGCGCTGGCCCGCGGAGATCCGACCGCCGCGCTTGCGGACGTCGGTGTCGTAGCCGTCGGGCAGGGCGCTGATGAAGTCGTGTGCGCCGATCGCCTTCGCGGCCTGCTCAATCTCCTCGCGGGACGCCTCGGGACGGCCGATCGCGATGTTCTCGGCGACCGTGCCCGAGAACAGGAAGGCCTCCTGGGTCACCATCACCACCCCGCGCCGCAGTTCGGGCACCGACAGCTCGCGCAGATCGACCCCGTCGAGCAGGACCCGTCCGTCGGAGGGGTCGTAGAACCGGGCCAGGAGCTTGGCCAGCGTCGACTTGCCGGCGCCGGTCGAGCCGACCACGGCCACCGTCTGCCCCGCGGACATCGTGAGCGAGAAGGACGGCAGGACCTCCCCACCGGTGCGGTACGCGAAGCGGACCTCGTCGAAGACGACCTCGCGGCCGGGGTGTTCGGAGGCGAGCGCCGGCAGCCGCCGCGGCACGGAGGGTTCCGGCACGGACGGCGTCTGGGCCAGCAGGCCGGCGATCTTCTCCAGCGAGGCCGCCGCGGACTGGTAGGAGTTCAGGAACATGCCGAGGCGGTCGATCGGGTCGTAGAGCCGGCGCAGATAGAGGACCGCCGCGGCGAGCACTCCGAGCGCCAGCGAACCCGACGCCACCCGGGAGGAGCCCCACAGCACGATGCCCGCGACCGCCGTGTTGGCGACGAGACGGGAGCCGATGACATAGCGGGCCATCTCCAGCAGGGCGTCACCGTTCGTCTTCTCGTGCCGCCGGTTGAGCACCCGGAAGTCCGCTTCGTTGGCGGCCTCCCGGCGGAACGCGCGCACCGGGCGGATGCCGTTCATCGTCTCCGCGAACTTCACGATCACCGCGGCGATCGTCGTCGAGCGGACGGCGAAGATCCGGCCCGCCCGGTGCTGGTAGCGGCGGATGAGCAGATACAGCGGCACGAAGGAGACCACGGCGACCGCGCCCAGGCCGACGTCGAGCCAGAGCAGCATCGCCGAGATGTAGACGAAGGACAGGATGACCGTGACGAGTTCCTGGAGACCCTCGCTGAGCAGTTCGCGCAGCGACTCGACGTCCGTCGTGGAGCGGGAGATCAGCCGGCCCGAGGTGTAGCGCTCGTGGAAGTCGATGCTGAGCGCCTGGGCGTGCCGGAAGATCCGGCCGCGCAGATCGAGCAGCACGTCCTGGTTGACCCTGGCCGAGGCGGTGATGAACGCGTACTGAAGACCGCCCGAGGCCGCCGAACACAGCAGATAGCCGACGCCGACGGCGATCAGCGGCCCGTGGTCGTCCTGCCGGAACGCGGGCACGGCGCGGTCGATGGCGTACGCCACCAGCAGCGGGCCCGCCTGCACCGCCGCCTGCTGGAGCAGCAGCAGGACGGTGGTCACGGCCACCCGCGCCCGGAGCGGGGCGAGCAGCGAGCGCAGCAGCGTCGCGGTCGCGCCCGGGGGAGTGGGCAGGGCGTCGCGGTCGAAGGGGTCCTGGTACGGCTCGGGTTCCCCGGCCGCCCGGTCCCTCCCCCGCCCGCCGCCCGGTCCTTCCTCCGGCCCCTCGTCCTGTCTTCCGGTCGATCCCTCGTACGGTTCCTCGTTCGGGTCCCTGTCCGGCGCGGTGGTCGTGGGCGCCGCCGTCATCGGCCGTCCTCCTCTGCACCCGACATCAGATGGGCGTACTCGGCATGCGTGCGCAGCAGTTGGTGATGGGTGCCGACCGCCGCGACACGGCCGCCGGAGAGCAGGGCCACCCGGTCGGCCAGCAGGACCGTGGACGGGCGGTGCGCCACGATCAGCGCGGTCGTCTCCGCCAGCACCCGGCGCAGGGCGGCCTCGACCGCCGCCTCGGTGTGCACGTCCAGCGCCGACAGCGGGTCGTCGAGCACCAGGAAGCGGGGCCGCCCGACCACCGCGCGGGCCAGCGCGAGCCGCTGCCGCTGCCCGCCGGAGAGGCTGAGCCCCTGCTCGCCGACCTGCGTCGCCGTGCCCTGGGGCAGCGCGTGCGCGAAGTCGGCCTGGGCGACGGCGAGGGCACGGTCCAGCTCGGCCCGGCCCGCCGTCTCCGCGGCGCCCATGAGGACGTTCTCGCCGACGGTGGCCGAGAAGAGGGTGGGCTCCTCGAAGGCGACGGCGACGAGCTCGCGCAGCTCCTCGCGCGGCATCCCGGTGATGTCCCGGCCGTCCAGGGTGATCCGGCCGGACGTCACCTCGTGCAGGCGGGGGACGAGCGCGGTGAGCGTGGTCTTGCCGGTGCCGGTGGCGCCGACGAGGGCCATGCTCTCGCCGGGGCGGATGTGCAGGTCGATGTGGACCAGGACGGGCGGCGTGTCCGCGGGGGCGTCGGGGTAGCGGAACTCGACGCCGTGGAACCGCAGTCCGCCGGCGGCCTCCGGCCCGCCGCGGCCGTCGCCGGACACCGCTCCGGCCGGCCGCGCGATCGCGACGGCCTTCGCCGGGACAGGGTCCTCGGCCGGCGTGGCGGTCGCGGCCCGCCTCGATTCCGGGGCGGGTCCGCCGACGATGGCCGGTGCCGATTCGTGTGCCGGTGCGGCGGTGCCGGCAGGCGCCGGTTCCGGGGTGGGTGTGTTCACGGCGGCCGGTGCCGGGTCCGGGCCGGGCGCCGTCACCTCGGCCGACTCCGGTGCGGCGTCCATGACCTCGAAGTACCGCTCCGTGGCCGTCGCCGCCTCCTGGCTCATCGCGAGGAGGAAGCCGATGGAGTCGACGGGCCAGCGCAGGGCGAGCGCGGTCGACAGGAACGCGACCAGCGTGCCGGCGGAGAGGTGGCCGTCGGCGACCTGGACCGTGCCGAGGACGAGGGCGACGCCGATGGCGAATTCGGGCAGCGTGACGATGACGGCCCAGATGGAGGCGAGCAGCCGGGCCTTGACGAGCTCCGTGCCGCGCAGCGTCCGGGACAGGTCACGGAAGGCGCGCGCCTGGCTGCGATGGCGTCCGAACCCCTTGATGATCCGGATGCCGAGCACGCTCTCCTCGACCAGCGTCGTGAGGTCGCCCACCTGGTCCTGCGCCTGCCGCGCCACCTCCGAGTAGCGCCGCTCGAAGAGCCAGCAGACGATCATCACAGGGACGGCGGGGGCCAGGAGCACCAGCCCGAGGGTCCATTCCTGGGCCAGCATGATGGCGATGCCGGAGAGGATCGTCACGGCGTTCACCAGCAGGAAGGTCAGCGGGAACGCCAGGAACATGCGGACCAGCATCAGATCGGTGGTCCCCCGGGACAGCAGCTGGCCCGACGCCCAGCGGTCGTGGAAGGCGACCGGCAGGCGTTGCAGATGCCGGTACAGGTCGGCCCGCATCGCCGCCTCGACCCCGGCCAGCGGCCGTGCCACCAGCCATCTGCGCAGCCCGAACAGACCTGCCTCGGCGATGCCGAGCAGCAGCAGATACAGCGCTCCGAGCCATACGCCCGCCGCATCGTGCCCGGCGACCGGACCGTCCACCATCCACTTCAGGATCAGCGGGAACACCAGCGCCATACAGGACGCGACCACCGCGACGAACGCCGCGACGAACAACCGCGCCCGCACCGGCCGCACATACGGCCACAGGCGCAGCAGGCTGCGTACGGTCGAACGGTCGGAGTGGTCCTGGGCGGCTGCGTCTGGTGGTGTGGGCATCACGGGCGAGCCTACGTTTCACCACTGACAGTGCCCACCGAGTTTTCGGCGCACCTGAGTCGCTCGGGGCCCCGCGACCAGCCCGCGACCAGCCCGCGACCAGCCCGCGACCAGCCCGCGGCCGGCGCGGGGCCGGGCGTCGGGGGTCTGACCGGACCGCCCTCAGCAGACCTTCAGCAGGAGCACGGACCGGGGCGGCACCGTGATCGCCGTCCCCGCCCGGTGCACGACCCCGGGTGCCTCGGACTGCTGCTCCCGCGAGGTGTCCACGACCACCTCGTAGCGCGCGGCCCAGGGCATTCCCGGCAGGTCGAATCCCACCGGCCGGTCCCCGGCGTGCAGCACGGCGAGGAAACTGTCGTCGACGACCGGGGCGCCCCGGGCGTCCCGGCCGGGGATGTCCCGGCCGGACAGATACATGCCGAGCGTCGCGGCGGGCGCGTACCAGTCCCGTTCCGTCATCTCGGTGCCCCGCGCGGTGAACCAGGCCAGGTCCCGCAGTCCGTCGGCCGAATGGGCCCGCCCGGAGAAGAACGCCCGGCGGCGCAGCACGGGATGCTCGTGCCGCAGCGTGATCAGGCGCGACGTCAGCTCGAACAGCGCCCGCCAGCCGGGGTCGTCCAGCTGCGACCAGTCGACCCAGCTGATCTCGTTGTCCTGGCAGTAGGCGTTGTTGTTGCCCCGCTGGGTCCGCCCGAACTCGTCCCCGGCGACCAGCATCGGCACCCCGGTCGACAGCAGCAGCGTCGTCAGCAGATTCCTCAACTGGCGCCGCCGCAGTACCTGTACGCGCTCGTCCTCGCTCTCGCCCTCCGTCCCGCCGTTCCACGCCCGGTTGTCGTCCGTGCCGTCCCGGTTGCCCTCGCCGTTCGCCTCGTTGTGCTTGCGCTCGTAGGAGACGAGGTCCCGCAGGGTGAAGCCGTCGTGCGCGGTCACGAAGTTGACGGAGGCGTACGGACGCCGTCCGCCCCAGGCGTACAGGTCGCTCGACCCGGACAGGCGGTATCCCAGATCCCGTACGTCGGGCAGCGCACCGCGCCAGAAGTCCCGGACGGCGTTGCGGTAGCGGTCGTTCCACTCCGTCCACAGGGGCGGGAACGCGCCCACCTGGTAGCCGCCGGAGCCGACGTCCCACGGCTCGGCGATCAGCTTGACCCGGCGCAGTACGGGATCCTGCGCGATGACGGCGAGGAACGGCGACAGCATGTCGACGTCGTGCATGGACCGGGCCAGGGCGGCCGCCAGGTCGAAGCGGAAGCCGTCGACGCCCATCTCGGTCACCCAGTACCGCAGCGAGTCCGTGATCAGCCGCAGCACCTGAGGCTGCACGACGTGCAGGGTGTTGCCGCAGCCCGTGTAGTCCGCGTAGCGGCGGGTGTCCGACTGGAGCCGGTAGTACCCCCGGTTGTCGATGCCGCGCAGCGACAGCATCGGACCCAGCTCGCCCGCCTCCGCGGTGTGGTTGTAGACCACGTCGAGGATGACCTCGATCCCGGCCGCGTGCAGCGCGCGCACCATCCGTTTGAACTCGCCGACCTGCTGGCCGGTCGTGCCGGAGGCGGCGTAGCCGGCGTGCGGGGCGAAATAGCCGATGGAGTTGTAGCCCCAATAATTCTTCAGGCCCCGGCGCAGGAGATGGTCCTCGTGGGCGAACTGGTGCACCGGCAGCAGCTCCACCGCCGTCACCCCGAGGTTCACCAGGTGCTCGACCGCGGCCGGGTGCGCCAGCCCCGCGTACGTGCCGCGCAGGTCCTCGGGAATCCCGGGGTGCAGACGGGTGAATCCACGGACGTGCAGTTCGTAGATCACCGAGTCCGCCCACGGGGTCTTCGGGCGGTGGTCGTCCGACCAGTCGTCGTCGTCCTGTACGACGACGCCCTTGGGGACGAAGGGCGCCGAGTCGCGGTCGTCGCGCACGGTGTCGGCCACCTGCTGCTGGGGCCAGTCCCGGACATGCCCGTACACCTCCGGCGGCAGGCTGAAGTCGCCGTCCACGGCACGGGCGTACGGGTCGAGGAGCAGCTTCGCCGGGTTCCAGCGGGCGCCGGTCCACGGGTCCCAGCGGCCGTGCACCCGGAAGCCGTAGCGGCGGCCGGGGAACACTCCGGGGACGAAGCCGTGCCAGATCTCGTGGGTGAGTTCGGTGAGCGGGACGCGCGTCTCGGCGCCCCCCTCGTCGAAGAGGCACAGGTCGACGGCCTCCGCGCCGCCCGCCCACAGCGCGAAGTTGGTGCCCGTGGTGCCGTCGGGCCCGGTCCGGAAACGTGCTCCGAGCGGAGTCGGGGCACCCGGCCATACGGAGACGGGGGGCGCCGCCGGGCGCCGTGCGCCGTTCAGCGGGGGAGCGGCCGGCTGCGCAGTCGGCTCGGTGGCCGGCGGTGCGGGGGCGGACTGCCCCGTCAGGTCCATGGCGGTCTGCGCGGGCAGCCCGTCGCCCGCGGCGCGTCCCTCGTGGACCGCCTCCTGCTCGGGTGCGCTCGACACCGGTCAGCCTCCCACGGCTCGTGGAACGCCACGAAAAAGGGTGCACGGCGTCCCGGCCGCAGCTCCTTGTCGCGTCGTCCTCCCCACTGTTCTGCCCAGAGCGTGGCTCGCACTCACGTTTCCCCGGAGGGGCGGCGTCGTTGGGTCCCTTGTGAAGCACGTACAGACGCGCGCGCGGCGCGCAGGGGCCGCGCTGGCCGCCGTACTGACCTGGGCCGGCCTGCTGGCAGGAGCCTCCGGCTGCACCTCCGACGGGATCTCGAAAGGGATCGGTGAGGCGTTCGGCAAACCACGGTCGCCCGAGGACGTCATCCACGTCTCGCCCGACGACAAGACCAAGGGCGTACGCCCGCAGGAGACGATGCGGGTACGGGTGCCCAGCGGGCGCCTGGAGTCCGTGAAGGTCGTCAAGTCCCAGGACGCCCAGGAGTTCCCGGTGCCCGGGCACATCACCGACGACGGGCTGACGTGGAAACCGGACGACGCGCGGCTCTCGCTGGCCGCCAAGTACACGGTCGACGCGGTGGCCCTGGACGGGCAGGGGCGGCGCTCGGCACGGCACACCACGTTCACCACGGCCGTCCCCGACGAGCGGTTCATCGGATACGTCACGCCGGAGAACCGGTCCACCGTCGGCACCGGAATGATCGTCTCCCTCGAGTTCAACCGCGAGATCGAGAACCGGGCCGCCGTCGAACGCGCCATCCACGTCCGGGCCCGGCCGGCGGTCGCGATCCGCCCGCACTGGTTCGGCAACGGCCGCGTCGACTTCCGTCCCGAGGGGTACTGGAAGCCGGGCACGAAGGTCACCGTGGCGCTGCGTCTGCGTGACGTCGAAGCGGCACCGGGCGTGTACGGACTCCAGTCCAAGACCTTCTCCTTCACCGTCGGCCGCAGCCAGCACTCCCTCGTCGACGCCCGCGCGCACACCATGGAGGTGCGCCGCGACGGCGACCTCCTCGCCACGGTGCCGATCACGGCCGGGGCGCCCAAGACGACGACGTACAACGGGAAGATGGTCGTCACGGAAATGCTCGAAGTGACCCGGATGAACAGCCGCACGGTCGGTTTCGGCGGCGAGTACAACATCCCGGACGTGCCGCACGCGATGCGCCTGACCGACTCCGGAACCTTCCTGCACGGCAACTACTGGGCGCCGGACGCCTTCGGCAACACCAACGTGAGCCACGGCTGCGTGGGACTGCTGGACGTGAAGGGCGGCAGTTCGGACACCCCGGCCGGCTGGTTCTTCGACCGCAGCCTCATCGGGGACGTCATCGAGGTCGTCCACAGCAAGGACAAGAAGGTCGCCGCCGACAACGGACTCGGCGGCTGGAACATGGGCTGGAAAGCATGGAAAGCGGGTGGGGCGGTGAAGTAACCCGATATACGGGTATGCGCACTATGGACTCCAGTCGCGCCCCGTACGGCCGAAGTTGGGACTGAACGGTGACCTTCCCGGGGATCCATCGCTCCAGGTCGTGTGATTAATTAGCGCGATACGCGCGTGGGACGCGCTGGAGTGCGGGCCTGATCAGGCCGTGCGAGGGGAGAACGACTTTGAACGGGCGACCGATATCGGGGGCGTCGGTTGGCGCGCGGACACACAAGAGCAAGGGAATTCTGGCACTGCTGCTGGGAGTTCTGCTGCTCGCCGTGACCGCCTGCGGTGGGGGAGGGAGTTCGGACCAGGGGGCCGGCTCGGGTGACGGCAAGGGCAAGGGGTCCAGCGGTACGGCGGACACCAAGTCCTCGCAGGCGGTGGTGACCATCGCTCCGAAGGACGGCGCCGCCGATGTGAAGACCAGCGGTGCCCTCAAGGTCACCGCGGCCAAGGGCAAACTGACCGAGGTCGAGGTCGAGGACACCAAGGGCAACGCGGTCGAGGGCAGCATCACGGGCGGGGGCGCCACCTGGACGCCCTCCACCCACCTGGCCGCGGCCACCAAGTACAAGGTCCACGCGGTGGCCAAGGACTCCGGCGGTCGTGAGGCGGCCGAGGAGTCCGCGTTCACCACGCTGACCCCGAAGAACACGTTCGTGGGCATCTACACGCCCGAGGACGGTTCCAAGGTCGGTGTCGGGATGCCGTTCTCGATCCACTTCACCCGGGGCATCACGCACCCCGAGGACGTCGAGAAGGCCATCACCTTCAAGACCGAGCCGGCGGTCGACGTCCAGGGCCACTGGTTCGGCAACGACCGTCTCGACTTCCGCCCCGAGGAGTACTGGGCGGCCGGTACGAAGGTCACCGTGCACTTCAACCTCGACGGTGTCGAAGGCCGCCCCGGTGTCTACGGCAAGCAGGCCAGGACCGTGAAGTTCACGATCGGCCGCAGCCAGGTCAGCACCGTCAACGCCAAGACCCACAAGATGGTCGTCAAGCGTGACGGCAAGGTCCTCAAGACCATCCCGATCACCACGGGCAAGCCGGGCTACGACACCTGGAACGGCCAGATGGTCATCAGCGAGCGCCTCAAGGTGACCCGCATGAACGGCGAGACGGTCGGCTACGGCGGCGAGTACGACATCAAGGACGTGCCGCACGCCCAGCGTCTGACCAACTCGGGAACGTTCATCCACGGCAACTACTGGGGTGGCGGCGCCTTCGGCAACTACAACGCCAGCCACGGCTGCATCGGCCTGCGCGATGTGCGCGGCGGCTACGACGGCAAGGTGCCGTCGGCCTGGTTCTTCGACAACTCGATGATCGGCGACGTGGTGGTCGTGAAGAACTCCAACGACAAGACGGTCGCCCCGGACAACGGCTTCAACGGCTGGAACATGTCCTGGTCGGACTGGACCGAGTAACCGGTCGTCGTATCGGTCTCCGGCGGGCCGGGTGTGCTGTGACTCAGCACACCCGGCCCGTTGCCGTTAACGGCCACTAACCTGCTTCCATGACTGTGCATCTCGAAGTGGCCGAAGGCGTGGGCACCATCCGCCTGGACCGCCCTCCCATGAACGCCCTGGACGTCGCGACGCAGGACCGGCTCAAGGAGCTCGCCGAGGAGGCCACGGCCCGGCCGGACGTCCGCGCCGTGGTGCTCTACGGCGGGGAGAAGGTGTTCGCGGCGGGCGCGGACATCAAGGAGATGCAGGCCATGGACCACGCGGCGATGGTCGTGCGGTCCCGGGCCCTGCAGGAATCCTTCACCGCCGTCGCCCGCATCCCCAAGCCGGTCGTCGCCGCCGTCACCGGATACGCGCTCGGCGGAGGCTGCGAACTGGCCCTCTGCGCCGACTACCGCATCGCCGCCGACAACGCCAAGCTGGGCCAGCCGGAGATCCTGCTCGGCCTGATCCCCGGTGCGGGCGGCACCCAGCGGCTGTCCCGGCTGATCGGCCCCTCCAAGGCCAAGGACCTCATTTTCACGGGCCGCATGGTCAAGTCGGACGAGGCCCTCACACTCGGCCTGGTCGACCGGGTCGTCCCCGCCGCCGAGGTCTACACCGCCGCACACGCCTGGGCCGCCCGGCTCGCCCAGGGCCCGGCGATCGCGCTGCGGGCCGCGAAGGAATCGATCGACGCGGGCCTGGAGACGGACATCGAGACCGGGCTGACCATCGAGCGGAACTGGTTCGCGGGCCTGTTCGCGACGGAGGACCGGGAGCGGGGCATGCGGAGCTTCGTGGAGGAGGGGCCCGGCAAGGCGAAGTTCCTCTGATCGTTTCGCCGCACCCATGAGGGACACGGCCTCCCGGCCCCGGGGCCGGCAGGCCGGCGGCTGCCGATCCGGCGAACGTCACCCCCGTCATTTCCGCTGATCCACTTGCAGTTGACGCGATGTCTTACCCGGCGTCCCCCGATGGGACGGTTTATGCCAGCCTTAAGGCAGCCTTAAGCGCACCTTGTCGGGGGGCGGTGGTGATTGCCCTCGACCGACTTGTTCCGGCAGGTCGGAAGGGCTCTCTTCGTCGCTGAACTGCCTCTGGCATATGCCGATCGGATGGTGCGGAATGTCGTGTTCCGGGGGGCGTATTCCTCCGGAACGGCCCCGAAGCGGGCTCTTGGCGGCCATGATGGGGGGCATGGCGGGGCTGGAGGGTATCGAACAGCCGCGGCGGCACGGAAGTGCGACCGCGGCGCGCTGGACGCCTGCGGTCGAGGACGAACGGGCGCTCAAGGCGCTGGAGTTGTTCGGCAATCCGGCCGAGGGAGAGGTGCCGTTGCCGTCCCGCCCGGAGTCCGCGGCCACCGCGCGGCGGCTCGCGCAGGTCGTGGTGCTGCGGAACTGGGGCCTGTCCCCGAAGATGACGGAGGACGCGGTCTTACTCGTCTCCGAACTCGTCGGCAACGCCGTACGTCATACCGGCGCCCGCGTCTTCGGACTCCGTATGCGCCGCCGCCGCGGCTGGATCCGTATCGAGGTCCGGGACCCCTCCCGCGGCCTTCCCTGTCTCATGCCGGTCCAGGAAATGGACCTGAGCGGCCGGGGCCTCTTCCTCGTCGACAAGCTCTCCGACCGCTGGGGCGTCGACCTGCTGCCCCGCGGCAAGACAACCTGGTTCGAAATGCGCGTCGCCGACCGCTGAATGCTCTCGCCCACGCGGAAGCCCCGGCCGCGTGACGGCCGGGGCTTCCGGGGTGTCGCGGAACGAATTGGGGTGTGAACCGCGCCACCGGCGACAACCGTGGCCCGGGTCAATGGGTGGAGGTCGCATCGTCGACTATCGCAGACCCGGTCGACTGATCCATAAGCAGGGGATCTTGCTCCGCTTACGGGCTCCGCCCGGCCCGGTGCGCCCCCGGACCCGAGAACACGGAGCGACCCGCACCACCACCCAGCCGGACCAATCGCCGGTTTTTCGGCCGATTCATCCTTAAATGGTCCGGTGACCACGCCCGCCGAAGACCACGCAGCCCCCGCCCCGCCCCGGCGCGCGGCCCTGCTCACGGGACTCGCGCTCACCGCAGGAACACTCACCGCCGGAGTCACCGCAGGCTGCTCCACCCCTCGAGCCACCCACCCCCGCCCTCTCACCACACCCCCGGCCGCACCCAGCGCGCCCTCCGCCGCCGCGACCGGCGGAGCCCCCGCGCTCGCCCCCGCCCCCCGCCGCTACCCAGCCCAGCCCGCCGAGATCACCCACGGCACCCGCACCCGACCGTCCAGAGTGGCCCTCACCTTCCACGGTCAGGGCGACCCCGCCGTCGCCAACTCGCTTCTCGGTGAAGCCGAGAAGGCCGGCGCCCGGGTCACCGTCCTCGCCGTCGGCACCTGGCTGGACGAGCACCCGGGCCTCGCCCGCCGCATCCTCGACGGCGGCCACGACCTCGGCAATCACACCCTCCGCCACCTCGACATCAACGCCATGTCGCGGACGGACGCGGCGGCGGAGATCCAGGGCTGCGCGGACCGCCTCAAGCGGCTCACCGGCTCGATCGGCACCTGGTTCCGGCCGTCCCGCAGCCCCCGGGCCTCCCCTCTGGTCGCCCGCCTCGCCCGCGAAGCGGGCTACCCGCACACGCTCTCCTACGACGTCGACTCCCTCGACTTCACCTCGCCGGGAGCCACCGCGGTCACCCGCAACGTCCTGGCCGGAGTCGGCCCCGGCTCCATCGTGAGCCTGCACTTCGGCTACACCGACACGGTCGCCGCCCTCCCCGCCCTCCTGCACGAACTCGACCGCCGCGGTCTGCGCGCGGTCACCACCACGGAGCTGCTGAGCTGATGCTGACGCCACCCTCCCCCCTGCACCGCGTGCTCACCGCCGGCGCCGCCCTCACCACGCTCGCCGTCCTCGCGGGCTGCGGCGGCCCCTCCCGGGACCACGCCGACGAAGCCCTCGGCAGCAAGGCCGCCGTCCGGCCCGCCCCGGCGAAGAAGCCGGCGGTCCAGGGACTGCCCGGCATGCCGCCCTTGCTGGATCCGGCGGACGTCTATGCCGCCGACCGCCCGAACCGGCTCTCCCCGGTGGTCAAGGACTTCCCGTCCCGCGTCTATGTGCCCAACACCAACTCCAACACGGTCTCGGTGATCGACCCGAAGACGTACCGGGTCATCGAGACGATCCCGGTCGGCGCCCAGCCCCAACACGTCGTCCCCTCCTGGGACATGAAGACCCTGTGGGTCAACAACGACAAGGGCAACACCCTCACGCCCATCGATCCGAGAACCGGTGAGGCGGGCAAGCCGGTCGACGTGCACGACCCGTACAACCTCTATTTCACGCCCAACGGCAAGTACGCCGTCGTCATGGCCTCCCTCGACCGCGAACTGGTCTTCCGTGACGCGCACACCATGAAGCGCGTCAAGACGGAGCCGGTGAGCTGCTACGGCGTCAACCACGCCGACTTCTCCCCGGACGGCCGCTACTTCATCGTGTCCTGCGAGTTCAGCGGCGAACTCCTCAAGGTCGACACCGAGCGGATGAAGGTGATCAGCCAGCGGAAGCTGCCGTACCACGGAGCGATGCCGCAGGACGTGAAGATCTCCCCGGACGGCAAGAAGTTCTACATCGCCGACATGATGGCCGACGGCGTGTGGATCCTGGACGGCGACAAGTTCACCAGGCCGACCCTGCTGCACACGGGCAAGGGCTGCCACGGCCTGTACGTCAGCCGGGACTCGCGCGAGATGTACATCTCCAACCGCGGCGAAGGCACCATCTCCATCTTCGACTTCACCCAGGACCGGCTCACCAAGAAGTGGCACCTGCCCGACGGGGGCAGCCCCGACATGGGCGGCGTCTCGGCGGACGGCAAGGTCCTGTGGCTCTCCGGCCGCTACAACGCGGAGGTGTACGCCATCGACACCCGCACCGGCGCCCAGCTCGCCCGCATCCCCGTCGGCAGCGGTCCGCACGGCCTCGCCGTGTACCCCCAGCCCGGCCGCTACTCGCTCGGCCACACCGGCATCTTCCGCTAGGGCGGCGCCTGTTGAATGCCACGTCTGACACGTCGTCGTACGGGTGATGATCCATGGCCCGTCGCCGCGGAACCGCGATCGTGCTCCCCGTGATCACAACTCGCCCGCGGCGGCGGGCCGCTGCCGTCGCCCTGTCCCTCGCGACGACCGCCGCAGCCGGTCTGGCGCAAGACCTGCGGCACCCTGTACCGCAGCGACAGCCGCGGCCCGGCGACCGTCTTCGAGCAGGGCCTCCACCGCGAAGGACGTCGTCGCCGGGCAGTACGACATCGAGAACCACGTCCTGGTCGACCAGCCCTCGCCGTATGTGTCGACGACGTACGACCACGACCTCTGCACGTCCAGCCCGTACCGGGGTTCAACACTGGGGTTCAGCAAGCCCTGGGGTTCCGTACGCGCTGGGATTCAGTACGCGCTGAGCAGTGCCTCCGCTCCGACGGGACGGTAACCGGCCGACTGGAACGCCCGCAGACTGCGGGCGTTCCCCGGCGCCACCTGCGCCCAGACCGGCTCGTCGGCGAGGTGGAGCGCGGCCGACGCGAGCGCCCGGCCCAGCCCCCGGTGCCGTACGTCCTCGTCCACCTCGACCGCGATCTCCAGACGGCCCCCGATCCCGCGCCCGAGGACGAGGACCCCGCCGTCCGCCGTCCACGCCCGCACGCCGTCGCGCCGCCTGCGGGACCCGGCTACCCGGGGATGACCGAGGTCGGCGAGCTCCGTGAGCGCGAGGGGCGGCGGGCCGGGGAGCGGAGTGCCGACGGAGAGCAGGTCGATCGTGTCGTTCGACCGCCCCGTCCGCTCCATGAACGCGGCGAGGAACCGGGGGTTCATGGTCGCGGCGAGCGCGTCGCATGCGACGGCCCGCAGCGCCGTGCGTACCCACCCCTCGTCCTCGTCGGTGAAGACGACGGAGTGCGCGGTGAAGGCGAGGACCCCGGCGTCGCGGGGGGAGTGCTGGGGTACGACGGTGGTGGCGCCGTCGGGCGGCGGGAAGACTCCACGGGCCGCCGCGTCCAGAATGTCGCGCAGAGTGCCGGGCATGACTGTCCCCCACCGCTTGAGTCTCCACCGACTGGAAGGCCCAGACTCGCAGACATGATCGAAGACGGCACCGGCCTTTTCCCCATCGGGCGTCTGGCCCGCAGCACCGGCCTGTCCGTCCGCACCATCCGCTACTGGTCGGACGAGGGCGCGCTGCCCCCGGCGGCCCGGTCCGCGGGCGGCTACCGCCTGTACGACGCCGGGTCCGTGGCCCGCCTGGAGCTGATCCGCACCCTGCGCGAGCTCGGGCTGGGGCTCGACGATGTGCGCCGGGTGCTGGCGGGCGAGACGACGGTGGCGGAGGTGGCGGCCGCGCACGTGGCCGCGCTGGACGCGCAGATCAGGTCGCTGAAGGTGACCCGGGCGGTGCTGTCGACCGTGGCGCGACGCGGCTCGACCGCGGAGGAGATGACACTCATGAACAGGCTGGCGCGGCTCTCGGCCGCCGAACGCGGGCGCGTCATCGACGACTTCATGGAGGAGACCTTCGGAGGCCTGGACACCGCGGACCCCGACATCCGCACCCGGATGCGCTTCAACATCGGCGATCTGCCGGACGACCCGACCCCCGGGCAGGTGGACGCCTGGGTGGAGCTGGCCGAGCTGATCCAGGACCGGGGCTTCCGCGCCCGGATGCGCGAGATGATCGAGTTCAACGCGGCGGACCGGGGACCGGACGTGGCGCCGGGCACGTCCCTGTGGTTCATGAGCCGGCTGGTGCAGCTGGCGGGGGAGGCGCTGGAGACGGGTGTCGACCCCGGGTCGCCGGAGGCGGACACGGTGCTGAGCGGACTCCTCGGCGACGCCGACCGGGCCGCCGTGCTGGCGCGCATGGAGTCCGCGGCGCATGCCGAGATCGCCCGGTTCCGGGAGCTGAGCGCCCTGGTCCGCGGCACGGACCCGCTGTCGGCGCACCGTGAGGAGTTCGCCTGGGTGGTCGCCGCACTGCGCGCTCACGCGGACCGTTAATGTGACCTCCGTACACAAGGCAGCAACGCATGCAGTGATGCACGACGAAGGGGCGGGTCGGTGGCCGACATCGAGGAAGCACGCAAGCAGTTCGAGCGGATCGATACGGACGGTGACGGGTTCATCACCGCAGCCGAGTTCAAGTCCGCTCTCGCCCAGGGCGGCGACTGGAACGTCACCGAGTCGGTGGCGGAGGCCGTCATCGCCAGCCGCGACCTCAACGGCGACAAGCTCCTCTCGTTCGACGAGTTCTGGGCCCACCTGAACAAGTGACGTCTGCCGAAGGGGCGTCCACCGGTCTTCCGGCGGGCGCCCCTTCGGCGTGCCGTAACCCGGTGGCGGGCCCGGAAGTCCGGCGGTCGGGGCCCGGTGGCCGTGGGCCGGCACTTCCGCCGGCGGTCACCCGGATGCGGCACGTCCCGGAATAGGGCATCCGTCTCCGGGGTTGGTGATGCCCAACAGGAGCATCAACCCCGGAAGGGTCTGTCTCTCATGAAGATCGGCATCATCGGCGCGGGCAACATCGGCGGCAACCTCACCCGGCGGTTCACCGCCGTCGGTCACGACGTCTCCGTCGCCAACTCCCGCGGTCCCCATACGCTCACCGCGCTCGCCGAGGAGACCGGGGCGACGCCCGTCACGGTCGAGGAGGCGGCACGGGACGCCGACGTCGTGATCGTCACGATTCCGCTCAAGGCCGTGCCGAACCTGCCGGACGGCGTTCTGGACGGGGCCGCCGAGGGCGCCGCGGTCATCGACACCGGCAACTACTACCCCCAGCAGCGCGACGGCAGGATCGCCGGGATCGAGGACGACGGCCTCACCGAGAGCCGCTGGACCGCCCGGCAGATCGGCCACACGGTCGTCAAGGCCTTCAACGGCACCTACGCCCAGGACATCCTTGACCGTGCCCGTCCGGCCGGTGCCCCCGACCGCATGGCTCTCCCGGTGGCCGGCGACGACGAGGCGGCGAAGCGGCGCGTGCGCGACCTGATCGACGAGATCGGCTTCGACACCGTCGACGCCGGCGGCCTGGACGACTCCTGGCGCCAGCAGCCCGGCACCCCCGTCTACGGTCTACAGGAAGGCATCGACGCGGTGACGAAGGCGCTGGCGGAGGCGTCCCCGGAGCGTACGCCGGACTTCCGCGGCTGACCGCGACCGCCGTACGGCGGCCGACGCCGTACGGCGGTCGACCCCGTACATGGATCAACGGCAGTACGGAGATCAACAGGCCGTCCGGAGGCCAACAGCCGTCCGGAGGTCAGACGATCTCCAGGGGCCGGTGCGGCCCGTCCGGAAGTTCCACGGCCACGCCATCACCGGGCCGCACCACTCCGCCGGCGAGGACGACGCTCATGATCCCGGACCTGAACCGGGCCTTCCCGTCCTCGCCCCGCCCGACGACCTGCTTCAGGAGCCCCTTTTCGAAGGTGTCGATCTGGGCGCAGGGGTTCCGCAGCCCGGTCACCTCTACGACGGCCGCCGCCCCGAGGTGCAGCCGCGTCCCCGTGGGCAGCCCCAGCAGGTCGATGCCCCGGGTGGTGACGTTCTCCCCGAGCTGACCGGCCGCGACCTCGAAACCGGCCTCCCGCACCTCGGCGAACAGCTCCTCGTGAATGAGGTGAACCTGCCGCAGGTTCACCTGTGACGGGTCCTTCTCCATCCGGAAGCGGTGCTTGACCGTCCTTCCGGCATGCACGTCCCCCTCCACCCCGAGCCCGGCGAGCAGGGTGACGCTCTCCCGGTTCGGCTTGGTGAACGAGTACGTCCCGCTGCTGCTGACCGCCGTGACCGTCCCACCCATGTGATCGCTCCCCGTTCGCCCGGCGGCTCGTCGCGCCGGTGACCAGCGGAATCGTAGAGCCTGTCCCTGGAGCACGTCTCGGGGGTGGGGACGGCGGCGCTCCCGATGGTCCCTAGACCGCCGCGCTCAGCTCGGCCACAGGCATCTCGGGAGCGTGGGGGTAGGCGGCCGACCGGTGCTGGAAGGAGAGGATCTTCGGGTTCTGGACGACGCCGTCGCGGATCTCGATGGCCTTCGCGACCGTGACGTCGGCGTCCCACGCCGCGGGGCCGCTCATGACCTTGCGCAGGTAGGGAAGGAGCGCCTCGCTGATCTCCCAGGTGGCCGAGTTCCACAGGTGGGACGGGCTGTGATCCACCGCGTAGTAGTGGCAGCCCGAGCCCACCATGGGCATGGGGTCGCCGAAGGTGGTCGGGCGGGCCCACGCGAAGCCCATGCCCTCGTCGCAGGCGACGTCGATGAAGAAGGTCCCCGGCCGGAACAGGGCGAGTTCCTCGTCGGTGACGAACATGAGCGGCGCGTCGGTGTCCTGCAGGACGCAGTTGACGATGATGTCGAACCCGGCCAGATACTCCGCCAGCGGCACGGGCCCGGCCGGGGTGGAGGCCTGCAGGCGGGACGGATCGTCCTCCTGCTCCTCGAAGTGGCCCATGACGACCGAGGGCATGGGCGAGGCCACCGCCGCGGCGGCGCGCTGGGTGAGCACCGTGACGTCGGAGACGCCCATGGCGCCCAGGCCCGTGACCGCTCCACGCGCCGTGGCGCCGAAGCTGATGACCACCGCGCGCAGGCGGCGTCCGTAGCTGCCGGTCAGCCCGCCGAGCTGGAGGGCGTGCAGCACCGAGCAGTAGCCCGCGAGCTCATTGTTCTTGTGGAACACATGGACGCTGAAGGCGCCCGTGGAGGTCCAGTGGTTCATGGCTTCCCAGGCGATCAGGGTCAGCCGCCGGTCGATGCCGATCTGCGTCATCTTCTCGTCCTGCACGCAGTGCGGCCACCCCCACAGCACCTGTCCCTCGCGCAGTTCGGCGATGTCGTCGTGCATGGGTTTGGGCAGCAGCATGATGTCGCACTCGGCGATGAGCTGTTCGCGGGTGCGCAGGCCGGCCACGAGTGGTCGCAGCGCGGCGTCGGCGACGCCGAACCGTTCGCCGTAGCCGTGTTCGAGGAAGATCTTCTCGCGCAGGTCCGGGGCTATCCGGTCGAGGTGGCGAGGGTGCAGGGGCAGACGGAACTCGTTCTCCTTGCGGGAGGAGGCGAGAACTCCGAGACTCATCAGACTCATGTGGGGCGGCTCATTTCCGACCGGACGCTCTGTGCTCCGGCCTTGCCGTTCCCCGAGGGCGACGCCGAAATGGATGACGGCGTGCGAAGTGCGCTCGGTACCGCCACCGTACTCCGGTCCCGGCCGCGGATCGCTCACCGTTCGTCCGAGCGCGACGGATCCGCGGGTCCCCGGGACCGGGGCGCGGGGCGCTCCCGTGGCCTCCGGCGCCGGTGGTCTCTAGGCGCCGCCGGCCCACGCGCGCAGCTCGGCCTTGCTCGCGAAGTCCGCGACGTCCTTGTCCACCGGCTCGTCGGTGTACTGGTGGAAGCGCCACTTCGCCTTGATGCGAGGTTCGCCGGCGGTGACGTAGTCGGCGATCCAGAGGCCGTCGCCGGCGTACGAGGTGGTGTCGACGTTCAGCCAGAAGTTCCGGTTGGCGTAGAGCAGCACGCGGTGGTCCGGGCGGAGGTCCTTCACCTTGCGGATGAAGCGGTCCTTCTCCGCGTTGCTCGCGTGGGTTCCGTCGCCCGTGGTCTCCCAGTCGACGACGAGCAGGTCGCCCGCCTTCTCGGGGGCCTTGCTCACGAAGTACGCGGCCTGGGCGGTGATGTCGCCCGGCCACAGGAAGTGGTAGAAGCCCACCACACAGTCCGCGTCACGGGCTGTCCTCGCCTGAGCGGTGAGCTTCGGATTGACGTACGAGCGGCCTTCCGTCGCCTTGACGAAGACGAAGGAGAGGCCGGAGGTGCCGTACGCGGACGACTGGTAGGCGCTGACGTCGATGCCTCGCAGCATGGATGGAGCCTCCGTGCGTGGGGGGACGGGCCGTGTGGGGTGACGGCCGGTGTTCGTGGGGGAACAACTACCTTTCAACTGCCCCCACTTCGCCCGCCCCACCCTCGTACGGGTGTCCGGCGCGCGCCCCGCTCCTCCCGGGGCCGGGCCGCCGGCAGACGGCCGGCGCCCTGTGGGCCGGGTCAGGGCCTGTTCGTCAGCACTCGATGATGTTGACCGCCAGCCCGCCCCGGGCCGTCTCCTTGTACTTCACGCTCATGTCGGCGCCGGTCTCCTTCATGGTCTTGATGACCTTGTCGAGGGAGACCATGTGGGAGCCGTCGCCGCGCATGGACATCCTGGCCGCCGTGACGGCCTTCACCGCGGCCATGCCGTTGCGCTCGATGCAGGGGATCTGGACCAGTCCGCCGACCGGGTCGCAGGTCAGGCCGAGGTTGTGCTCCATGCCGATCTCGGCGGCGTTCTCGACCTGCTCGGGGCTGCCCCCGAGCACCTCGGCCAGCGCGCCCGCCGCCATGGAGCAGGCCGAGCCGACCTCGCCCTGGCAGCCGACCTCGGCGCCCGAGATGGAGGCGTTCTCCTTGAAGAGCATGCCGATGGCTCCGGCCGCGAGCAGGAACCGTACGACGCCCTCCTCGTCGGCGCCCGGCACGAAGTTGATGTAGTAGTGCAGCACCGCCGGGATGATGCCCGCCGCGCCGTTGGTGGGGGCGGTGACCACGCGTCCGCCCGCCGCGTTCTCCTCGTTGACCGCCATCGCGTAGAGGGTGATCCACTCCATCGCGTGGGCCAGCGGGTCGCCCTCGGCGCGCAGCTGGCGGGCCGAGTGGGCGGCGCGGCGGCGGACCCTGAGGCCGCCCGGCAGGATGCCCTCGCGGGCCATGCCGCGCGAGACGCACGCCTGCATCACGCGCCAGATGCCGAGGAGCCCTTCGCGGATCTCCTCCTCGGTGCGCCAGGCCCGTTCGTTCTCCAGCATC
This sequence comes from Streptomyces sp. NPDC005141, assembly GCF_053599975.1. Lineage (NCBI taxonomy): Bacteria > Bacillati > Actinomycetota > Actinomycetes > Kitasatosporales > Streptomycetaceae > Streptomyces > Streptomyces sp. NPDC005141. The sequence continues at coordinate 179,585 of NZ_JBSFYW010000008.1, read as the reverse complement.
AGGGAGGAGATCGACAGGCCGGTCTCCTTCGTCAGCCGCAGCAGCTCGTCGCCCGTGCGGAACGGGTACTTCAGGATCGTGTCGTCGAGCTTGATGCGGTCCTCGCCGACCGCGTCCTCGTCGACGACGAAGCCGCCGCCCACCGAGTAGTACGTCTTCTCCAGGACGAGTTCACCCGAGGCGTCGTACGCGAAGATCGTCATGCCGTTGGCGTGGTACGGCAGGGCCTTGCGGCGGTGCAGGACCAGGTCGTCGTCGAAGGAGAAGTCGATCTCGTGCTCGCCGAGGAGGTTGAGGCGCCCGGAGGCCTTGATCCGCTCGACCCGCTCGTCGGCGCCCTCCACGTCCACCGTCCGGGGTGAGGCGCCCTCCAGGCCGAGCAGCACCGCCTTGGGGGTGCCGTGGCCGTGGCCGGTCGCGCCCAGGGAGCCGTACAGCTCGGCGCGTATCGCCGTGACCGGGGCCAGCAGGTCTTCGTTGCGCAGCCGCCGGGCGAACATGCGCGCCGCGCGCATCGGGCCCACGGTGTGGGAGCTGGACGGGCCGATGCCGATCGAGAACAGGTCGAAGACCGAGATGGCCACGGGAACTCCTTGCTGGTTTCGCCGGACGCCGTTGTCCGACGGAGGTGGTGCTGGACTGCATGGAACGGGGCACCGCGCTCTGCTTCCAGTGTGCGCGGTGCCCCGGACGTCCGTACGAAAAGTACCGCACGGACGAAAAGGTACGACAAAAAGCGTACGAAACTACTTCAGGCCGGGGTACAACGGGTGCTTATCGGCCAGAGCGGACACGCGGACCTTCAGGCCCTCCGCGTCGTAGGACGGCTTCAGTGCCTCGGCGATGATGTCCGCGACCTCGGTGAAGTCCTCGGCCGTGAAGCCGCGGGTGGCGAGGGCGGGCGTGCCGATGCGCAGGCCGGAGGTGACCATCGGCGGGCGGGGGTCGTTCGGGATGGCGTTGCGGTTGACGGTGATGCCGACCTCGTGGAGGCGGTCCTCGGCCTGCTGCCCGTCCAGCTCGGAGTTGCGCAGGTCGACCAGGACCAGGTGCACGTCCGTGCCCCCGGACAGGACGTCCACGCCCACGGCCTTCACGTCGTCCTGGACCAGGCGCTCGGCCAGGATGCGCGCGCCGTCCAGCGTGCGCTGCTGGCGCTCCTTGAAGTCGTCGGTGGCGGCGACCTTGAAGGAGACGGCCTTGGCGGCGATCACGTGCTCCAGCGGACCGCCCTGCTGACCGGGGAAGACCGCCGAGTTGATCTTCTTGGCCAGCTCGGCCGTCGAGAGGATCACGCCACCGCGGGGACCGCCGAGGGTCTTGTGGGTGGTCGTCGTGACGACGTGGGCGTGCGGCACCGGGTTCGGGTGCAGCCCCGCGGCCACCAGGCCGGCGAAGTGCGCCATGTCGACCATGAGGTACGCGCCCACCTCGTCGGCGATGCGGCGGAACTCGGCGAAGTCCAGCTGCCGCGGGTACGCGGACCAGCCGGCCACGATCAGCTTCGGCCGGGACTCCTTGGCGAGGCGCTCGACCTCGGCCATGTCGACCGTGCCGGTCTCGTCGCTCACGTGGTACGCGACCACGTTGTAGAGCTTGCCGGAGAAGTTGATCTTCATGCCGTGGGTGAGGTGCCCGCCGTGCGCGAGGTTCAGACCCATGATCGTGTCGCCCGGCTTGAGCAGCGCGAACATCGCGGCCGCGTTGGCCTGGGCACCGGAGTGCGGCTGCACGTTGGCGTGCTCGGCGCCGAACAGCGCCTTGACGCGGTCGATGGCGATCTGCTCGACCACGTCGACGTGCTCGCAGCCGCCGTAGTAACGGCGGCCCGGGTAGCCCTCGGCGTACTTGTTGGTCAGGACCGAGCCCTGGGCCTCCATGACCGCGACCGGAGCGAAGTTCTCCGAGGCGATCATCTCCAGGGTGGACTGCTGACGGTGCAGCTCGGCGTCGACGGCGGCGGCGACGTCCGGGTCCAGCTCGTGAAGGGGGGTGTTCAGAAGCGACATGCGGTGACTCCTCAGCCGGCGGTGAAGGCGGCGTACTCGTCGGCGGACATCAGGTCCTCGGGCTCGTCCGTGACGCGGACCTTGAACAGCCAGCCACCCTCGAAGGGGGCGGAGTTCACCAGCGACGGGTCGTCCACCACGTCCTGGTTGGCCTCGACGACCTCGCCGGCCACGGGGGAGTACAGGTCGCTGACGGACTTGGTCGACTCCAGCTCGCCGCAGGAGTCGCCCGCGGCCACGGTGTCACCGACCGCCGGAAGCTGGGCGTAGACGACATCGCCGAGCGCGTTGGCCGCGAACTCGGTGATGCCGACCGTCGCGACGCCGTCCTCGGCGACGGACAGCCACTCGTGCTCCTTGCTGTAGCGCAGCTGCTGGGGGTTGCTCATGGCCTGAATTCTCCTGTACGCGGGGGAGTGCTGATGAAGGGAAGCGTGTGACCCGGGCGGATGTGCCCAGGGTCACTTCTGACGCGCGACGGGGTCGACGGTCACGGCCGGCGCCCGACGGGCATTCGTGTCATGTCCGGTCCTCGCGGACCAGTGTCACTTCTGACGCTTGTAGAACGGCAGCGCCACGACCTCGTACGGTTCGTGGCTGCCCCGGATGTCCACGCCGACACCGGCGGTGCCCGGCGCTGCGTGCGCGGCGTCGACGTACGCCATCGCGATGGGCTTGCCCAGCGTGGGGGAGGGGGCGCCGGAGGTGATCTCGCCGATCACCCGGCCGTCGGTGACGACCGAGTACCCGGCGCGCGGCACGCGACGCCCCTCGGCGATCAGGCCGACGAGGACCCGCGGCGGGTTCTGCTCGGCGCGGGAGGCGGCCTCCTCGAGCGCGGCGCGCCCCACGAAGTCGCCCTCCTTCTCGAACTTCACGACCCGTCCGAGGCCGGCGTCGAAGGGGGTCAGCGCGGTGGTCAGCTCGTGCCCGTACAGCGGCATGCCCGCCTCCAGACGCAGCGTGTCGCGGCACGACAGACCGCAGGGGACCAGTCCGGCCGGGGTGCCCGCGTCGGTCAGCGCCTGCCACACCTTCTCGGCGTCGGCGGGGGCCACGAACAGCTCGAAGCCGTCCTCGCCGGTGTAGCCGGTACGGGCGATCAGGGCCGGAACGCCGGCCACCGTGCCCGGCAGGCCCGCGTAGTACTTCAGACCGTCGAGGTCCGCGTCGGTGACCGCCTTGAGGATGCCGGGGGACTCGGGTCCCTGCACGGCGATCAGGGCGTAGGCGTCACGGTCGTCGCGCACGACCGCGTCGAAACCGGCGGCGCGCTCGGTCAGGGCGTCCAGGACCACCTGGGCGTTGGAGGCGTTGGCGACGACCATGTATTCGTGCTCGGCCAGGCGGTAGACGATCAGGTCGTCCAGGATGCCGCCGTCCTCCCGGCAGATCATGGTGTAGCGGGCGCGGCCGACGCCGACGGTGGCGATGTTGCCGACCAGCGCGTGGTTCAGGAGAGCCGCCGCCTGCGGGCCGGTGACGGTGATCTCGCCCATGTGGGAGAGATCGAAGAGACCGGCCTTCGTACGGACGGCGAGGTGCTCGTCGCGCTCGGAGGCGTAGCGCAGGGGCATGTCCCAGCCTGCGAAGTCGGTCATCGTCGCGCCCAGCGAGCGATGCAGGGCATCGAGCGCGGTGTGACGGGGTGCGTTGCTGCTCATCGGTCTGGCTCCCAAGGCATGACGGCGAGGTCGTTCCTCCCCATCTGTCATCGGAACCTGAGAGGTTCATCAGTACCCCACGAAATGGTGGTCCTGACTTGCACCTTGGGTGGAGCCACTGGTCAGCGGCCCGCTTTTCAGATGTGCCTCGCCCGCGCGGTAACGGGGCCTGAGAGATTCAAGGGAGGGACTTGCTCCTTCGGCGCCCGGGTACACGTACCCAGGACTCTCCCGCGCGGATTCAAGCGGCCGGTATGCAGTTGGCGCGGCCATCATTGCACGCGCTGTCCGATCCCGGCAGTCCGCCATCTGTAACCGGCCTGTGGCAGTCCGCGTACCGAAACAGGAAGCGCCGGGCATTACCTTCTCTTTACACTCGAGGGGGATGGGACTCCACATCCATGGGGAGGACGGTCACGGTGAACAGGACCAGGGCGTACGCGGCGACCTCGGGTCTCGCGCTGCCGGAGCAGCCCGGCGCGACGGCCCGGGAGGCGTGCGGCCCGCTTCCGGCGGTCGTCGTCCGCGACCTACGCGACCGGGCGGGCCACAGCCCGCACGGTCTCCGCTTCGGGGCGGGCGACCTCGTGGTGGTCACCGGACTGCCCGGCAGCGGCAAGTCGACGCTGATGCGGCGGGCCGTGAAGGGCGCGCGCGTCGACTCGCAGGACACCCGCGACCGCTGGGACGGCCGGATGGCCCACCTGCTGCCCTACGCGGTCTACCGCCCGCTCGTCCGCCTCTCGCACTACGCCGGCCTGCGCCGCGCGCTGCGCGGCGGCGGCGGAGTCGTCGTGCACGACTGCGGCACGCAGGCCTGGGTGCGCCGCTGGCTCGCCCGCGAGGCCCGGCGCCGGGGCGGCGCACTGCACCTGCTGCTGCTCGACGTCACGCCGGACACCGCGCTGGACGGCCAGCGCGAGCGGGGCCGGGGCGTCTCGCGCTACGCCTTCGCGCGCCATCGCGGCGCGATCACCCGGCTGCTGCTCTCGATCGAGAAGGGCGGCCTGCCCGAGGGCTGCGGTTCGGCGGTGCTCATCGACCGGGACGCGGCGGACGTGCTGCGAAGGATCGACTTCGGCCACTGACCGGTCGCGGTGGCCCATTAACCTTTCCAGCCGGAACAGTGGTTCGAAGCAGGCGGTAGACAGATGGACTTCCCGGCACAGGCGCACCCCCACCCGCACGGCGGTTGGCCCGGCAACGAGCTGGAGGAGGTGCTGTCCGCCTCCCTCGGCGTACCCGCGGGGCCTTCCGCGGGCGCTCGCATCGTCGAGGTGCTCGGCCGCAGCTTCGTCTGGGTGCCCCTGCCCAACGGCGGTGGCCCGCAGAGCGGCCCGCTCGATCTGCCCACGATGGAGCTGGGGGGCCAGGTGTACGTCCCCGTCTTCAGCTCCGAGGAGCAGTTCCGCCAGGTCACCGGCGGACAGATGTCGTACACGATCGCGCCCGCCGTGGAGTTCGCCCGCGGACTTCCGCCGCAGGTCGGCATCGCGGTCAACCCGGACGGCGTGGTCGGTGTACCGCTGCCGCCGATGGCCGTCGCCGAGCTGTGCCGGGCCGGGCGGACCCCGCTCGACGGGCCGGCCAGCGGTGGCCGGGTGCGGCTCTTCGAACCCGACTGGCAGGAGGACCCGGTGGACTTCCTCGCCGCGGCCTCGGCCGAGTTCGCCGGGACCGGCGTCGTCCTGAGCGCCCGCCGCTGTCTGGCCAGCATCGAGGGCGACGATCCGGTCATGTTCATCGGCGTCGAACTCTCGCTGTGGGAGGGCGAGGTCCGCACGCTTCCCCTCGACGCCCTCGGCCGTGCCCTCGGTCGCGTCCCGATGAACATTCCGGTGAACCTGGTTCTCCTCGACGTGACGCAGGACCCGGTCGGCGACTGGATGCGAGCTCAGGTGCGCCCCTTCTACCAGCACGGTCACTGAACGACGCCGGTCCCGAGGGCGCACGGGGGACCGCGCGCCCTGCCGTCGACGGTCCGCGGCTTCTCCCGCGCGGTGCGTCTCGGCTCTCGGCTGCTTCCCCCGGCGGAGCGCGATCGCCGCATAAGCTGGTTTCATGGCCCGGTCGAGGTGTTGACGCACGTTCGTAACCGGTGCCTCAGGCGTAATGGATGAGTTCGTCGTGAATTGTTCGCGAAGGGGCGGTTGAGGGTGAGCGCGTCGGGCACGGCCGCGGCCGGGCAGGTCGAGCACATGCTGCGCCAGGTGACGCCCGGGCGTTACGACGCCTACGAGGCGCTCCTTCGCGCGCTCGCGACGCCGTCGTCCGGCCAGGTATGGATGCTGCTGTGGCACGGCCAGGCCGGCTCCCCGGACGCTCAGTACGGGAACATGCAGGTGGACGGCTTCGGGTACGCGCCCTGTGTCACCTCCGCCCAGGAACTCTCCGCCAGCGGCTGGAACCGCTCGTACGAGGTGGTGGACGGGCTGGACGTCGCCCGCACCCTGTACCCCGACCACTTCGGCCTCTGGCTCAATCCGCACGCCCCCGGCGGCGGCCTCGGCATCCCGTGGCTGGATCTGCGCCGGATCGCCACGGGCCTGGAGCGGCAGCCCGCCGGCCCGCTCCGGCTCTCCGAACCCGGCATCGAGATCCCGCAGTTCTACGCCCTGCTCACCCAGAACGCGCATCTCACCCCGGCCGTACGCTCGTTGCGGCGTGCCTGGGTCCAGCCGACGCTCGGGGCGCCGTATCTCGCCATCGGCCTTGACGTGTACGACACTTCGCCGCCCGCCGTCGACTCGGTGCGGGCGATGATGCAGCAGTCCATCGGCGCCGTTCCGGACGGGCTGCCGGTCTCCACCGTCGCGATGTCGGACGAGTTCGACCCGGTCGCGATGTGGCTGCGCGCCAATGCCCGGCCGTTCTACGACCGTGAGGCGCACGCGGCTCCCGTCCGCGGGTACGGCGGCCCGTCGCCGCACGGTGCCGCGTACTGACCGGACCGCGTCGGAGGCGGACCTCTCGACGCGATCGGCCTGACGCCGGAACAAGAACGCCGCCCCTCGTCGACATGAGCGGGGCGGCGCCTCGCTGTCACCGTGACACGGCGGACGGCGGGACTTCCTCCGTGACGCCGCGGACGTTCCGGCGTGCGCGGCTCCGGCAGCACCCATGGTCAGGGGCACGGCGCAGGTGCCGCCCAAGAGCGTCCGAGCGGCAGGCCGAGGCCACTTCGACATGGCGTGCCCATTTCAATCTCCCGGTGACTTGCGACTCCCTGCGGCCTCGTGGGTCCTCGGGCGGTGAATGTGGCCGATCCTGATCCATGGACGGCTGGAAGAGGCCTTGTGGTGATTTGGTGCAAACGTGGGCGATATCGCCCAACTCTGCACCGGAATGTCCCGGTTGTGGCAGTTCGATCCTTGATATCCGCCGTCCGGATAACGGAACCTCCCTGATGGCATCACGTTTGCGCATCCATTCACCGTCAAGTCTGGCAACAGATCGCCAATGCATTGAAGACTTCCGGCTCCAGGGGTTTAACCCCTGCGTACTACGGACTGATCACGCCGCTACAGCGGCAAGTGTGGGCCGGCTACCGCCGGTTGAGAGGGGTCCCTGCCAGATGACGGCACCATTGCACGAGCCGACGGCTGAAGTCGCGCCGAGCGCGGCTGAGGAGGCGGCGCTCGCCGGCTCCGCCGAGGCGAAGGCGGTACAAGGACGTTCCCTCGGCCGCATCGCCTGGGAGCGCCTGAAGCGGGACAAGCTGGCCCTGACGGGCGGCGTCGTGGTGCTCGTGCTGATCCTGGTCGCGATCTTCGCGCCGCTGATCACGAGCCTGGTCGGGCAGGACCCCGAGACCCACCACGAGAACCTGATCGACCCGCTCTTCTCGACCCCCACCGGGTCCTACGGCGGAATCAGCGGTGACCACCTGCTCGGTGTCGAGCCGGTCAGCGGTCGCGACATCTTCGCCCGGATCGTCTACGGCGCCCAGGTCTCGCTCCTGGTCGGCTTCCTGTCGGCCCTGGTCGCCGTGGTGCTCGGCACCGTCCTCGGCGTGCTCGCCGGCTACTTCGGCGGCTGGCTGGACGCGCTCATCAGCCGCGTGATGGACGGCCTGCTGGCCTTCCCGCAGCTGCTCTTCATCATCGCGCTGGTCTCGGTCATGCCGAACGAGATGCTGGGCCTGACGGGTACGGGCGTCCGCCTCTTCGTCATGATCCTGGTGATCGGCTTCTTCGGCTGGCCCTACGTCGGACGCGTGGTGCGGGGTCAGACCCTCTCCATGCGTGAGCGCGAGTACGTCGAGGCCGCGCGCAGTCTCGGGGCCGGCAGGTTCTACATCCTGTTCAAGGAGCTGCTGCCCAACCTGGTCGCGCCCATCATCGTGTACACGACAATGATGATCCCGACCAACATCCTCACCGAGGCTGCGCTCAGCTTCCTGGGCGTGGGCGTCAAGCCGCCCTCGGCCTCCTGGGGGCAGATGCTCTCCTCCGCGATCGATTACTACGACTCGGACCCGATGTACATGGTCATCCCGGGTGTAGCGATCTTCATCACCGTGCTCTCCTTCAACCTCTTCGGCGACGGCGTACGCGATGCGCTCGACCCGAAGGGTTCTCGCTGAACTGCCGTACCCCCCGGGCCCGTCACCTATCGGACGGGCCGCTACACACACGGAGGATCCGAGTGATTACCCAACGCACCACAGGGCGGCGCAAGCAGGCCGTGGCCGCCGCAGCCGTGGTCGCTGCACTGCTGTCCACGGCGGCGTGCGGCGGCGGCAACGACGACAACGAGGGCGGCGGCTCCAAGAACGGCGCGGCCGGCTTCGACGCTGCGAACAACAAGGTCGCTCAGGCCTCCCTCGCGAAGAAGGGCGGCACGCTGAAGTTCGCGGGCGTCCAGGACGCCGACTCGTGGGACACCACGCGCGGCTACTACGGCTTCGCCTGGAACTTCATGCGGTACTACAGCCGCACCCTGGTGACCGGCAACGCCGAGCCCGGTGCCGCCGGTGCCAAGCTGACGCCGGACCTCGCCACCAGCACGGCGAAGGTCACCGACGACGGCAAGACCTACACGTACACGCTGCGTGACGGCGTGACGTGGGAGGACGGCAAGCCGATCACCTCCAAGGACATCAAGTACGGCATCGAGCGGCAGTGGGCGCAGGACGTGCTGTCCGGCGGTCCGGTCTACCTGAAGGACCTCCTCGACCCCAAGGGCGAGTACAAGGGTCCCTACAAGGACAAGTCCAAGGACAAGCTCGGTCTGAAGGCGATCGAGACGCCGGACGACAAGACCATCGTCTTCAAGCTTCCGCAGGCCAACTCGGACTTCGAGGACATCCTCGCGCTGGCCTCGTCCGCGCCGGTCCGCCAGGACAAGGACACCAAGTCCAAGTACGGCCTGAAGCCGTTCTCGTCCGGCCCGTACAAGTTCGACTCGTACACGCCGAACAAGAGCCTCAAGCTGGTCCGCAACCCGGAGTGGAAGGCGTCCTCGGACCCGATCCGCAAGGCGTACCCGGACGCGATATCGCTGACGCTGTTCACCAACGCCAACGACATGGACCAGCGTCTGATCAACGGCGACTACGACCTGGACATCAACCAGACCGGCATGTCGCCGCAGGGCCGCACCACCGCCCTGAAGAAGCACAAGGCCAACCTGGACAACCCGGTCTCGGGCTACGTCCGTTACGCGGTCTTCCCGCAGAGCGTGAAGCCGTTCGACAACGAGCACTGCCGCAAGGCCGTGATCTACGGCGCCGACCACGAGTCGCTGCAGACCGCGCGCGGTGGCCCGGTGGCCGGTGGTGACATCGGCACCAACATGCTGCCGCCGTCCGTCCCGGGTGCCGAGGGCCAGAAGTACGACCCGTACGAGTCGGCCACGGCCAACAAGAACGGCAACGTCGCCAAGGCCAAGGAAGAGCTGAAGGCCTGCGGCAAGCCGGACGGCTTCAAGACCACCATCGCGGTCCGCAACAACAAGCCGGTCGAGGTCGCCACGGCCGAGTCCCTCCAGGCCTCGCTGAAGAAGGTCGGCATCACCGTCGACATCGACCAGTTCGACGGCGCGCAGACCAGCGGCATCATCGGTAGCCCCTCGAACGTGAAGAAGAAGGGCTACGGCATCATCATCATGGGCTGGGGCCCGGACTTCCCGACCGTCCAGGGCTTCGGTCTGCCGCTCTGGAGCGGCAAGTACATCCTTGAGAGCGGCAACAACAACTTCGCGCTGATCGACGACAAGGCGATCGACGGCCTCTTCAACAGCTACGTCAAGGAGCTCGACGAGGCGAAGAAGACCGAGATCTCCACGGAGATCAACCACAAGGTCATGGAGGGCGGCTACTACCTTCCCTTCGTCTTCGAGAAGTTCGTCAACTGGCGCGGCAGCAACCTCGCGAACGTCTACACGACCGACAACTACAGCGGTCAGTACGACTTCGTGAACCTGGCTCTGAAGAAGTAATACCGACCGGCGCACCCGCCATACGGCACGAAAGGCAGGTGAAGGCCGGCGCGGCGTGACCCGCGGGCCACCGGACGACCTCCGGTGGCCCGCGGCACCGCCGCTGGGCCGAGAGCAGTGCTCGCTTACCTCATCAGGCGGCTCTTCGCCGCCGTAGTGATGCTGGTGGTCATCATTCTGGTGGTCTTCGGCATCTTCTTCCTCGTCCCCCGCTGGGCGGGCGTGGACCCGGCCACGATGTTCGTGGGCAAGCAGGCCGACCCCGCGGCGATCGAGGCCGTTCGGCAGAAGCTCGGGCTGGGCGAGCCGATATTCGCTCAGGTCTGGGAGTTCTTCAAGGGCATCTTCGTGGGACGCACGTACGCGTCCGGCGGCGACGTCACGAACTGCGCGGCCCCGTGCTTCGGCTACTCCTTCCGCAACGAGCAGGCCATCTGGCCGGTGCTCACCGACCGCTTCCCAGTGACCCTGGCTCTCGCGCTCGGTGCCGCCGTGCTCTGGCTGATCTTCGGTGTCGCTGCGGGTGTGCTCTCAGCGCTCAAGCGCGGCTCCCTGTGGGACCGCGGCGCGATGATCGTCGCCCTCAGCGGCGTCTCGCTCCCGATCTACTTCACCGGTCTGCTGTCGCTGGCGGTCTTCAGCTACGGCCTCGGATGGCTGGACGGCCAGTACGTCCCCTTCGACGAGAGCGTCAGCGGCTGGTTCGGCGGCATGATCCTGCCCTGGGTCACGCTCGCCTTCCTCTACGCGGCCATGTACGCCCGGATCACCCGCGCCACCATGCTGGAGATCCTCGGTGAGGACTACATCCGCACGGCCCGGGCCAAGGGCCTGCGCGAGCCGGTCGTCATCGGCAAGCACGCCATGCGCTCCACGATGACGCCGATCCTCACCATGTTCGGTATGGACCTCGGCGCCCTCATCGGCGGCGCGATCCTCACCGAGACCACATTCAGCCTGCCGGGCCTCGGCCAGGCCGTGCTGACGGCGATCAACACCAAGGACCTGCCGATCATCCTGGGCGTCACGCTGATCACCTCGCTCGCGGTGATCTTCGCCAACCTGGTCGTCGACCTCCTGTACGCCGTGATCGACCCCCGAGTGAGGCTGTCATGACCGAACTCAGCAAGAGCGGAGCGGCCATGACCGAGCCCGTGAAGGACTCGCCCGCACCTTCCTCCTTTCTCGAAGTCCGCGACCTGAAGGTGCACTTCCCGACCGACGACGGCATCGTCAAGTCCGTCGACGGGCTCAGCTTCACGCTGGAGAAGGGCAAGACCCTCGGCATCGTGGGCGAGTCGGGCTCCGGCAAGTCGGTGACCTCGCTCGGCATCATGGGCCTGCACACCGCCGGCCAGTACGGCAAGCGCAAGGCCCAGATCTCCGGCGAGATCTGGCTCGACGGCACGGAACTGCTCTCCGCCGACCCCGACCACGTGCGCAAGCTGCGTGGCCGCGAGATGGCGATGATCTTCCAGGACCCGCTGTCGGCGCTGCACCCGTACTACACGATCGGCCAGCAGATCGTGGAGGCCTACCGGATCCACAACAAGGTCGACAAGAAGGCGGCGCGCAGGCGCGCCATCGAGATGCTCGACCGCGTGGGGATCCCCCAGCCGGACAAGCGGGTCGACAACTACCCGCACGAGTTCTCCGGCGGTATGCGCCAGCGCGCGATGATCGCGATGTCGCTGGTCAACAACCCCGAGCTGCTGATCGCGGACGAGCCGACGACCGCCCTGGACGTGACCGTCCAGGCGCAGATCCTCGACCTCATCCGGGACCTGCAGAAGGAGTTCGGCTCCGCGGTCATCGTCATCACCCACGACCTGGGCGTCGTCGCCGAACTCTCCGACGACATCCTGGTGATGTACGGCGGCCGCTGCATCGAGCGGGGCCCGGCCGAGAAGGTCTTCTACGAGCCACGGCACCCGTACACGTGGGGCCTGCTCGGTTCCATGCCGCGCCTGGACCGTGACCAGACCGAGCGCCTGATCCCGGTCAAGGGCTCCCCGCCCTCGCTGATCAACATCCCGTCGGGCTGCGCCTTCAACCCCCGCTGCCCGTACGCGGACGTCCCGAAGGACAACGTCACCCGCACGGTCCGCCCCGAGCTGTCCGAGGTCGGCAGCCAGCACTGGGCCGCCTGTCACATGACGCAGGAGCAGCGCGAGCGGATCTGGATCGAAGAGATTGCGCCCAAGCTGTGAGTGAGAACGCAGAGGACAAAGCAGTGAGCATCCCTGCACAGAGCAACCGCTCGGCGACTCTCACCAAGGACGCCGCTCCCGGTGAGACGCTCCTGAAGGTCACCGGCCTGCAGAAGCACTTCCCGATCCACAAGGGCCTGCTCCAGCGGCAGGTCGGCGCCGTGCACGCGGTCGACGGGATCGACTTCGAGGTCAAGGCCGGCGAGACGCTCGGTGTCGTGGGCGAGTCGGGCTGCGGCAAGTCGACGATGGGCCGGCTGATCACCCGGCTGCTCGAACCGACGGGTGGCAAGATCGAGTTCGAGGGCAAGGACATCACGCATCTCGGCGTGGGCGGGATGCGCCCGCTGCGCCGTGACGTGCAGATGATCTTCCAGGACCCCTACTCGTCGCTGAACCCGCGCCACACCATCGGCACGATCGTGGGTGCTCCCTTCAAGCTCCAGGGTGTCCATCCCGAGGGCGGTATCAAGAAGGAAGTCCAGCGGCTGCTGTCGGTGGTCGGGCTCAATCCGGAGCACTACAACCGCTACCCCCACGAGTTCTCCGGCGGCCAGCGCCAGCGCATCGGCATCGCCCGCGCGCTCGCGCTCAACCCGAAACTGGTCGTGGCGGACGAGCCTGTCTCCGCGCTGGACGTCTCGATCCAGGCCCAGGTCGTCAACCTGCTGGACGACCTGCAGCAGGAGCTCGGCCTGACGTACGTGATCATCGCGCACGACCTCTCGGTCGTCCGGCACGTGTCGGACCGGATCGCGGTGATGTACCTCGGCAAGATCGTCGAGCTGGCGGACCGCGAGTCGCTGTACAAGGCGCCGATGCACCCGTACACCAAGGCTCTGATGTCGGCCGTGCCGATCCCGGACCCGCGGCGCAGGAACGAGAAGAGCGAGCGCATCCTCCTCCAGGGCGACGTGCCGTCGCCGATCTCCCCGCCGAGCGGCTGCCGCTTCCACACGCGGTGCTGGAAGGCGACGGAGATCTGCACGAGGGTCGAGCCGCCGCTCCTGGAGCTGAAGCCCGGCCAGCAGGTCGCCTGCCACCACCCGGAGAACTTCGAGGACCAGGCACCGCAGGACACGGTTCTGCTGTCCGCCGCGAAGAAGGCGGCCGAGCTCGTGGCCGACGAGGTGCTGGCGGAGTCCGCGGAGACGTCGGCGGCGGTGGCCGCGGAACGGCAGACCGGTGAGACCGCTGCCGAGGGATCCACGGATGTCGTGGCCGGGGAGCCCGCCAACGCGGCCGGTTCCGACGGTCCGGACGCGTCGGAGGAATCGGCGAGCGACCCCCAGAAGTAGTCGGACGCAGCGTCACAGACGGCGCGACATCGTCGACACGTATGCCCCGGTAGCCAGGGAACTGGCTACCGGGGCATACGTTTTAGAGAATTCCGGATCAGTTGCCGCAGTCGACGGTTGCGCATTCCGTCGGACATTCGTTGATCAGGAACTGGTCTCCCAGAACTTCCAGCCGACGGAACTCACCGGAAGTTTGGCGGTACCTGTCTTGAGTACGGTCGTCGAGCAGTTCGGATTCGTGCGGTTCGACTGCCATCCGACCTTGAAACCGTTGGAGCCGTACTGCAGGTTTCCGTACTTGTGGGCGTGAATGCCGTGCGAGTACGTGTGACCTCTGGTGACGGCCACGGACTTGGTGACGCTGGCGTGCACCGCCGCCTTCGCCGAGGCGAAGAACACGCTGGTCTCCACTTCGAGGGAGGTGGAGAGGCTGTACGTGATGGTGGACGATCTGGTGACCGAGGCGCTGATGGTGCCGCCCGGACCGTCCTTGAAGTAGGCGCCCCTCGCCGGGAGACGGTAGGGGTGGTGCGACGTGATCAGGACCCCGTATGTCGTCGGGCACGTCCTTCTCGGGGTGACGACCGCCGAGGCCGGCGCCGCACCCGCGACAACCGGAATAACTCCGGCCATGGCAAGTGTGGCTAACTTGGTCCTCTTTCGCATAGAGATTCCCTCCGTTTTTTTGTCAGGTCTCCGAGTCACTGGAGTCCGTGAAGTTGCGGCGAGCCTATGAAGTTGACCGGTGATGGTCAACGGAAATCGGGAGAGTTGAGGAACAGTTGAGCTTGCCGTATTTTGCGGTAAAGACTCGGGAACGGGTGAGTGTCCTTGTGTTCAAGTGGCGGATTTTTCGGCCCTTTCCGGTGGTTCGCCGATTCGGGACTTTCTTGAATGGTGAACCTCGGGCCCGCCGTCGGTGTTGCGGAAGCCGATCGTCAGGAGTCAACCGGCAAGTAGGCCGTGACGACTTGGCAAAGTCATGAGCATGCTCGAACGGGAGAGTGCAGAGTCCTGCGTGTCCGTCTGATCGGAAACGATCGGCACACGTACGAAAGGGACGCTGATGGCACTCTCCCGTTCGGCACGTTTAGGGGCTCTCGCGACCGCGACGGCCTCCTTCCTCCTCATCGCCGCCTCCTCCGCCCCCACCCCGGGCGCCGACGGCATCGGTGACGCCTACTTCCCCCAGCTCGGCAACGGTGGCTTCGACGCCCGCCACTACGCCCTCGACGTGGCGTACGACCCGGGCACCGACCGCCTCGACGGCCGTACGACCCTCACCGCGCGCGCCACCCAGAACCTCTCCGCCTTCGACCTGGACCTCCAGAAGCTGGACGTCACGAAGGTCGAAGTGAACGGCAGACGCGCCCACTTCACGCGGGAGGGCGACGAGATCCACATCACCACGCGCGGTCCGCTGGCCAAGGGCAAGAACTTCAGGGTCACCGTCACCTACGGCGGAGTCCCCGAAGCGTTGAGCGGCCCGATCGTGTTCGGCTCCGACTACGGGTGGATGAAGACCTCCGACGGCGTCTTCGTCGCCTGTGAGCCCAACGCCGCCTCCACCTGGTTCCCCTCCAGCGACCACCCGTCCGACAAGGCGACGTACGACATCCGCATCACGGCGCCCAAGGGCCTGACGGGAGTCTCCAACGGGCGCCTGATATCGACTCGCGACAGAGGCGGCAGCACGGTCGCGCACTGGCGGGAGAGCAGGCCCATGGCCACCTACCTCGCCACGGCGACCATCGGGAAGTTCGACGTGAAGACCGGCAGGACCCCCGCCGGGACACCGATCTACGTCGCCGTCGACCCGGTGCTCGCGAACAGCAACAGCGTCGACGTGTACGGCGTCACCGCCGAGGCCACCGACTACTGGTCGCAGGTCTTCGGCCCGTACCCGTTCGAGGAGACCGGCGCGATCGTCGACGACATGCCGCAGGCCGGCTTCTCGCTGGAGGTGCAGTCGAAGCCCGCCTACTCGGCGGTGCGCTCGGAGTCGACCATCGTGCACGAGCTGGCCCACCAGTGGTTCGGCGACTCCGTCTCGGTGGACCGCTGGAAGGACATCTGGCTGAACGAGGGCTTCGCGACCTACGCCCAGTGGCTGTGGTCCGAGCACAAGGGCATCCGCTCGGCGCACGACTCGTTCGTCGCCGGGTACGACGCACGGCCCGCGGACTCCGCCTTCTGGAAGATCACGGTCGCCGATCCGCAGCGGGACACGATGTTCGCCTCGGCGGTCTACCAGCGCGGCGCGATGACCCTGCAGATGCTGCGCGAACGCATCGGCGACACCGCCTTCTTCAAGCTGCTCCCCGCGTGGACGAAGCTGCACCGGTACGGCAACGCCAGTACCGCCGACTTCATCGCCCTCGCGGAGCGGATCTCCGGCCGCCAGCTCGACGACCTGTTCCAGACCTGGCTGTTCACCACAGGCAAGCCCGCCGTCTAGACCTTCCTTCGTAAGGCGCACACCCCGCGACAGGTGAGAATGTGGGGGTGTTCCAGCATCTGTTCAGCCCCTCCGTCCAGCACACGCTCGATCTGATCGGCATTTTCGTCTTCGCGATCTCCGGCGCTCTGCTGGCCGTCCGCAAGAACTTCGACGTCTTCGGCATCGCCGTCCTCGCGGAGATCACCGCGCTGGGCGGAGGGCTGCTGCGCGACCTGATCATCGGCGCGGTACCCCCGGCGGCCTTCACGGACCTGGGGTACTTCACCACGCCGTTCGTCGCCGCCCTGCTCGTGTTCTTCCTGCACCCCCAGGTGGAGCGCATCCAGGTCGGCGTGAACGTCTTCGACGCGGCCGGGCTCGGGCTGTTCTGTGTCACCGGCACCGTGAAGGCGTACGACTACGGGCTCGGTCTGACCGCTTCCGCCGCCCTCGGCCTCGCGACGGCCGTGGGCGGCGGTGTGCTGCGGGACGTCCTCGCCAACGAAGTGCCCTCGCTGCTGCGCTGGGACCGCGACCTCTACGCGGTGCCCGCGATCGTCGGCGCCACGATGGTGGTGCTCTGCATCCGCTACGACGTGCTCACGCCGTTCACCAGCGGCCTCGCCGTGGTCACGGCCTTCGTGCTGCGTCTGTTCGCGATGCGGTACCACTGGCGCGCTCCGCGCGCGTGGAACCGCCGCTCGACGGTGAGCGAGGAAGGGACCCCCTGACCCGGCCGGCGCCGTCCGTGCTGCCGGTGCCGTCGTGACCGCCCGTGCGGTCGATGCCGGGGGAGCCTTCGGCACCGGACGCACCGGACGCACCGTCGGCACCGGACGCGCCGGCCGGGTCTGCCGTGCCGAACGGGTCTGCCGTGTCGACCAGGCCGGACCTTCCCGAGGTGTCGTTCGGGCCTGCCGTCTCCTCCGGGTCGACCGTGGCTTCGGCGTCGGTGCTTGTGCCGGTGCCTGTATCGGTGTCCCTGGCGAACCGTTGCGTCAGCCAGCGGAACACCGCCGGCAGTTGCGGCCGCCACAGCCCCATGTCGTGGCCGCCCGCGCTGCGCGGCAGCAGCACCACGTCCACGCTCGTCGGCGGCTTCGCGATGGCCTGGATCCGCGCGCCCGCCTCGTAGCCGTCGCCGGACTCGCCGGAGAAGTAGAGCGCGATCCGGGGCGGGACACGGCCGGCGCGCAGCAGCAGCAGGGGATTGTTCCGCACACGCAGCTCCGCGCTCCGCCCGGCGAGTGAACTGCGCTCGCCCCGCGGGTCGTTGTAGCCGGACATGCTCACCGCGGCCCGGTAGCGGTCGGGGTGGGCGACGGCCAGCTTGGTGGCGCAGTGCGCCCCTGCCGAGTATCCCGCCGTCGCCCAGCCGTCCGGGGCGGCCTCGGCGCGGAAGTTGTCCGTGACCATCCTCGGCACGTCGATGCTGAGCCAGCTCTCCGCGTTCACCGTGCCCGGGATGTTCGCGCAGCCCGTGTCCGCCCGGGCCAGCAGGCTGGTGCGCGGCGCGACCAGGATGAAGGGCGCGACCCGACCGTCGCGCATCATCGGCAGCAGCTGCTCGTGCACCTTGAGCGATCCGAACCACGCCTTCGCGGAGCCCGGATAGCCCGGCAGCAGTTCCACCACGGGGAACTTCCGGTGGCGGTAGGCGGGTTGGTCGTACTGCGGCGGCAGCCAGACGTAGACCTCCGCGTTCACCCCCGACACCCGCCCCCTCAGGTCGGTGACACGCACTCCGCCGGCCTGCCCCATGCCCCGTCCGTCTGCCTGCCGGAAGGTCTGCCGCACCCTGGGCAGGCTCTCCAGCGTGACCCCGCCGGTGCCGTCCGGCCCGAGGTCGGCGGCCTGCTCGACGTGGTCGCCGGTCCCGAGGAGGTCGGCCCAGTCGTCGTACAGGCTGTTGGCGTTGTTCACGAGGACGAAGACCAGGCTGATCGCCGTGCCCTGGACGAACAGCAGCATCAGGAGCCGGGCCGTGCCGCGCACGGGCGCCGGCCCGGGGATCCGGGACCACAGGACCAGGGGCAGCACGAGGGCGACGGCACACAGCGCGACCGCGGTCAGGAGGAACGGAGTCCCGGTGAGGCTCATGTCCTTTCAGAGGAGAAGTCGGACCGATTGGTCACGGGTGATTGCGGACACTTGACGAGAAATGGCCGAATCCTCACCCGGTTGGGCGGGGTGACAGGCGTTCACGCGCCGGAAACAAGCAAAAGCTACCGCTTAGTAATTTCCTGTTGTACCGTTCACGTATGCCAGAAGCAGCTTCGGTACAGGCCGTACGGGCCACGATCGGCGACAGCGAGTTCGACCGGGACACCGCCGTCACCCTGCGCGAGGCCGGCGTCTACGACGTCGACCTCTCCGCCGGGTGGACGATCATCAGCGCCGTCAACGGCGGCTATCTGCTGGCCGTCCTCGGCCGCGCGCTCGCCGACGCCCTCCCGCACTCCGATCCGTTCACGATCTCCGCGCACTACCTGACCGCGTCCCAGCCGGGCCCCGCGGTCATCCGCACGGACGTCGTACGCACCGGCCGGACACTGTCGACCGGAACGGCGTCCCTCTTCCAGTACGACGACGAGGGCCGCGAGATCGAGCGGATCCGCGTGCTCGCCTCGTACGGCGACCTCGACACCCTGCCCGACGACGTCCGGACGACCGCGCTGCCGCCCGCGATCCCGCCGATGGACCAGTGCTTCGGGCGGCAGGACGCGCCCGCCCCGATCCCCGGCAGCTCGGCGATCACCGACCGGCTGTTCCTCAAGCTCGACCCCGCGACCCTGGGCTGGGCGCTCGGCGCGCCGTCCGGGAAGGGCGAGATGCGCTCGTGGTTCGGACTCGCCGACGGCCGCGACGCGGACCCGCTGTCGCTGCTCCTCGCGGTCGACGCGCTGCCGCCGACGGCCTTCGAGATCGGGCTGTCGGGCTGGGTGCCGACCGTCGAGCTGACCGTGCACGTGCGTTCCCGCCCCGCGCCCGGCCCGCTGCGGGTCTCGATCACCACCCGCAACCTCGCCGGGGGCTTCCTGGAGGAGGACGCGGAGGTGTGGGACAGCGCGGACCGGCTGGTCGCGCAGTCCCGGCAGCTCGCGCGGGCGCGGCTCCGCTGACCTGCCGCGCGCCCCTGTTCCAGGCCGCGCCTCACCGGTCGGGGTGAGGCGCGGCCGTTCGACTCGGACGGCCACGGCGTGTCGGGGTCTGGCGTCCACGGCATGTCAGGGTCCGATGTCCACCGCGTGTCCGTGTCCTGCGACCACCGCGTGCCCGGTACCGGCGGCCTCCGCGTGCCCGGTCCTGCGTCCATCACGTGCCCGATAGCGGAGACCACCGCCGTCGCCCGTGACCCGTCACGCCCCCACCGGCGAAGCCTCGGCCCGCCGGACGCCCACCAGCGGCCGGCGGCCCGTCCAGGCCGCCAGCCGCTGGTAGGCGTCGGCCCCTGCGGGGGCCGGCACCACCGTGCCGAAAGGCAGCTCGGGGTCCTCGCGCTCCTCGTCGGGCAGTACGCGGCCGGCGATCGCGAGCGCGAACTCGGCCAGTTCCGGATCGAGTTCGAGCGGGCGACCAAGGGACTCGGAGAGGTCCCAGGTGTGGGTGACGGCCTCCATCACGTACCCCGCGAGGGCGATACGTCCGGGCGCCTCGCCCCAGGGCACCCGCACCAGCGCCTCCAGCCGGGCGTCCTCCGTCCACGCCCCGGCGACCTCCGCCGCGGCCTCGTCGTACGCGGCGCGCCAGCCGTCGTCCGGCACGCCGTCGGCGAACGGCCGCACCGCGAGCCCGTCGCCGCCCGCCCCGATCACCGCGATCCGCCGGGTGCCGCCCACGATGTGCGACAGCAATACGCGTACGTCGAACTCGGCGCACGGAGTGGCGCCGGCCAGCTGCTCCGGCCGAACGGTCCCGATCAGTGTCGCGATCTGCTCGGCGGCGCGGGCGTACAGGGGGCGGGGGTCCATGGCGTTCATGACTGACCTCTTCCGTGTCTCGGTGTGCCCCCACCCTCGCCGCATAACCTGACAGCCTCCGTCAACATTTGCGGCGGCCCTGCGCGGGCGCGATCCTGGGCGCGTGAAGTCCGACCGCCTGCTCTCGATCCTCCTGCTGCTCCAGACCCGCGGCCGCGTCCCGGCGCACGAGCTCGCCGACCGGCTGGAGGTGTCGGTGCGCACCATCTACCGGGACATCGAGGCGCTGTCCGCCTCCGGAGTCCCGGTCTACGCCGAGCGCGGACGGCACGGCGGCATCGAGCTGCTCGCCGGATTCCGTACGGACGTCACGGGACTGACCGCGGACGAGTCGCGTGCGCTGTTCATCCTGGCCGCGCAGGGCGCGCACGCGGCTCTCGGCCTCGACGAGGCGCTCGGCTCCGCGCTCCGCAAGGTGATGGCCGCGCTGCCCGCGCCGTTCCGGCCGGCCGCCGAGGTCACCAGCAGGCGCGTCCTCGTCGACGCCATCCGGTGGAAGGGCGGGCCCCGACGAGCCGTCGACCTCGACGTGCTGCAGGACGCGGTCTTCACCGACCGCCGGCTGCGGCTGCGCTACCGGCACGGCGGGGAGACCGAACCGCGCACGTACACCGTCGACCCGTACGGGCTCGTCTCCAAGGCCGGTGTCTGGTACCTGGTCGCCGACCGGCGCGGCGGTCCGCGGCTGTTCCGCGCCGACCGTGTCCGCGCGGCCACCCTCCTGCCGGAGCCGGTGCGGCGTCGGCCGGGCGTCGAACTCGCGGACGTCTGGGAGGTGTTGCGCCGTCAGGTCGAGGAACGGCCAGGGGCTCTCGACGTCACGGTCCGGGTACGGCGTTCCCGCCTGGACATGTTCGTGCGCCTCAACGCGGCCACCCTCGCGGAGCTGCCCGAGGACGACGGCGCGAGCGAGTGGGTGACCGCGCGCCTCTCCCACGGCTCGGTCCGTGAGGCCCGCACGCTGCTGGCCTTCGGGGACGCGGTGGAAGTCCTCGCACCCGCCGAGGTGCGGCAGGAACTGGCGGCGACGGCGGCGGCCATCAGCGCGGTGTACGAGGGGGGTTGAGTGCGGCGCCGGGAAGGGCGCCGCACAGCAAAGCACAGCTTCGGCACAGCGTGGCCCTACGTGGATCTGGTGCTCTGGCCCCCGCTCGTCCGGCTTTCCTCAGCCGGTCCACGTGAACTGACCGGGAGTTGCCCCATGAACCGTCGTGCACGACTCGTCCCCGTCGTCGCCCTCCTCGCACTCTCGCCCCTGCTGGCGGCCTGCGGCTCCGGTGACTCGTCCTCCTCGAACAGCAAGACCTCCGACGGCCAGAACTGCACGCGCCCCTCCGGGATGCCGAGCGGCGCCTCCGGACGCCCCGGCGGCGCGCCCTCGGGCATGCCCTCACGGTCCGGTGCCCCCTCGGGCATGCCCACCGGGAAGGCGCCCTCCGGCAACCCCTCGGGCATGCCGAGCGGTGCTCCCGGGGGCGGCATGGGCGGCGGCCAGGGCGGCTGCGGTGGTCCCGGCGGCGGCCAGGCGGGACAAGGGCAGGGACAGGGGCAGGGACAGTCCCCCGCGCAGGGCTGACGTAGCGGGAGACCGGCCCTCGGGCGGCGGTTGCCGGGGCGGGGTGACGTGGCTCGGCGCCGCCCCGCGCCGGCCGGTCGTCGCGGTCAGCCGAGCCAGTGGCGGCGGCCGATGCTGATCAGCCGCATCTGACGGCTCGCCACCCGGGCCACCCGCTCGCGCTCCGCCGCGGAGCCGTCCAGCGCCTCCAGGAACGCCGAGGCCGCCATCAGCATGTGGTCGACGTACAGACCCGCGAGCATCAGCAGATCGTCGTCGTTCCACCCCCGCGACTCGGGGTGCTCGGCCAGCGCGTCCTTCACTTCCTCCGCGAACCGGGCCAGTTGCTCGCGGATCGCGTCCCGCACCGGCTGGACCCCGCCGTGCCGCTCGCGCGCGATGAAGCGGACGTGCGCCGGGTGCGTCGCCACATGATGGGCGATCAGTTCCACGGCGCGGGCGATGCGTTCGTCGCTGTCGCCGGCCGCGGACACCGTGTCCTCGATCATCGGGTGCAGGCTGCCGAGCGCCTCCTCGACCAGGGCCACGCCGAGATCCGCCGTCGAGCGGAAGTGCCGGTAGAAGGCGGTCGGGGCGACTCCGACGGCACGGGTGACCTCGCGCAGACCCAGGCTGCTCAGGCTCTGTTCCTCCAGAAGCGCCAACGCGGCGTCCAGCAGCGCCTGTCGGGTCTTCTGCTTCTGCGCCTGGCGGATGCCGAGAGTGTGACTCATGCCATGCAGTTAACAACTGTTCTCTGGAATTTTAAAGCCGCCGGACGCGCTAGACTCAAGAGTCAGTGAACAAGTGTTACTACAACCGTTCACTGAGTCGTCAAGTCCCGGAAACATCCGGGCCTCACTGTCGAGGCACCGGACAGTCCGGGACCGGACTGTCCGAGACTTCTTCGAGAGGCATCTCATGCTGTTCCTCGTCGCCGCACTCCTGCTGCTCGGCGTCGTCATGGGCTCCGTGGCGCACGCGCCCCTGCCCGTGACCCTCGTCGCGGCGGCCGTCATCGGCGTCTGGCTGGTCGTCTTCGCGCTGCGTGAGCGCAACACCCGCCGACGCCACCCCTCCGCCGGCTGACCGTTGGTCCCGCACCATTGCCGACCGGCCGTTGGTCCCACACCTTCACCGACTGATCGTTGGGAGCTGACTCACGTCATGGAACTCACCACGCGCACCACCGGCACGACTCGCACCGCTCGACCCGCTCACACCACCGGCACCGCCCGTCCCGCCGAGGCCGCCCGCGCCACGCGCCGGACCGCCGTCCGGGACGCGGACGGCATGGCCGTGGCCGCCTTCATCCTCGGCCTCCTCGGCCTCCTGGTCCTGAACGTCTTCCTCGGCCCCATCGCCATCGCCCTCGCCTCCGTCGCCCTGTGGCGCGGCACGGCCCGCCGCGGCCGCGCCTTCCTCGGCCTTGGCCTGGGCATCGCCGACCTGGTCGTCCTGGTCGCCTTCATGCAGTTCGACAGCACGGTGTCCTGGAGCTTCTGAGGCCGGCGCCGACGGCCGGGACCCCGACGCTGCCGCCTGCGCGGCGGAGCCGGCTTGCCGGGTGGGCAGGTGCGCCGGGTGAGCTGATCGAGGGCCCGCGCGGAGCCGGGAAGCGCGCCGCGACCCCGCGCGCGAGCCGGGGCGGGAGGTCGCGCCGGTGGGGGCCGAGGCAGGGGGAGAGCGGGCCCGTAGAATCGGGCCCACCATGGCTTACCTCGACCACGCCGCGACCACCCCGATGCTCCCCGAGGCGGTAGAGGCTCTGACCGCCCAGCTGAGCGTCACGGGCAACGCCTCCTCCCTCCACGCCGCCGGCCGCTCTGCCCGGCGGACGGTCGAGGAAGCCCGTGAGACCCTGGCGGACGCCCTCGGCGCCCGCCCCAGCGAGGTGGTCTTCACCTCCGGCGGCACCGAGGCCGACAACCTCGCGGTGAAGGGCCTGTACTGGTCCCGCAGAGATGCCGACCCCGCCCGCACGCGTGTCCTCGCGAGCCCCGTCGAGCACCACGCCGTCCTCGACGCGGTCCACTGGCTCGGTGAGCACGAGGGCGCCACGGTCGAGTACCTGCCCGTCGACACGTACGGCCGCGTCCGTCCCGAGGCCTTGCGCGAGGCCATCGCCCGCAACCCCGACGATGTCGCTCTCGCCACCGTGATGTGGGCCAACAACGAGATCGGCACCATCATGCCGGTCCGTGAACTGGCCGATGCGGCGGCCGAGTTCGGCGTCCCGCTGCACGCCGACGCCGTCCAGGCCTTCGGTCAGATCCCCGTCGACTTCGCCGCCTCGGGCCTCGCCGCGATGACGGTGTCCGGCCACAAGATCGGCGGCCCCTACGGGATCGGCGCGCTGCTTCTCGGCCGCGAGTACAGCCCCGTACCCGTGCTGCACGGCGGCGGCCAGGAGCGCCATGTCCGCTCCGGCACGCTCGACGTGCCCGCGATCGCCTCCTTCGCGGTCGCCGGGCGGCTGGCCGCCGAGCAGCGTGAGTGGTTCGCCCGCGAGATCGGCGCCCTGCGCGACGACCTGGTCGATGCCGTCCGCAAGGCCGCGCCCGACGCGATCCTCGGCGGCGACCCGGCACCGGGCGGCCGGCTGCCCGCCAACGCGCACTTCACGTTCCCGGGTTGTGAGGGTGACTCGCTGCTCCTGCTGCTCGACGCGCAGGGAATCGAGTGCTCCACCGGCTCGGCGTGCACGGCGGGCGTGGCCCAGCCGAGCCATGTCCTGCTCGCCACCGGCACCGATCCGGACCTCGCCCGGGGCACCCTGCGCTTCTCGCTCGGCCACACCTCCACGGAGGCGGACGTCGCGGCGGTGACGCGCGCGATCGGCCCGGCGGTGGAACGGGCGCGCACGGCGGGCCTCACCTGACACACGCCGGTGGGTCCCACCCGACACGCCGGTGCGCCTCGTCCGGCACCCGTCGACGGGCTCACCTGACACCCGTCGGGCCCGGTGCCTGAGGCCCGAGCCCCTCGGGTTCCCGGGACCTCGTCAGGCGGAGGCCGTCCGTGCCCGTCGTACGAGCCGCAGATACCGGTCCCAGTCCCAGAGCCGTCCCGGATCCGTGTGGTCCGTGCCCGGTACTTCCACGTGCCCGATGATGTGATCGCGGTCCACGGGGATGTCGTACCGCCCGCATATCCCGGCCGTCAGCCGTGCCGAAGCCGCGTACATCGCGTCCGTGAACGACGAGGCCCGATCGACGAAGCCCTCGTGCTCGATGCCGACACTGCGCTCGTTGTACTCGCGGTTGCCCGAGTGGAACGCCACGTCGAGCTCGCGGATCATCTGCGTGACATGACCGTCCTTGCGGACGATGTAGTGCGCGGCCGCTCCGTGCCCCGGGTCCTGGAAGACCTTCACCGCGCTCGCGAAGCTGCCCTGGGTGACATGGATGACCACCCGGTCTATCGAGTAGTCGTCGGGGCGGTCGGCCCGCCGCCAGTTCGCCGCCGACGCCGCCACCCACCGCGCGCCCCGGAAGTCCACCGCCCCCGCGACCCGGGACTTCTCCACACCCGGCAGCCGCCACCACGCGTGCGCCAGCTTCTCCCGGGCGAGCCCGGCGGCGTTCACGGCGGCCGCCGCGCCGCCGATGAGCAGCACCCGGCGCCCGACCGGCCGGTCCGCGTCCTTGGCTCCCGCCCCGGACTTGCGGCCCTGTGGCTTCCCCTTTTTCTCCCCCATGCGATCTTCAACGGATACTCGCGGGCTCCGGTTCCCGCGGCCCCGTACTCTGGAGGGGTTATGACTGACACCTCGCAGCGCCCCCTCCGCATCCTCGCCGCCATGTCGGGCGGAGTGGACTCCGCCGTAGCCGCCGCCCGTGCCGCCGAGGCAGGGCACGACGTGACAGGCGTGCACCTCGCCCTCTCGGCGAACCCGCAATCGTTCCGGACCGGCGCGCGTGGCTGTTGCACCATCGAGGACTCCCGTGACGCCCGTCGCGCGGCCGACGTCATCGGCATCCCCTTCTACGTCTGGGACCTCGCCGAGCGTTTCCGCGAGGACGTGGTCGAGGACTTCATCGCCGAGTACGAGGCGGGCCGCACCCCGAACCCGTGTCTGCGCTGCAACGAGAAGATCAAGTTCGCCGCCCTGCTCGACAAGGCGCTCGCGCTCGGCTTCGACGCGGTCTGCACGGGCCACTACGCGCAGGTGATCGTCCGCGAGGACGGCACGCGCGAGCTGCACCGTGCCTCCGACATGGCCAAGGACCAGTCGTACGTCCTCGGGGTCCTGGACGACCGCCAGCTCGCCCACGCGCTGTTCCCGCTCGGCGACACGGTCACCACCAAGGACGAGATCCGCGCCGAGGCCGAGCGCCGCAGCCTGGCTGTCGCCAAGAAGCCGGACTCGCACGACATCTGCTTCATCGCCGACGGCGACACCCAGGGCTTCCTCGCGGGCCGGCTCGGCAAGTCCGAGGGCGACATCGTCGACGAGTCCGGTGCCAGGCTCGGCACCCACGAAGGCGCGTACGGCTTCACCATCGGGCAGCGCAAGGGGCTGCGCATCGGTACCCCGGCCGCCGACGGCAAGCCGCGCTACGTCCTCGACATCTCGCCGGTGAACAACACGGTGACGGTCGGCCCGGCCGCCTCCCTGGACGTGTCCGCCCTGACCGCGGTCAAGCCCCGCTGGTGCGGCGCGGCCCCGACCGGCCCCGGCACCTACACCGCCCAGCTCCGCGCCCACGGCGGCGAGACCGAGGTGCGCGCCGAACTGGTCGACGGCTCCCTCGAGGTCCGTTTCACCGAGCCGGTCCGCGGCGTGGCCCCGGGCCAGGCGATCGTGCTGTACGAGGGCACACGCGTGGTCGGTTCGGCGACGATCGCGGCGACCACGCGCGCGACGGCGGACGTCTAGGACCAGGTCCGGAGAGTGAGGGGTGTCGTTCGGATCACCGGGGAGCCGGAGTCGTCCGAACGAGAACCCCTAGCTCTTCGCCCCGAAGAACTCGGCCAGCACAGGCGCGAGCACCTGCGGGTCCACCATGTGGGTCTGCCCGTCCAGAGTGCGGTACGACCCCTGTGGCGCCGCCTCCGCGACGGTGCGCGCCGCCGCACGCATCCACGCGGGGCTCGCGTCGCCCGCGATCGAGAGCACCGGGACGGTGACGGCGGCCAGCCGCTCGCGGGGCACCCCGCTGTCGCCCATAGCGGCGTTGTCGTACGCCAGGGTCGGCGCGATGGCCTCCATGCCGGGCCAGGCGTGGGACATGCGCACCCCGGCGATCATCTCCGGGGGTGTGCCGACGAGGGTCATGAACAGTTCGACGGCGTCGCCCCGCCGGTCCTGGGCGAGCAGCTCGGTCAGCCGCTCGGTGTACTCCGCACGGCCCTTGGCGGCCACCTCGTCGACGGCGAACGGCGTCTCGTAGACCGCGACTTCGCGGACGGGCAGCCCGCTCGCCGTCGCCTCCAGGGCCAGCGCGCCGCCCGACGAGATGCCGTACAGCGCCGCGCCGCCCCCGAAGGCGTCGATCAGTGCCGCGATGTCCTCGACCTCCCGGTCCACCGCGAAGGGGGCGGTGTCGCCGCTGTCGCCGCGGCCCCGCCGGTCGTAGGTGACGGCGCCGAAGCGGTCCGAGAGGGCCTGCGCGAGGGGTGCCAGCGTGGCACCCGTGCACATGGCGCCGCCGACCAGGACGACCGTCGGGCCGTCACCGTAGCGTTCGTACGCGATGGGGGTCCCGTCGCGCGAGATGGTCTGCTTGTCCATGCCTGTAGAGACTGCCGGGCGACCGGGAACTCATCGCGTCACCACGCCCGTGTGCGCCCGGAACTCAGGACACGTCCACTTCGTAGAAGCAGAGGTGGTCCTTGATCCCGGCGACATCGGGCTTGGGGTCGGGGTAGGCCCACACGAGATCGGCCGCGTCGGGGCGCGACCAGTAGGACGCGGTGCCCTTGAAGGGGCAGTACGTGTGGGTGTCGGAGGGCGTCAGCAGATCCAGCCGGACGTCCTCGGGCGGGAGGTAGTAACGCACCGGACAGCCGGTCTCGCGCAGCACCAAGGGGCGGTCGGTCTCCGCCAGGACCTGGCCGCCGTGCACGACGCGGACATGCTGGGTGCCCTGCTCGATGGTGATCGTGTGTCCTTCAGCCATACCCGGAAAGCGCTCGCGGGCCCCGAATCGTTCCCGCGTACGGTGAAGACATGAACATCTGCGTCTTCCTCTCCGCCGCCGACCTCGACGACCGCTACACGCGCCCCGCACGGGAGTTCGCCGAACTCCTCGGCAAGGGCGGCCACACCCTGGTCTGGGGAGGCTCCGACGTCGGGCTGATGAAGGTGGTCGCCGACGGAGTGCAGGAGGCCGGCGGGCGCCTGGTGGGTGTCTCCGTGGACTTCCTGGCCGCCAAGGCCCGCACGGGCGCCGACGAGATGGTCGTCGCCCGCGACCTGGCTGAGCGCAAGGCGCTGCTTCTGGAGAAGGCCGACGGGGTGGTCGTCATGGTCGGCGGCACCGGGACCCTCGACGAGGCGACGGAGATCCTGGAGCTGAAGAAGCACGGGAAGACGGAGAAGCCGGTGGTCCTGCTCAACACGGCGGGCTTCTACGACGGTCTCAAGGAGCAGTTCCGCCGTATGGACGCCGAGGGCTTCCTGCCGCGGCCGCTCACCGACCTGGTGTTCTTCGCCGAGGAGCCGGTGGGGGCGCTGGCCTACCTGGAGGAGAGCTTCGGCACCCGGTGAGGCGTCGGCACCCGGTTCGGGGTCGGCGTCCGGTGATGCGAGCATGGCGTCCATGCCTACACATGTGATCACCGGGGCCGGTTCCGGCATCGGCGCGGCCGTCGCCCGCCGTCTGCACGCGCGCGGGGACGAACTCGTGCTCCACGCGCGCGACGCCGGCCGCGCCAAGGAACTGGCCGCCGCGTTCCCCGGGGCGAAGACCCTGGTCGGTGACCTGGCGGACCCCGACAAGCTCTCCTGGGCGTTCTCCCACCAGTCGCTCCCCGGTCGCGTCGACTCCCTGCTGCACATCGCGGGCGTGGTCGACCTCGGCCCGGTCGGCGAGCTGACCCCGAAGTCCTGGCGCCACCAGCTCAACGTCAACCTGATCGCCCCCGCCGAGCTGACCCGCCACTTCCTTCCCCAGCTCCGCATGGCCCAGGGGCACGTGGTCTTCGTGAACTCCGGCGCCGGCCTGAACGCCCACGCCGACTGGTCCGCGTACGCCGCCTCCAAGCACGGCCTGAAGGCCCTCGCCGACTCCCTGCGGCACGAGGAGCACGGGAAGGGGGTCCGGGTGACCTCCGTCTACCCCGGCCGCACCGCCAGTCCCATGCAGGCCAAGGTCCACCAGCAGGAGGGCAAGGCGTACGACGCGGCGAAGTGGATCGACCCCGAATCGGTGGCGACGACGATCCTGATGGCGCTCGACCTGCCCCGGGACGCCGAGGTCAACGACCTGACGGTGCGCCCGGGCGGCTGACCTCCCCGCGGGATTCCGTAGGCTTCCGGCGTGAGCGAAAACAGCGAGTTCAGGTTCGGTCCCGCCACCGGGGTCGGGTCCATGCCCGGCGGTGACGCGCGGGAGGCCGCGAAGACCGTCACCGGTTCCCTCGACGACTTCCCGTTCCTCGCCGAACTGCCCGTGCGGGGGCCCGGGGCGGACATGATCGGCCGGACGGCGGGAATGCTCGTCGAGCTGTACGCGCGCGTGGAGCCCAGCGGCTGGCGGTTCGGGGACCGGCCGGGCCGGGACACCAAGCGGGCCAGGTCGTGGCTGGGGGAGGACCTCGACGCCCTGGAGGAGTTCACCCAGGGGTACGAGGGCCCTCTGAAGGTGCAGGCCGTCGGTCCCTGGACCCTCGCCGCAGCACTGGAGCTGAGGAACGGCGAGTCCGCCCTCTCCGACCCGGGAGCCTGCCGCGACCTCGCGGGATCGCTCGCCGAGGGACTGCGCCTCCACCTCGAAGACGTGCGCCGCCGCATCCCCGGGGCCGAGATCGTCCTGCAGCTCGACGAACCCTCCCTCGTATCCGTGCTCCGCGGCCAGGTGCCGACCGCCAGCGGCTACCGCACCCACCGCGCCGTGGACCGCCAGGTCGCCGAGGCCACGCTCCGGGACGTCGTCGGCGTGCACGGTGGCGGGCCCGTCGTGGTCCACTCCTGCGCGCCGGACGTCCCCTTCGCCCTGCTGCGCCGGGCGGGCGTTTCGGCGATCTCCTTCGACTTCTCGCTCCTCACCGAGCGTGACGACGACGCGATCGGGGAAGCGGTCGAAGGCGGTACCCGTCTCTTCGCCGGTGTCATCCCCGGCGTGGACGTCCCATTGTCGGACCCTGCCGGTAGCGTCATGGGTGTCAGGACGCTGTGGCGCAGGCTGGGGCTGCGGCCGGGTCTTCTCGCGGAGGCGGTCACGCTCACTCCGTCGTGCGGACTCGCGGGGGCCTCTCCCGACTTCGCGCGCAAGGCTCTGGCCCACTGCGTCCGGGCGGCGAGATCCCTCGCGGACAACCCAGAGTAACGGGAGGACACAACGGTGGCCGGCGAACAGCACGCAGAGCCCACATCGGTACCCGCCGAGGCACGGGAGCGGCACGCGCAGCTCGCTGAGCAGATCGAGGAGCACCGCGTCCGGTACTACGCGAAGGACGCTCCCGTCATCAGCGACGCGGAGTTCGACACGCTCCTGCGCTCCCTGGAGGCGCTGGAGGACGAGTACCCCGAGCTGCGCACACCGGACTCGCCGACGCAGAAGGTCGCCGTCGAGTACGAGACCGACCTCGACGAGGTCGAGCACCGGGAGCGCATGCTCTCCCTCGACAACGTCTTCGACGACGCGGGACTCGCCGCCTGGGCCGGCCGTGTGGCCAAGGACGTGGGCTCGTCCGGCTACCACTTCCTGTGCGAGCTCAAGGTCGACGGCCTCGCCGTGAACCTGACGTACGAGAACGGCAGGCTCACCCGCGCGGCCACCCGGGGCACCGGCCGGACCGGCGAGGACATCACGCCCAACGTCATGACGATCGCGGAGATCCCGCACCGGCTGAAGGGCGATCGCGTCCCCGGGCTCGTCGAGATCCGCGGCGAGGTCTACTTCCCGATGGACGCGTTCGAGGGTCTCAACGCACGTCGTGTGGCGGCCGGGGAGAAGCCGTACGCCAACCCCAGGAACTCTGCCGCGGGTTCGCTGCGCCAGAAGGATCCCGCGGTCACCGCGACGCTGCCGCTCCACATGGTCGTCCACGGCATCGGCGCCCTGGAGGGCTTCGAGGGCCTCGGCCGGCTCTCCGAGGCCTACGGCCTGCTGCACACCTGGGGACTGCCGACCACGCGGTACGCCAAGGTGGTCGACGACCTCGACGGTGTACGGGAGTTCATCGCGTACTACGGGGAGAACCGCCACTCAGTGGAGCACGAGATCGACGGAGTGGTCGTCAAGCTCGACGAGATCCCCCTCCAAGGGCGGCTCGGCTCCACCGCGCGAGCACCGCGCTGGGCGATCGCCTGGAAGTACGCGCCCGAGGAGGTCAACACCAAGCTCGTCAACATCCGTGTCGGTGTGGGCCGTACGGGCCGGGTCACGCCGTACGCGCAGGTCGAGCCGGTCACCGTCTCGGGCTCGGAGGTCGAGTTCGCCACCCTGCACAACCAGGAGGTGGTGAAGGCCAAGGGCGTCCTCATCGGTGACACGGTGGTGCTGCGCAAGGCCGGTGACGTCATCCCGGAGATCCTCGGACCGGTCGCCGACCTGCGCGACGGCAGCGAGCGGGAGTTCGTGATGCCGGCCGAGTGTCCCGAGTGCGGCACGGCGCTGCGGCCCATGAAGGAGGGCGACATCGACCTTCGCTGTCCCAACGGCCGCGGCTGCCCCGCCCAGTTGAGAGAGCGTGTCTCCTACCTGGCGGGCAGGGAGTGTCTCGACATCGAGCACTTCGGCAACGTGGCCGCGGCGGCGTTGACCCGTCCGCTGAAGCCGGCCGAGCCGCCGCTCGTCGACGAGGGCGACCTCTTCGACCTCACGGTCGAGCAGTTGCTCCCCATCACGGCGTACGTCCTCGACCAGAACAGCGGTCTGCCCAAGCGGGACCCCAAGACGGGTGACGAGAAGGTCGTCACGGTCTTCGCCAACCAGCAGGGCGAGCCCAAGAAGAACACCCTCGCCCTGCTCGACAAGATCGCCGAAGCCAAGAACCGTCCGCTCGCCCGCTTCATCAACGGACTCTCCATCAGGCACGTCGGCCCGGTGGCCGCCGAGGCGCTGGCCCGCGAATTCCGCTCCATCGACCGCATCGAGCAGGCCACCGAGCAGGAACTCGCCGCGGTCGACGGCGTCGGCGGCATCATCGCCGCCTCGCTCAAGGAGTGGTTCGCGGAGGACTGGCACCGCGAGATCATCCGCAAGTGGCGGGCCGCCGGAGTCCGGATGGAGGACGAAGGCGCGGGCGAGGACGAGGGGCCCCGCCCGCTCGAAGGGCTGACCGTCGTCGTCACGGGAACGCTCGAACACCACACGCGGGACGGTGCGAAGGAGGAACTGCAGAGCCGTGGAGCAAAAGTGACCGGTTCTGTTTCGAAGAAGACATCCTTCGTCGTGGTGGGTGACAATCCTGGCTCGAAGTACGACAAGGCGATGCAGTTGAAGGTTCCGGTCCTCAACGAGGAGGGCTTCGCCGTCCTGCTCGCACAAGGACCGGACGCCGCGGCGGAAGTCGCGCTTCCGAACGAGGAATAGCGGTTGAAGGCCACCCGTTCGGCGCATATCAGTTGCATACGGGTGGCCAGGTCGCATTCGGGCAACCGTCGTCGACCGCTGCCCGTGGAAGCCTTCCGCGGCCTACTGTTGAGGTGTGCGCCTGCCGTGCCCGGCTGCGGTCGGCGCATCCCCTGCTCCGCACGAGCCAGGGGAAGGGTTTTTCGACGCGGCACCGTTGGCAGTTGTCGCCGGCAACGGACCGCGTGGCGTGGGCACCGCCGGCAGTGAGAGGGACGGGAATGGAACCGACCGAGAGCGCCGCCCCCGAACCACGGCTGCGCCTGCGCCGGATGACCGGCGCGTGGCTGGCAGGCCTGCGGACGGGGCGGCCTTCGGAGCGCCCCGCCCCGAGCGGGCTCGGCGCCGCACCGCTCGCCGCTCCCACCCACCCCGGCGTCGGCCGGCTCACCGCCGAGCGAGGCGGACTGCCCGGCCAGGACCCCGAACGCCACATGTCCTGGCCCGCACTGCCGTCGGCGGTCGTGGCCACCGCCGCGTTCGTCCTGGGCGCCGGTTTCTACCGGGCGTTCAGCGGCCACCACGCGCTCTTCCCGTGCGGCGCCGTCGGCTGGTCGCTGGCGCTGCTGACCGGCATCATCGTCGGCCACCTGGTCGCCCTCGGCCGTGCCCGCTGGTGGGGCGGCACCGGCTCCGGCGCGGCACTCACCCTCGCGGTCCTGCTCCTCTACGGCTGGGTCCCCGCCGGCATGGTCAGCCTGACCGTCGTCTTCCTGGTCGGCATGGCCCGGCGCAACCGCTGGCGGCAGGGCGTGCTGCACGGCGCGGTCGACATCCTCGGCATCGGCGCCGGAGCCCTGGTCCTCGCGTCGTTCGGGCGGTTCCCGAGCGTCGAGGCGCCCTGGGACCCCGAGACCTGGACGCTCTACGCCGCCCCCCAGGTGATCCTGGTCGCGGGCGCCTATCTCGCCGTCACCCGCGCCCTGCTCTGGTACCTGCACGCGCCGCGCGGCGGCGGCCTGCCCACCGTCGCCCGTACGGCCCTGGTCAGACAGGGACTCGTCGCCGTGGCGCTGCTCGGGATCGCGCCGCTGGTCTGTGTCGTCGCGATGGCCCAGCCGATGCTGCTGCCGCTGTTCTCGATCCCGCTGATCGCCCTCGACTCCACCCTGTGGATAGCCCGCGCACGGGCCGAGGAGCAACTGCGCGACCCGCTGACCGGGCTGCCCAACCGTCAGTGGCTGCTGGAGCGCACCTGGACGGCCCTGGACGACGCCGAGCGCATCGGCGCACGCTCCGCCCTGATGCTGATCGACCTGGACCGCTTCCGTTCGGTGAACGACACGCTGGGGCATCTCGCCGGCGACCGGCTGCTCCTCCAGATAGCCGACAGACTGCGGCTCGCACTGCCGCGCGGGGCGGAGGCCGCGCGGCTCGGAGGGGACGAGTTCGCCGTCTTACTGCCCGTCGCGGACTCCACCACGTCGGCCACACGGGTCGCCCGCAATCTGGTCGCCGCCCTAGGCTCGCCGCTCGACCTCGACGGACTCACCCTCGTCCTGGAGGCCAGCGCCGGTCTCGCCGTCTTCCCCGACCACGCGCTCGACGCGGAGGGGCTGCTGCGCCGGGCGGACGTCGCGATGTACCAGGCGAAGCGGGACCGCACGGGCGTGGAGGTGTACGAGTCCAAGCGGGACTCCAACACCCCCGACCGGCTCGGCCTGCTGGGTGACCTGCGCCGGGCCCTGGACGCCGGCGACGTCGAACTGCACTACCAGCCCAAGGTCCGCTTCGACGGACAGGTGGCCGGACTCGAGGCACTGGTCCGCTGGGTGCACCCCGAGCGCGGCAAGGTACCGCCGGACGAGTTCATCGCCATCGCCGAGTCGTCCGGGCTGATGCCGCACCTCACCGAGTACGTCCTGGAGACGGCCCTCGCGCAGGTCGCGCGCTGGCGGGCCCAGGGACTCTTCGTGCCGGTCGCGGTGAACGTGTCGCCGCGCGACGTCCACACGCCGGGGTTCGCCGGATCCGTCGCCGCGCGTCTGGCCCGGCACGGGGTCCCCGCGGGAGCGCTCCAACTGGAGATAACGGAGCACGTGCTCCTGGAGGACCCCCAGCGCGCCGCCGACACCCTGGCAGGTCTCACCGGGCACGGCGTGAAGATGTCGCTGGACGACTTCGGCACCGGTTACTCCTCCCTGGTCCATCTGCGCCGGCTCCCGGTCAGCGAGCTGAAGATCGACCGCTCGTTCGTCGCACGGCTCGCCGTGGACACCGAGGACGCCGAGATCGTGCGCTGCACCGTCGACCTCGCGCACTCGCTGGGTCTTCTCGTCGTCGCGGAGGGCGTCGAGGACGACGAGACGTGGGAGCGGCTGCGTGACCTGGGCTGCGACGCCGTGCAGGGCTGGCTGGTCGCCGCCGCGATGCCGCCCGACGAGGCCACGGCGTGGCTGCTCGCCCGGGGGTCCCGCGGCTGGCAGCGGCCGCGGGCCGCGCTGCCGGCGGCGGAGTAGCCCCCACGGTTCCTGCCGGGCATCCTCACCGGCCTCCGGCCGGGCACAGCCTCACCGGCCTCCGGCCGGATGCCTCCTACCCCCGCACCACCCGTTCGCCGTCCCCCGGCAGGCCGAGCTCTCCCGTTCGGCCATCCGGCCGTCGGCGGCGGTCGGTTGTGAGGTGGCCTGGCCGGCCGCGTGCACCCCACGGACGCGCAGTCGCCGATGGCGGGGAACCTCCGACGGAGAGTTCACCTGTCCGGAGGGGGCACGGGTGGTGGGTGGGTGGGTGGGACGGATCCGGCCGGAGGCCGGAGCGTGTGCACCTGGGACGGCCGGCCGCCGCCGACGGCGGGGGACCCCCGGGAGAGAGGCCCGCCTGTCCGGAGGCGGTCACGGGTGGTGCGTGGGTGGGAGACCATCCGGCCGGAGGCCGGGGAGTCGGTTTACCCGGGGCCGCGGGCGTCCCCCGGCAAACCCGGGCGCGGGCATCGGCCCGAGCCCCATAGGATTGGGCCAAACCACACTCACTCACCCCAGAGGATCGCTGCATGCCTGGCATCACGCGCGAGGAGGTCGCCCACCTCGCACGGCTGGCGCGTCTGGAGCTGAAGGGCGAAGAGCTCGACCACTTCGCAGGCCAGCTCGACGACATCATCGGCGCGGTCGCCCGCGTCAGCGAGGTCGCCGACCAAGACGTACCGCCGACCTCTCATCCGCTGCCGCTGACGAACGTCATGCGCGTGGACGAGGTCCGTCCGTCGCTCACCCCCGAGCAGGCGCTCTCCGGCGCCCCGGCCCAGGAGCAGCAGCGTTTCAAGGTGCCGCAGATCCTGGGGGAGGACTAATCACCATGACGGACACCAACGTCAACATCATCAAGCTCACCGCGGCCGAGATCGCCGGGAAGATCGCGGCCGGCGAGCTGACCGCCGTCGAGGTCACCGAGGCCCACCTCGCCCGGATCGGGGCCGTCGACGAGAAGGTGCACGCCTTCCTGCACGTCGACCGTGAGGGCGCCCTCGCCCAGGCGCGTGCCGTGGACGCCAAGCGCGCGGCCGGCGAGAAGCTCGGCCCGCTCGCCGGTGTGCCCCTCGCGCTCAAGGACATCTTCACCACCGAGGGCATCCCGACCACCGTCGGTTCCAAGATCCTCGAAGGCTGGATCCCGCCGTACGACGCGACCCTCACCAAGAGGCTGAAGGCCGCCGACGTCGTCATCCTCGGCAAGACCAACATGGACGAGTTCGCCATGGGGTCCTCCACCGAGAACAGCGCGTACGGACCGACCGGCAACCCCTGGGACCTCACCCGGATCCCCGGCGGCTCCGGTGGCGGTTCCTCCGCGGCCCTCGCCTCCTACCAGGCACCCCTCGCAATCGGCACCGACACCGGCGGCTCCATCCGCCAGCCGGCCGCCGTCACCGGCACGGTCGGCGTCAAGCCGACGTACGGCGCGGTCTCCCGCTACGGCATGGTCGCCTTCTCGTCCTCCCTCGACCAGGGCGGCCCCTGCGCCCGTACGGTCCTGGACGCGGCCCTGCTCCACGAGGTCATCGCCGGGCACGACCCGCTCGACTCGACCTCCATCGACGCGCCGGTCCCGCCGGTCGTCGAGGCCGCCCGCAACGGCAGCGTGACGGGCATGCGCGTCGGCGTCGTCAAGCAGTTCCGCGGCGAGGGCTACCAGGCCGGTGTCGTGCAGCGCTTCGACGAGGCCGTCGTCGTGCTCAAGGAGCTCGGTGCCGAGATCGTCGAGCTGGACTGCCCGTCCTTCGACCTGGCGCTCTCCGCGTACTACCTGATCGCGCCGTCCGAGTGCTCGAGCAACCTCGCCCGCTTCGACGGCCTGCGCTACGGCCTCCGTACGGGTGACGACGGCACGCACTCCGCCGAGGAGGTCACGGCCCTCACCCGCGAGGCCGGCTTCGGCCCCGAGGTCAAGCGCCGCATCATGCTCGGCACGTACGCGCTCAGCTCCGGCTACTACGACGCGTACTACGGCAGCGCCCAGAAGGTCCGTACGCTCATCACGCGCGACTTCGAGAAGGCGTTCGAGCAGGTCGACGTGATCGTCTCCCCGACCACGCCCACCACCGCCTTCCCGATCGGCGAGCGCGCCGACGACCCGATGGCGATGTACCTCGCGGACCTGTGCACCATCCCGACCAACCTGGCCGGCAACTCCGCCATGTCGCTGCCCTGCGGCCTCGCGCCCGAGGACAACCTCCCGGTCGGTCTGCAGATCATCGCCCCGGCCCTGAAGGACGACCGTCTGTACAAGGTCGGCGCCGCCGTCGAGGCCGCCTTCGTGGAAAAGTGGGGGCACCCGCTGCTTGAGGAGGCTCCGTCGCTGTGAGCAAGGCAATGTCCAAGGCCAAGGGTTTCAAGAAGTCCAAGTCCGGCACGTATCTGTCCATCGCGGGCACGGCATTCGGTGCGTTCGGTGTCGCGAAGCAGGTCAAGAAGGCCCGCAACGAACACGACACGCTGCGCCTCATCGACGCGGCCGTGTCCGCCGCCGCCATCGTCACCGGCCTCGCCATCCTCTACCGGGAGCTCAAGCGCCTGGGCGACGACGACGTCCTGCTGGGCTGAGAGGGAAGTTTTCACCGTGACCACCACGATCGACCTGGTGTCGTACGAGGACGCACTCGCTTCCTACGACCCCGTCATGGGCCTCGAAGTCCATGTCGAACTCGGCACCAAGACGAAGATGTTCTGCGGCTGTTCGACCGAGCTGGGCGCCGAGCCCAACTCGCAGACCTGCCCGACCTGCCTCGGCATGCCCGGCGCCCTCCCGGTCGTCAACGCGACCGGTGTCGAGTCCGCCATCAAGATCGGCCTCGCGCTGCACTGCGAGATCGCCGAATGGTGCCGCTTCGCCCGGAAGAACTACTTCTATCCGGACATGCCGAAGAACTTCCAGACCTCCCAGTACGACGAGCCGATCGCCTTCAACGGCTATCTGGACGTCCAGCTGGAGGACGGCGAGGTCTTCCGCGTGGAGATCGAGCGCGCCCACATGGAGGAGGACACCGGCAAGTCGCTGCACGTCGGCGGTGCCACCGGCCGTATCCACGGCGCGTCCCACTCGCTGCTCGACTACAACCGGGCGGGTATCCCGCTCATCGAGATCGTCACCAAGCCGATCGAGGGCGCGGGCGAGCGTGCTCCCGAGGTCGCCAAGGCGTACGTCGCCGAGCTGCGCGAGCTCATCAAGGCGCTCGGTGTCTCCGAGGCCCGTATGGAGCAGGGCCAGATGCGCTGCGACGTGAACCTCTCGCTGCGCCCGCACGGCCGCGAGAAGTTCGGCACGCGCTCCGAGACGAAGAACGTCAACTCCCTGCGTTCCGTCGAGCGTGCCGCCCGCTTCGAGATCCAGCGCCACGCCGCGGTGCTGAACTCCGGCGGCACGATCATCCAGGAGACCCGACACTTCCACGAGGAAACCGGGTCCACGACCTCGGGCCGTGTGAAGGAGGAGGCCGAGGACTACCGGTACTTCCCGGAGCCCGACCTCGTCCCCGTCGCCCCGTCCCGTGACTGGGTGGAGGAGCTGCGCTCGGGGCTGCCCGAGCAGCCGCTGGCCCGCCGCAACCGGCTGCGCGAGGAGTGGGGCGTGAACGCCCACGACATGCAGTCGATCCTCAACGCCGGTGCCATCGACTCGATCGTCGCGACGATCGAGGCCGGTGCGGACTCCGCCTCCGCCCGCAAGTGGTGGATGGGTGAGCTGGCGCGCAGCGCCAACGAGTCGGGCAAGTCCCTGGAGGACCTGCCGATCACTCCGGCGCAGGTCGCCCGGGTGGCCGAGCTGGTCACCTCCGGCGATCTGAACGACAAGCTCGCCCGTCAGGTCATCGAAGGCGTCCTCGCCGGCGAGGGCACCCCGGACGAGGTCGTCGACAAGCGCGGCCTGAAGGTCGTCTCGGACGAGGGCGCGCTGACCGCGGCCGTCGACGAGGCCATCGCAGGGAACCCGGGCATCGCCGACAAGATCCGCGGCGGCAAGGTCCAGGCCGTCGGCGCGCTCGTCGGCGCGGTCATGAAGGCCACCCGCGGCCAGGCCGACGCGGCTCGCGTCAAGGAGCTCATCCTGGAGAAGCTGGACGCCGGCGAAGGCTGAGGTCCGGGTTTTCCCACACCCCAGGGGGTGCATCGCAACCGATGCACCCCCTGGGGTCTGTGTCGGCGCTCTCAGACGCACGCGCTACGCTCCCGCGCCATGAGTGGAACCACTGACTCCGAGACGCGCGACCACGAGGACCAGGACCAGGAGGTCCGCCGGGCCCGCTGGACGGCGGTCGGGGCGGGAGCGCTGCTGACCGTCGCCGGGCTCGCGGCGTCGGCGCTGCGCTCCACCGGTTCCGGGACCGCCCTCATACCCGTCTCCTATGCCTCCGGTGCCGCCGTGTGCGCCGTCGCGTCGGCGCTGGGGGCCCGCGGCCGCACCCGGCGGGCCCTGTGGCTGATGATCGCCGGTGTGATGGTCATGGCCGTGGGTGACCAGTTCGACTGAGTGGTGACGGGCGGGGCGACAGAGTTCACGGGAATGTCCTGTGAGCTGAGTCGCAGCCCTGTGAGTAAGCCCACGAATGCGACAAAGGATCATTTCCGGCTGTAAGAGTGATGGCGCATTAGTCATGCGTTCTTTGCGGGCAGTTCCCGGTAAAGATCCACAAATCCCCCAGGGAGCTCGTCCGTGGCAGCCCTCGCACGTTGGTGTGTTCAGCACCGCCTCGTCGCCGTTCTGCTCTGGCTCGCGGCCTTCGGCGGTGTGAGCGCAGCCGCCGTCGTGACGGGCTCCGCGTACTCGAACGACTACGAGGCCCCCGGCACCGAATCGGGCCGCGCCACCCAGCTCCTGGCGGACGGTTTCCCCGGCCTGGGGGGCGACAGCGACACCGTTGTCTGGCACACCAGCCCCGGCACGGTGCGCTCCGCCGACGTCGAGCAGTCGATGACCCGCGCCCTGGACAAGATCGAGAAGCTCCCCGGAGTGGCCTCCGTCGACAGCCCGTACCAGCGACAGGGATCGGAGGGGATCAGCTCGGACGGCCGGACGGCGTACGCGACCGTCACCTTCGCCGACCGGGCCGAGAACCTCGACAAGGGCGAGGTCCAGGCCGTCGTCGACACGGCGAAGGCCGCCGAGGCCAAGGGGCTCGACGTGGAGCTGGGCGGCACCGCCATCGCCCTCACCGAATCGTCCGGCGGA
The DNA here is from genome assembly GCF_053599975.1 of Streptomyces sp. NPDC005141. Taxonomy (NCBI): domain Bacteria; kingdom Bacillati; phylum Actinomycetota; class Actinomycetes; order Kitasatosporales; family Streptomycetaceae; genus Streptomyces; species Streptomyces sp. NPDC005141. The sequence goes on along the minus strand of NZ_JBSFYW010000008.1, from coordinate 139,581 downwards.
CATGTCGCCGAGATCGTCGGCGTGGCCGTCGCCGCCGTGGTCCTCTTCCTCGCGTTCGGCTCCCTCGCCGCCTCGATGCTGCCCATCGCCACCGCTCTGATCGGCGTGGGCACGGCGTACGCCGGAATCGTGCTCCTCGGCCACGCCATGACCGTCGCCGACTTCGCCCCCATGCTCGGCATGCTGGTCGGGCTCGGCGTCGGCATCGACTACGCGCTGTTCATCGTGACCCGGCACCGGCGCGGCCTCAAACGCGGGCTGCCGGTGGCCGAGGCGGCACAGAACGCCGTCGCCACCACCGGACGGGCGGTCGTCTTCGCCGGCGCCACGGTCTGCATCGCCCTGCTCGGCATGCTCATCCTGCGGCTCGGCTTCCTCAACGGCGTCGCGATCGCGGCCTCCCTGACCGTCGTCCTCACCGTCGCGGCCTCCGTGACCCTGCTGCCCGCGCTGCTCTCCTTCATCGGTCCACGCGCCCTGAGCCGCCGGGAGCGGCGGCGACTGGAGGAGCACGGACCCGCGCCGGAACTGGCCACCGGGTTCGCCGCCCGCTGGTCCGCGTTCGTGGAACGCCACCCCAAGCTGCTCGGTGCCGTGGCCGTCGTCGTGATGGCGCTGCTCGCCCTGCCCACGCTCTCGCTCCACCTGGGCACCTCCGACCAGGGCAACGACCCGAAGGCGGCGACCACGCGGCAGGCCTACGACCTCATCGGGGAGGGCTTCGGACCCGGCGTGAACGGGCCCCTGACCCTCGTCACCAAGGTCGGCGGCGCCGAGGACCGGCTCGCCCTGGACAACCTGGACGCCACGCTCCGGGCCACCGAGGGTGTCGCCTCGGCGGCCCCGGTGACGTACAACTCCGCCGGTGACACCGCCTTCCTCACCGTCGTCCCGACCTCGGCGCCGCAGTCCCAGAAGACCAGCGACCTCGTCGACCGGCTGCGCACCGACGTCCTGCCGCGCGCCGAGTCGGGCACCGCCCTCGATGTGCAGGTCGGCGGGGTGACGGCGAGCTACGACGACTTCGCGGACGTCATCGTCGGCAAGCTCCCGCTCTTCGTCGGCGTCGTGATCAGCCTCGGCTGTGTCCTGCTGCTGCTCGCGTTCCGTTCGATCGGCATCCCGCTCAAGGCCGCGGTGATGAACATCGCCGCCGTCGCCGCAGCCTTCGGAGTCGTCGTCGCGATCTTCCAGTGGGGCTGGGGGAGCGAACTGCTCGGCCTCGGCCGCGCGGGCCCGATCGAGCCCTTCCTGCCCGTGATCATGGTGTCGGTGCTCTTCGGGCTCTCGATGGACTACCAGGTGTTCCTGGTCAGCCGGATGTACGAGGAGTGGCTGGAGACCGGTGACAACCGGCGCGCCGTCCGGGTCGGCCTCGCCGAGACCAGCCGGGTGATCAACTCCGCCGCCGTCATCATGATCTCGGTCTTCCTCGCCTTCGTGCTCAGCGGCGACCGCGTCATCGCGATGTTCGGTATCGCCCTCGCCGCCGCCGTCGCCCTCGACGCCTTCATCCTGCGGACGCTCCTGGTCCCCGCCCTCATGCACCTGCTCGGCGGTGCCAACTGGTGGCTGCCCGGCTGGCTCGACCGGCGGCTGCCGCGCATCAGCATCGAAGCGCCCGAGTGCCGCGCCGCCCATGAGAGGCTGGCCGAGGCGACGGACGCCGAGGTGGCGGACGTACTGGACCGTGCCGAGGCGGCGGACGCCGACATGGCGGACGTACTGGCGAAGGAGCGGTAGAGGGATGTACGCGATATCTCTGGGTGACGACGGAGCGGAACTGCGGCCCCTGGAGCCGTGGCACGCCGAGGAGTTCCTCGCGCACCTGGACCGGGGGCGCGAGTTCATCGGACAGTTCATCCCCTTCGGGGTCCAGTCCACGGACGTGCCGTCCGCGCGGGGACACCTCCAGAGGTACGCCGACATGCGCGCCGCCGACACCGGGTCCCTGCACGGACTGTGGCTGGACGGGAAGCTCGTCGGCGGGGTGCTCTTCCTGAACTTCGACGCGGAGGAAGGCAACTGTGAGGTCGGCTGCTGGCTGGAACCCGCGGCCTCCGGGCGCGGTCTGGTCACGCGCGCGATGAGGGTGCTCATCGACTGGGCCGTCGAGAAGCGGGGGATCCACCGTTTGGAGTGGGTCGCCGCGGCGGGGAACGTACCGAGCCTGAACGTGGCCCGGCGGCTCGGCATGAGCCAGGACGGCGTGCTCCGGGAGAAGCACCCCTATCGCGGGGTCCGGCACGACCTCGAAGTGTGGTCCGTACTCGCGCCCGAGTGGCGTGCCGCACGCGAGCGCGCCGCTCACAAGGACCATTAAGGAACTTCTCAGAGAGCGTCCGTACGGTGCGGGTCATGGGAACCAAGACAGCTGACGAGGCCGGGGCCGAGACCGGCACCGAGGCGAAGCGCGACGAGCAGACGGTGGACATCACCAAGACCGGCCCGTCCGCGGGCAACGGGAACGAGACCGAGGCCTACGCCACGGATCAGGACGAGACCGAGGAGCAGGACGAGGCCCACGAGGCCCCGGTGGACGGCGACGGCACCGACGAGGCCGGTCAGGCCACCGGTGTCGGCCAGGGTGCCGCCGCCGTGGTGTCCGCCGGGCTCGGCGTGGTGTCGCTGACCGGCAGCTGGGTCGCCACCGTCGCCGCCGCGCGCGAGACCCTGGTCGGCCAGCTCCAGACCTCGTCGAACGCGAGCGTCGCCACGCAGGTCAAGGAGGTCTACGGCGACGCCTGGGCGACCACCGCGCTGATCGGCGGCCTCTTCGCACTGGCCGCGCTGATCGTCGGCGTCGTCGTCCTCGTCCGGCCCGCGTTCGGCGCCCCCGGCAAGCCGCAGGCCGCCTGGGTCAAGTCGGTCGCCTGGGCGGGTGTCTCGCTCGGCGTCATCGGCCTGGTCCTCGCCGTCGCCAAGTACTCCGACATCATTCTCGGACTGCCCTCCACCAGCTGAATCCCGACGACTCTGAGGAGCCTTAGGGCCAGGCGTAGTCCCTGTACCGCCGCCCTAAGGCCCTTCGCGTGCGCAAGATGCGGAACTCTCCCGATGTGGCGCACCCCCCTGGGAGACGAAGGTTGAGGCATCGCGAACAAGCGAGGCCGAAACCGACTCTTCACCAGGGGTACGAGATGTTCGAGTACGAGCTTCAGCAGATCCGGTCCGCGGAACTCATCCGCGAGGCCCAGAACTACCGGCTCGCCAAGGAGGCCCTGCGCACCCGCCGAGCGGCCCGGCGCGTGGACGCCCGCCGGTCCGCGCAGAACGACACGGAGGGGCAGGCCCATAGCCAGCGTCCCCGCCGGCACCGGTTCGCCCGCGTCGCGTGAGCGCCGGGGCACCTGTGGACGGCGGCACGGCAGTCGGCCGTCCACAGGCTGTGCGGGAAGGCGGCCGTACGGGGGTCGGCCGCCTTCTGCCCGCCCGCCGGCCGACGGGCGGGGCACTGATCGCCCCCCCGATAACCGGTGCCGCGCCGTCGGACCCCTGTGCCATGCTCGGGCCCGTGGAGACCAGGTCCGTCAGCCCGGTGTTCGTCGGACGCGCCGACGAACTCGGAGTGCTGAGCGACGCGCTCGCCCGTGCCGCCGCCGGAGGCACCTCCCAGGACTTCAGCACGGGGGGAGAGCCACAGGCGTTGCTGCTCGGCGGCGAGGCAGGAGTCGGGAAGACCCGGCTCCTGGAGGAGTTCGCTACCGCAGCCTCCCGCGATGGCGCCGTCGTCGCCTTCGGCGGCTGCGTCGAGATCGGCGCCGACGGCCTCCCCTTCGCGCCGTTCTCCACCGCCCTGCGCGCCCTGCGCCGCATCCTCCCCGACGAGCTCGCCGCCGCGGCCGCCGGACAGGAGGAGGAACTCGCCCGCCTGCTGCCCGAGCTCGCGGAGACGACCCGGGGACGGCAGTACGAGGAAGAGGGCATGGCCCGCCTCTTCGAGCTCACCGCCCGCCTCCTGGAGCGGGTCGCCGCGGACCGCACGGTCGTCGTCGTCCTCGAAGACCTGCACTGGGCCGACGCCTCCACCCGCCATCTGCTCGCCTACCTCTTCCGCACGCTGCGCACCGGCCGCCTCGTCGTGATCGCCACCTACCGCGCCGACGACATCCACCGCCGCCACCCGCTGCGCCCGCTGCTCGCCGAACTCGACCGCCTCCGCACGGTCCGCCGCATCGACCTGGGCCGCTTCAGCCTGGCCGAGGTCGGCCGCCAGATCGCCGGAATCCTCGCCCGCGAGCCCGACCCCGCCCAGGTCGACGAGATCTTCGCCCGCTCCGACGGCAACGCGTTCTTCGTCGAGGAACTCGCCGTCGCCGCCCACGAAGGCTGTCGTACGGGCCTCACGAACTCCCTGCGCGACCTGCTTCTCGTCCGCGTCGAAGGACTGCCGGAGAGCGCCCAGCGGGTCGCCCGGATCGTCGCCGAGGGCGGCTGCACCGTCGAGTACCCGCTGCTCGCCGCCGTGGCACAACTCGCCGAGGACGACCTCATCGAGGCGCTGCGGGCCTGCGTCGGCGCCAACATCCTGGTCGCCTCCCCCGGCGGCGACGGCTACCGCTTCCGCCACTCCCTGGTCCGCGAGGCGGTCAGCGACGACCTGCTGCCCGGTGAGCGCTCCCGCTTCAACCGCCGCTACGCCGAGGCCCTGGAGGCCGACCCGGCACTCGTACCGGCCGACGAGCGCGTCACCCGCCTGGCCAGCTACTGGTACCACGCCCACGACGCCGCCAAGGCCCTGCCCGCCGTCCTCGACGCCTCCGTCGAAGCCCGCCGCCGGCACGCCCACTCCGAGCAACTGCGGCTCCTGGAGCGGGCGATGGAGCTGTGGGAGGTGGCCCCCGACACCGTACGGGCCGAACTGCGCCCCATGGACTACGTGGAGGCCTATCCTCCCGTCGGCTGCGACCCCGCGACGGCACCCCTGCACTACCTCGACCTGATGGCCGAGGCCGCCGTCGCCGGCCGGCTCTGCGGGGAGCGCGAGCGCGCCCTGAAGACGACCAAGCGGGCGCTGCATCTCCTGGAGGACGAGGGAGACCCGCTGCGCGCCGCGTGGTTCTGGATCCAGCGCTCCCGGCTCGTCCAGGCCCAGGTCCGCGGCGACGGCTGGAAGGAACTCGCCACCGCGCAGGACCTGGTGCGCGGTCTGCCGCCCTCCGAGGTGCACGCCGAGGTCCTGTCCATGGTCGCCGCCTGGTGCATGCTGCACGAGCCGGGCCACGGCGCCCTCTCCGCGGCCGAGCGCGCCGTGGAGTACGCGCGCATGGTGGGCGCCCGCGACACGGAGCTGAACGCCCGGCTCACCCTCGGCGGCCTGATGGTCGACGCGGGGGACGTCGAGGCGGGGCTCGCGGAGATGTACCAGGTCAGAGAGCGGGCGAACCGGAGGGGCGCCGCCTACGTCGTGGGCCGTCTCCACATCAACCTGCCCTCCCATCTGGAGTCGGTCGGCCGCTCCCGCGAGGCCGTCGCGATCCTGCGCGAGGGTGTCGAACTCGCCTGCAGGAACGGCCTTCTGGACACCCAGGCCTGGGTCTGGGGCAACCTCTCCGAATCGCTGTTCGCGCTCGGCCAGTGGGACGACGCGGTCGAAGCCGCGCGCAACGCGCTGGGCATCGGGCTCAGCGGCAAGGCCTCCGGCGTGGGCGCGGCCCGCCTCGCGCCCGTCGCCCTCGCCCGCGGCGACCTCAACGAGGCGGGACGCCAACTGACCGCCGCACGCGGCCACTTCGGCACCCACGATCCGATGCCCCAGCATTCCCTGCCGCTGCTGTGCACCACCATTGGCATCGCCGCCGACGAGGGCCGCCTCCTCGACGCCCGCGCCGCCCTGGAGCAGGCCCTGGACGCGGGCTTCCCGCCCGGCACCCAGCGCTACGCCTGGCCGCTGCTCCTGGCCGCCGCCACCGCGGAGGCCGACGCCCGCGGTCTGCCCGTCGCCGGACCCGGCCGCGCCCCGACCCTGGAACGCATCCGCACGGCCGCGAAGACCCTGGCCACGGGAGCGCCCGTCTGGGTCGCCCACGCCGACTGGGTCCGCGCCGAACTCCAGCGGGCCGAAGGCGCGAGCACCCCGGACCAGTGGTTCGAGGTGGTCAGCGACCTCGAACCACTGGAGCGCCCCTACGACCTCGCCCGGGTCCGCCTCCGCCTCGCCGAGGCACTGCTCCTCACCGGTGCGGACGACGACGAACGGATCCGTGCCACGGAACTCCTCCGGCTGGCCCGCGCCGCCGCCGACCACCTCGGCGCCCGCCCGCTCGCCGACGCCGTCGTCCTGCTCGCCCAGCGCGCCCGCCTCACCCTGGAGCACGCCCCCGAACCGTCCCCGGCCGCTCCCGCCGACCCCGCGGCCGCACTCGGCCTCACCAGCCGCGAGCGCGACGTCCTGCGCCTCGTCGCCGTCGGCCGCAGCAACCGCCAGATCGCCGAGGAACTCTTCATCTCCCCGAAGACGGCCAGCGTCCATGTCTCGAACATTCTGGCCAAGCTGGACGTCTCAGGACGGGGGGAGGCGGCGGCACTGGCCCACAGGCTGCGGCTCTTCCCGCCGGAGACCCCCGCTGCCCGGGCGGCGGGCTGAGGTCTACGCTGCGAGGGATCCCGGGAAGAGGGAGGCGCCGTGTTCAACCCGTTCGAGGAGCTTTTCGCGCCCGGCCGCAAGCACACGAACGACGAACGCAAGCGGCTGGAACTGTCCCGCGTGGACGTGAACGACGGCGACCCGGGCCGCGGCCCGATAGACCTCGCCTCGGGCAAGGTGGTCGTACGGGTACCGGGGCAGGAACACCAGCCTGATCATCAGCCGGAACCCGAACCGGATTCCCAACCCGAGCCCGAGCCGGGTTGCCGACCCCAACCAGAGCCCGCACGGGATTCCCACCTCGAGCTTGGGACCGAGCCCGAGCCCGAGCCCGATCTCGAGCCCGAGCCCGAATCGGATACCCAGCCGGAGCCGGAGCCGGAGCCGGAGCCGGAGCCCGGGCCCGCGCAAGGTCCGGCGCCCACGCAGGCCCCATAGCCCTTCCGTTCCCTCTCGCCCTCCCTCTTCCTTACTTCACCTGTACCTCCAGAAGCAGGTCGTCGTCCTTCGTGGGGCTGCCGCGGCCGTCGGTCTCGCTCGTGGTCAGCCAGAGTCTGTCGCCGCCCGCGGAGACGACCGTGCGGAGGCGGCCGTACTTGCCCTGCAGGAAAGCCTCGGGGTCCGCGGATGTCTTGGTGCCGTTCAACGGGATGCGCCACAGGCGCTCGCCCTTGAGGCCCGCCATCCACAGGGACCCCTCGGCGTAGGCGAGTCCGCTCGGAGAGGCGTCGTCGGTGTGCCACTGGGCGACCGGGTTGTGGTACTTGGCGTTGTCACCCGTGCCTTCAACCACCGGCCAGCCGTAGTTGTCGCCCGGCTTGATCTGGTTCAGCTCGTCCCAGGTGTCCTGGCCGAATTCGGAGGCCCACAGCCTCTGTTTGTCGTCCCAGGCGAGGCCCTGGACATTGCGATGGCCGTACGAGTACACGACCGAGTCGCCGAACGGATTGCCCGGTGCGGGCTCACCCTCCGGAGTCATCCGCAGGATCTTGCCGCCGAGCGCCTTCTTGTCCTGGGCCTGACCACGGTCACCCGTCTCGCCCGCTCCCGCGTACAGCATCTTGTCCGGGCCGAACGCGATCCGGCCACCGTTGTGGATCATTCCCTTGGGGATGCCCTTGAATATCGTGTCCGGTGCGCCCAGCTGCTCGCCGGACGGCTTCCGCTCGTCGTACAGCATGCGGACGATGCGGTTGTCGGAGGCCGTGGTCAGGTAGGCGTAGATCATGTGGTCGGAGGCGTAGTCGGGGGAGAGCGCGATGCCCAGGAGGCCGCCCTCGCCGGCTGGGGCCACCCCGGTGACCTCGCCCAGCACCGTCTTCCTTCCGGTCTTCTCGTCGATCCGGGTGATCGTCCCCTTGTCCCGCGAGGAGACCAGCAGACCGCCCTCGGGCAGCGGCGCGAGGCCCCAGGGGGTGTCCAGATCCTCGGTGACGGTGCGCAGGACCTTCACCGAGCCCTTCGCCGGTGGTGTCTCCTCGGGGGAGGCGCTCCGGGAGGACGACGACTGCGGCGGTGTACTCCCGAGGCCAGGGAACGCGCCCGAGCCGTCCGAGCCCCCTTCGTCGCCGGAGGAACAGCCTGCCGTCATCAGAAGCGCTGCCGTGGCCAACACGGCTGTCACTGCTCGAACCTGCACCATCAGTGTCCCTTCGACGCGGCGGTCCTACAGTTCATACACCGCTCGCGTTCCACGGGTTCCCGATCACGGACGGGCAATCGGCACCGAGATCCGGAAGCGGGGACACGGAACCGCTGCTCAGTCCAAGGATCCCAGCGCCCCCGGCAGCCCCGCCACCTCCGTGAGATCCTCCGCCGTCAGCCGCAGCCCGGCCGCCCCCGCGTTCTCGGTTACCCAGCGCTCCCGCTTGGCCCCCGGCACCGGGACCACGTGCGGCCCCTGCGCCAGGACCCACGCGAGTGCCACCTGCGCGGGCGTGACGGGACGGCCGCCGCCCCCGTGACGCCGGGCGATGCGCCGCAGACCCACGACGACGGGCTGGTTCGCGGCCATCATCTCGGCGGTGAAACGGGGATGACGGGCCCGCACGTCGTCGGGCTCGAAGCCCTCGCCGGGGGTCAGCGTGCCGGTCAGGAAACCGTTGCCGAGCGGCATCGCGGCGAGGAACCCGACGCCGCGCGCCGCACACCACGGCAGCAGCGCGTCCAGCGCCTCCGCCGACCACACCGACAGCTCGGCCTGCACGGCGCTCACCGGGAAGACCTGCTGCACCCGCTCCAGCTGCCGGATCGTTCCGTCGTGCAGCCGCGCCCCCGAGCGGCGGGCGGACCGGGCACCCACGGCGCACAGCCCGAGCGAGCGCACCTTTCCGGCCGAGACGAGTTCGGCCATCGCGCCCCAGGTCTCCTCGACCGGTACCTCCGGGTCCGCGCGGTGCAGCTGATAGAGATCGATCACGTCCGTCTGGAGCCGGCGCAGCGACGCGTCGCACGCCCGCTTCACATACCCGGGGCGGCCGTTGGCCACAATGTGCTGGTCGCCCACCAGCAGGCCGACCTTGGTCGACACGAAGGCCTCGGAACGCCGCTCCTTGAGCACCCGCCCGATGAGCAGTTCATTGGTGAAGGGGCCGTACATGTCGGCCGTGTCGAGCAGCGTCGAGCCCCGGTCCAGCGCCGCGTGCACCGCTCGCAGCGACTCCTCGCCGCGCTGCCGCGACCCGGTGTAGGCCCAGCTCATCGGCATGCATCCGAGCCCGACCGCCCCGACATCGAGTGCCGCGGCCCCGATCGTTCTGCGCTCCACCTGGCCGTAATCCTCCTTCTGCTGGCACCCCAACCTAACCTCTGTGCGCATGGGCACCTGGCATAGCCTCCTGACCATGACTTCCGATGTGTGGCTTCCCTTTCACGCCGACGAGATCGAAGGACTCCCCGAAGGCCTCAACTACCGCTTCTGGGACGGCGGCCAGGAGTTTCCCGCGGATCCGGCGGACTGCGCGTTCTATGCCGTGCCCTACATGAAGCCGCCCGCCGTCTCGCAGCGTCCGATGTCCGAAATGACGTCGGTCCGGGCCGTGCAGACGCTCTCCGCCGGCGTCGACCACGTCCTGCCGAGCCTCAAGTCCCTTCGCCCCGGCGTGGTGTTGTGCAACGCACGCGGGGTGCACGAGGCGAGCACGGGAGAGCTCACCCTCGCCCTGATCCTCGCCTCGCTGCGCGGGATCCCCGACTTCGTGCGGGGCCAGGACAAGGAGGAGTGGCGCTCGGGCTTCCGTCCCTCGCTGGCCGACAAGTCCGTCCTCATCGTGGGGTACGGGTCGATCGGGTCCGCCATCGAGGACCGGCTCGCGCCGTTCGAGCTCGCGCGGGTGGAGCGCGTCGCGCGCTCCGCACGCGCCACGGAGCGCGGTCCCGTGCGCCCCCTGTCGGAACTGCCCTCGCTGCTCCCCGAATTCGACATCGTCGTCCTGTCCACGCCGCTCACGGACAGCACCCGTGGCCTGGTGAACGCCGACTTCCTGTCCCGGATGAAGGACGGTGCGCTCCTCGTGAACGTGGCCCGCGGCCCCGTCGTCGACACCAAGGCGCTCCTCGCCGAGCTGGAGAGCGGGCGCATCACCGCGGCCCTCGACGTCACCGACCCCGAACCGCTGCCCCAGGGACATCCGTTGTGGCACGCGCCCGGCGTGCTCATCAGCCCCCATGTCGGCGGTCCCACCTCGGCGTTCTGGCCGCGCGCCAAGCGGCTGCTGGCGGACCAGCTGACGCTCTTCGTGAACCGGGAGCCGCTGCGGAACGTGGTCCTTACCACCGGCACTTGAGCAACGCCCTGTCCGCTCTCGGTCCGCTTCGGGCACCCTCCGCAGTTCCCCGAATGCGGGCAGTACCGGCATAGTCCCTGGTCGTCACGGAGCGTAGAGGAACTATGTCCCTGAGTGACGAGACTGGTGTATCGTCCCGACAGGGGCTGCGCCGCGCACCGTTCGGCGCCGGGGGCGGACTTGAGACTGCGAGGGGGGCGACGGGCGATGCACGGCCTATGGACCAACGATCCGACGCGGCGGGGCCGCCGCCGACGACCCTGGCACGCGACCACGCACAGACGCGGCCACGGCGGCCATCACCACCGCAGGCACGGAGGCCCCCGGAGGCATGCGCACCCGGCGCACCGGGATCAGCGGGACCCCGGGGCACGGACCGGGTGGGCCCGGTGAGTTCCCCCGGGGCGCTGCTGACCCGTCGGCCGGTGTTCGACGGCGGGACGGGCCTGTTCTCGCAACTCGTGCTGGCCCTGATGTGCGCGGGATACGCCGTCGGTTCCGCGCTCGGCTGGGGCTCCGCGAGTCTCGCGTTGGTCATGGGTGATTTCGGCCTGAGCGTCGCGGCGGGTACCGCGGCGGTCTCCTGCTTTCTCTACGCCCGTCATCGCCGCAGCCGCTTTCGACCCGCGTGGCTGCTCTTCGCGCTCTCCTCGGCGATGGCCTCGCTGGGGAATCTGGTCTGGGGGTGGTACGAGGTCGTCCTCGACCGCCCTGTCCCCAGCCCGAGTTACGCCGATCTGTTCTTCCTCTGCTTCGCGCCGCCCGCCATCGTGGGACTGCTGGTGCTCGCCAAGAGGCCCGTCACCAAAGCGGGTTGGGTATGTCTCGCGCTGGACGCCTGGCTGATCGGCGGATCGCTGCTCACGCTGTCCTGGAGTCTGGCGCTCGCCCAGGCCGCGAAGTTCGACGGGCCGAGCGTCGCGCACACCGCACTGTCGCTGGCGTACCCGCTGCTGGACATCGCGCTGGTCAGCATGGTGCTCGCGCTGCACTTCCGCCGTTCGTCGGTGAACAGGTCGGCGGTGAACACCGCGATCGGGGCGCTCGCCCTGACCGTCATGTGCGACGCCCTGTTCACCTCGCCCCTCCTGCACAACAACTACCGCTCGGGTCAGCTCCTCGACGCGGGCTGGTTCGCCGGCTCGCTGCTTCTCGCGTACGCCCCCTGGGTCGTCACCCGGCACGGGCACCCGGACGCCGACGAGCACGGCCCGGACGGGCACGCGCGTGTGCTGCACGAGCACATCCCGGGACAGCGGCAGGAAGCGCGGCACGGCCCCCCGGGGAGTCGCACGCCGCACGAACCCCACGGGTCTCAGGCGTCGTACGGATCACCCGGGGGTCCGCAGGGCCCCGGGTCCCACGACGACCCGGGAGAGCGCGGGCCGGAGGAACACCCGTACGAGCGACAGCCGGGCGGACCCGCGCAACCGAACCCCCAGGGCCCCGGGCAGGGCCGATATCCGGCGACACGTCCCATCAGTGGTTCGCTGGCCGCGCTGACTCCCTATCTGGCCGCCGCCGTCTGCACGTTGGGGATCCTCTACAACATCCTGAACGGGCGCAACGTGGACCGAGTGGTGCTGGTCACCGCCGGTCTCGTCGTACTCGCCCTCGTGGTGCGCCAAGGCATCATGCTGCTCGACAACATCACCCTCACCCAGGAGCTGGCCCAGAAGGAGAACCACTTCCGCTCCCTGGTGCAGGGTTCGAGCGACGTCATCATGATCGCCGCCCCGAACGGCATCCTGAGGTACGTCAGCCCGGCCGCCGCCGGGGTCTACGGCCGCGACGCCGAGGAACTCGTCGGCTCCGAGCTCGCCTCCCTCATCCACCCCGAGGATCTCGGCTGCGTGGTCCACGAAGTGCGACGGTTTCTCGCGGCCAGCCACGTCGAGGAGCCCACCACCCGCATCGAGTGCCGTTTCCGGTCCGGCGACGGGGGCTGGCTCAACGTGGAGTCCACCGTCAACCGGCACCACGGCGGGCTCATCTTCAACAGCCGTGACGTGACCGAACGCGTCCGACTCCAGGCGCAGTTGCAGCACAACGCCGAACACGACCCGCTCACCGACCTGCCCAACCGCGCGCTGTTCACCCGGCGCGTCCAGCAGGCCCTGTCCGGGCGCCGCTCCTCCGATCGGGGCACCGCCGTCCTCTTCATCGACCTCGACGGCTTCAAGGCCGTCAACGACACGATCGGGCACCAGGCCGGGGACGAGCTGCTCGTCCAGGCCGCCCGCAGACTCCAGGACTCGGTGCGGCACGGCGACACCGCGGCCCGGTTGGGCGGGGACGAGTTCGCGGCCCTCATCGTCGGCGACGGCGGTCGCGACCGCACCGCCCGTGAGCAGCAGATACTGGAGCTCGCCGACCGTCTGCGGATCAGGCTCTCCCAGCCGTACTGCATCGACGGCAACGATGTCCGGGTCGCCGCGTCCATCGGCGTGGGCTTCGCCGAACCCGGCCTGGGCGCGGGGGAGTTGCTGCGCAACGCCGACCTCGCCATGTACCGCGCCAAGGCGGCCGGAAAGGGCCGCGTCGAGCTGTACGCACCCCAGATGCAGCAGGACGTGGTCCGTAAGGCGGAACTGGCGACCCGGCTGCGCTCCGCACTCCAGGACGGCGAGTTCGCCCTGCTGCACCAGCCCGTGGTGTCGCTGGAGAACGGCCGGATCGCCTCGGTCACCGCACAGGCGCGCTGGCGTTCCTCCCAGGGAGTGCTCTTCACGCCCGCCGAGTTCCTGCGCGTCGCCGAGGACAGCGACAGGACCGCCGAACTGGGCCGCTGGATGCTCGACGAGGCCGTCGAGCAGGCCGCCGAGCGCACCGCCGCGGGCGTCGCGGTGCCGGTCGCGGTCCGGATGACCGCCCGGCGGCTGCTGGACCGCTCGATGCCGCTGGGCTCCGTGGAGTCCCTGCTCACCCGGCACGGGCTCGCCTCGGGCGGCCTGATCATCGAGCTGTCCGACACCGACCCCCGCGTCTCACTGGACGAGCTGGAGCGCCGGCTGAACGCGCTCAGGCGTCTGGGTGTGCGGATCGCCCTGGACGGCTTCGGCAGCGGCTACGCGGCGATCACGGCGCTCCGGCGGCTCCCCGTCGACGTACTGCGACTCGACAGGAGTCTTGTCGAGGGAGTGGTCGAGTCCGCCCGGCTGCACAAGATCACCAGCGGGCTGCTGAGGATCGCCACCGATCTGGGGCTGCAGTCCGTGGCCGATGGGGTGGACCTTCCGGAACAGGTCGTCGCCCTGCGCGCGATGGGCTGCACCCACGGGCAGGGCATGGCGTTCTCCGGACCGCTGGACGAGTACCGGCTGCGCAGGGCGCTCTCTTCCGGACATTATCCGGTGCCCAACGGCCCGGCCGAGCCTGTCTTCGCCGGCCGTGGCGGCGCGGGGGTGTATACGAGTGGTGTGCCCGTTGTTCTGGGGGGTGGAACGGCCCTCCGCTCACATAATGAGACTCCCGTCCCACCTACTTGACAGTCGGTGCGTGCCGGGGGGAGGGTCAATGCCATGCGCACCCGAATTCTCGTACTTGGAAAGCGCGTCGGCTGAAGCTAGGTGGTCACCGGAAAAGTCCGGAACACCCAGCGACCGCACCCGGCGCGCTCCCCTCGCTTGCCTCACGGCACGAGGGGTTTTTTGTTGCACAGGCACCCGTCATACATCGCACAAAAGTCGCAAAAACCCTCAGCATCGAGAAGAGAATGCCGATGACCGAGCAGGCCACCGGGGCCCACCATCCGCAGCCGCGGCCCCGTTCCGGAGGACAGCAGTCCGCCCCCGAGCACGTCACGGGTGCGCAGTCCCTCATCCGCTCGCTCGAGGAGGTCGGGGCCGAGACCGTATTCGGCATTCCCGGCGGTGCGATCCTTCCGGCGTACGACCCGCTGATGGACTCCCGCCGCGTGCGGCACGTGCTCGTGCGGCACGAGCAGGGCGCCGGCCACGCGGCCACCGGATACGCCCAGGCCACCGGCAAGGTCGGCGTCTGCATGGCGACCAGCGGCCCCGGCGCGACCAACCTGGTCACGCCGATCGCCGACGCGCACATGGACTCGGTGCCGCTCGTGGCGATCACCGGACAGGTCGCGTCCAAGGCGATCGGCACGGACGCCTTCCAGGAGGCGGACATCGTCGGCATCACCATGCCGATCACCAAGCACAACTTCCTGGTGACCAAGGCCGAGGACATCCCGCGGACGATCGCGGAGGCCTTCCACATCGCCTCCACCGGCCGTCCCGGCCCGGTCCTCGTCGACATCGCCAAGGACGCCCTCCAGGCGCGGACCACCTTCCAGTGGCCGCCCACCCAGGACCTGCCCGGCTACCGCCCGGTGACCAAGCCGCACGCCAAGCAGATCCGCGAGGCCGCCAAGCTGCTCACCCAGGCCAAGCGGCCCGTGCTGTACGTCGGCGGCGGCGTCCTCAAGGCGAGCGCCACCGCCGAGCTGAAGGTCCTCGCCGAACTCACCGGAGCGCCCGTCACCACCACGCTGATGGCGCTCGGCGCATTCCCCGACAGCCACCCGCTGCACGTGGGAATGCCGGGCATGCACGGTTCGGTCACCGCCGTCACCGCGCTGCAGAAGGCCGACCTGATCGTCGCCCTCGGAGCCCGCTTCGACGACCGCGTCACCGGCAAGCTGGACAGCTTCGCCCCGTTCGCCAAGATCGTTCACGCCGACATCGACCCGGCCGAGATCGGCAAGAACCGCGCCGCCGACGTGCCGATCGTCGGAGACGCCCGCGAGGTCATCGCCGATCTGGTCCAGGCGGTGCAGAAGGAGCACAACGAGGGCAACACCGGCGACTACACCGCCTGGTGGAACGACCTCAACCGCTGGCGCGAGACGTACCCGCTCGGCTACGAGCAGCCCGACAACGGCTCGCTGTCGCCGCAGCAGGTCATCGAGCGCATCGGGCAGCTCGCCCCCGAGGGCACGATCTTCGCGGCGGGCGTCGGCCAGCACCAGATGTGGGCCGCGCACTACATCCAGTACGAGCAGCCCTCGACCTGGCTGAACTCCGGCGGTGCCGGAACGATGGGCTACGCGGTCCCGGCCGCGATGGGCGCCAAGGCGGGGCAGCCGGACCGCACGGTCTGGGCGGTCGACGGCGACGGCTGCTTCCAGATGACCAATCAGGAACTCACCACCTGCGCCCTGAACAACATCCCGATCAAGGTCGCCATCATCAACAACGGCGCCCTCGGGATGGTCCGCCAGTGGCAGACCCTCTTCTACAACCAGCGCTACTCCAACACCGTGCTGCACAGTGGTCCGGACGCGGACGGCAAGCAGCCGAGCGCCGGCACCCGCGTCCCCGACTTCGTCAAGCTGTCGGAGGCCATGGGCTGCTACGCCATCCGCTGCGAGTCCCCGGACGACCTCGACAAGGTGATCGAGGAGGCGAACTCGATCAACGACCGTCCGGTCGTGGTCGACTTCATCGTCCACGAGGACGCGATGGTGTGGCCGATGGTCGCCGCCGGCACCTCCAACGACGAGGTCATGTTCGCCCGGGACGTCCGCCCCGACTTCGGCGACAACGAAGACGACTGAGCGAGAACTGAGAGAGAGCCGAGTCAGAACCATGAGCAAGCACACCCTCTCCGTCCTCGTCGAGAACAAGCCCGGTGTCCTCGCCCGGATCACCGCCCTGTTCTCCCGGCGCGGCTTCAACATCGACTCCCTCGCCGTCGGTGTCACCGAGCACCCCGAGATCTCCCGCATCACCATCGTGGTGAACGTGATCGAGGAACTGCCGCTCGAACAGGTCACCAAGCAGCTCAACAAGCTCGTCAACGTCCTGAAGATCGTCGAGCTGGAACCCGGTTCCGCCGTTCAGCGGGAACTCGTTCTGGTGAAGGTGCGCGCCGACAACGAGACGCGCTCCCAGATCGTCGAGATCGTCCAGCTGTTCCGCGCCAAGACCGTGGACGTCTCCCCGGAGGCCGTCACCATCGAGGCCACCGGCGGCGCCGACAAGCTGGAGGCCATGCTCAAGATGCTGGAGCCGTACGGCATCAAGGAGCTCGTCCAGTCCGGCACGATCGCGATCGGACGCGGGGCGCGATCGATCACGGACCGGTCTCTGCGCGCACTGGACCGGTCGGCCTAAGCCGGAAAGCGCCGGCATACGAACGGGCGGCGAGCACCGTCCGCCCGTATACCGAGACCCGAAAACTTCCCTTCCCCCGCCCGCCGTACGGTGGGACGCAACACCGGAAATACCGGAAAACAAGGAGAACCCCAGTGGCCGAGCTGTTCTACGACGACGACGCCGACCTGTCCATCATCCAGGGCCGCAAGGTCGCGGTCATCGGCTACGGCAGCCAGGGCCACGCCCACGCGCTGTCGCTGCGCGACTCGGGTGTCGACGTCCGCGTCGGTCTGCACGAGGGCTCCAAGTCCAAGGCGAAGGCCGAGGAGCAGGGCCTGCGCGTGGTGACGCCGTCGGAGGCCGCCGCCGAGGCCGACGTCATCATGATCCTCGTGCCGGACCCGATCCAGTCCCAGGTCTACGAGGAGTCCATCAAGGACAACCTCAACGACGGCGACGCGCTGTTCTTCGGCCACGGCCTGAACATCCGTTTCGGCTTCATCAAGCCCCCGGCCGGCATCGACGTCTGCATGGTCGCCCCCAAGGGCCCGGGTCACCTCGTGCGCCGCCAGTACGAGGAGGGCCGCGGCGTTCCGTGTATCGCGGCCGTCGAGCAGGACGCGACCGGCGACGCCTTCGCGCTCACCCTCTCGTACGCCAAGGCCATCGGCGGCACCCGCGCCGGCGTCATCAAGACGACCTTCACCGAGGAGACCGAGACCGACCTGTTCGGTGAGCAGGCCGTCCTCTGCGGTGGCACCGCCGCCCTGGTCAAGGCCGGTTTCGAGACGCTGACCGAGGCCGGCTACCAGCCGGAGATCGCGTACTTCGAGTGCCTGCACGAGCTGAAGCTCATCGTCGACCTCATGTACGAGGGCGGCCTGGAGAAGATGCGCTGGTCCGTCTCCGAGACCGCCGAGTGGGGCGACTACATCACCGGCCCGCGCATCATCACGGACGCCACCAAGGCCGAGATGAAGAAGGTCCTCGCCGAGATCCAGGACGGCACGTTCGCCCGTAACTGGATGGACGAGTACCACTCGGGCCTGAAGAAGTACAACGAGTACAAGACCCAGGACGAGAACCACCTCCTGGAGACCACCGGCAAGGAGCTGCGCAAGCTCATGTCGTGGGTCAACGACGACGAGGCCTGAGCCCTACGACGGGGGCCGGGGCGGCACGCTCCGGCCCCTTCGTCGAACCGCCGGTAACCCCGGTGGACTCGGTGTTGGACATCCCGTCCAGCCACGGACGGGTGATCCTTCCGCGGAGGCGCAGGACGACCTCCGCGGCGCCACTACACTGCTGGACATCAACAACGCGTCAGGCCCACAGCGTCGTGCGTCTTCCACGCGGCTCAAGCGACCCCCAAGAAGTGCAGGCACACCCCGGGGCCGCTACAAACCCTCCACCGCCTGCGGCCGTCGGGACGGCCGTCCGCATTGGACTTGTGAGGACTCACGTGAGCTCGAAACCTGTCGTACTCATCGCTGAAGAGCTGTCGCCCGCGACCGTAGACGCCCTGGGCCCGGACTTCGAGATCCGGCATGTGAACGGCGCCGACCGCGCCGAGCTGCTGCCCGCGATCGCCGACGTCGACGCCATTCTGATCCGCTCGGCCACCAAGGTCGACGCCGAGGCCGTCGCCGCGGCCAAGAAGCTGAGGGTCGTCGCACGAGCCGGCGTCGGCCTGGACAACGTCGACGTCTCCGCCGCCACCAAGGCCGGCGTGATGGTCGTCAACGCCCCCACCTCCAACATCGTGACCGCGGCCGAGCTGGCCTGCGGTCTCCTCCTCGCCACCGCGCGGCACATCCCGCAGGCCAACACCGCGCTGAAGAACGGCGAGTGGAAGCGCAGCAAGTACACCGGTGTCGAGCTCGCCGAGAAGACCCTCGGTGTCGTCGGCCTCGGCCGCATCGGCGCGCTCGTCGCGCAGCGCATGTCGGCGTTCGGCATGAAGGTCGTCGCCTACGACCCCTACGTCCAGCCTGCGCGGGCCGCGCAGATGGGCGTGAAGGTCCTCTCCCTCGACGAGCTGCTCGAGGTCGCGGACTTCATCACCGTGCACCTGCCGAAGACCCCCGAGACCCTCGGTCTCATCGGTCACGAGGCGCTGCACAAGGTCAAGCCGACGGTGCGCATCGTCAACGCCGCGCGCGGCGGGATCGTCGACGAGGAGGCGCTGTACGCGGCGCTCAAGGAGGGCCGCGTCGCCGGCGCCGGCCTCGACGTGTACGCGAAGGAGCCCTGTACGGACTCCCCGCTCTTCGAGCTCGACGAGGTCGTCTGCACCCCGCACCTCGGTGCCTCCACGGACGAGGCGCAGGAGAAGGCGGGTATCTCCGTCGCCCGCTCGGTGCGCCTCGCCCTCGCCGGTGAGCTCGTCCCCGACGCGGTCAACGTCCAGGGCGGCGTCATCGCCGAGGACGTCAAGCCCGGTCTGCCGCTCGCCGAGAAGCTCGGCCGTATCTTCACCGCCCTCGTCGGCGAGGTCGCGGTCCGCCTCGATGTCGAGGTGTACGGCGAGATCACCCAGCACGACGTGAAGGTGCTCGAACTCTCCGCGCTCAAGGGTGTGTTCGAGGACGTCGTCGACGAGACGGTCTCGTACGTCAACGCCCCGCTGTTCGCGCAGGAGCGCGGCGTCGAGGTCCGTCTGACCACGAGCTCGGAGTCCCCCGACCACCGGAACGTGGTCACCGTGCGCGGCACGCTCGGCGACGGCCAGGAGGTCTCGGTCTCCGGCACGCTGGCCGGCCCGAAGCACCTGCAGAAGATCGTCGCCGTCGGCGAGTACGACGTGGACCTCGCGCTCGCCGACCACATGGTCGTGCTGAGCTACGAGGACCGTCCCGGTGTCGTCGGCACCGTCGGCCGCATCCTCGGCGAGTCCGGCATCAACATCGCCGGTATGCAGGTCGCCCGCGCGGCCGTCGGTGGCGAGGCCCTCGCGGTCCTCACCGTCGACGACACGGTGCCGCAGAGCGTCCTCACCGAGCTCTCCGAGGAGATCGGCGCGACGTCGGCGCGGTCGGTGAACCTCGTCTGAGGTTCACTCGCGACGCTTCCGTCATGTGAGCACAGGGCCGGGACACCCGAGGGTGTCCCGGCCCTCGCGCGTCGTACGGCGCCTCACGCGGAGGGTGTCGTCTCCGGCTCGATCAGGCCCTCGCGGTAGGCGATGGCCACGGCCTCGGTACGGCTCGCGGCACCCAGCTTGGCCAGGATGTTGGAGACATGGACGCTCGCGGTCTTGCCGCTGATGAACAGCTCCTCGCCGATCTGGCGGTTGGTGCGCCCCCGGCCGAGCAGCCGCAGCACATCGCTCTCCCGGGCGGTCAGCGCGGCGATGCGCTCCCCGGCGTCGGGTGACTCGGCGAGGCGACCGCGCCGGATGAGCGCGTCCAGGGCCTCGCGCAGCGGCACGGCGCCCAGGCGCAGGGCGGTTTCACGGGCCGCGCGGGCCTGTTCGGCGGCCTCCTCACGGCGGCCGGCCGCGAGGAGGGCTTCCGCGAGCCGCCTTCTGCTGCGGGCGAGCTCGTACGGATCGCCGTAGCCGAACGCCGTCACGGCCCGGTCCCAGGCCGCGACGTCCGGACCGGTGCGGGCGCGCAGCCCCTCCGCCTCGGCGCGGGCGAGCCAGGCCAGTCCCTCGGGCCCCTGCTCGGTGGCGTGCCCGCCCTGGTCCGCCGTGCCCCGGGCCAGCTCCACCAGCTCGGCCGCGGTGTCCGCCCAGCGGTCGGCGCCCGTCGGGTCGCCGGACCGGCGGGACTCCTCGGCCGCGTCGGCGACCGCAGACAGGGCGAGCGCGGCGAGCCGCACCACGACGGGGGGCCGGTCGGTGCCCGAGACGTCCGTGAGGGCCTCGGCCGCGGTGTGCAGCCGCCGCACGGACTCCTCGCCGTCGCCGCGCAACGCCGCCGCGTCGGTCAGCACGATGCTCGAGACGAGCGTCGCCATCCAGTCGAACGGCCGGTCGAGCAGTGCGCGGGCCCCGGTGACGGCCGCGTCGTGCTCGCCGCGGGCCAGGGCGACGTACAGGGCGGGGCCCGTCGCGAAGCCGCCCGCCGACGGCAGCAGTTCGGCGTCGTCGGCGGCGGCTCGCGCGCACTCGTCCCAGCGGCCCAGCGTGTAGAGCACCAGGGACTGGAGATAACGCAGTTCCAGGGCGTACGGCGAGGAGAGGAGACCGGTGCGGCGGGCGCGGCCGAGGCCGTCGCCCAGCCATGTCAGGCACTCGTCCAGGTCGCCGGACTCATAGCACCCGATGGCGAGGTTGAACAGCGCCCGCATCTCCACCGGGAGGTTCCCCGCGCCGCGGGCCAGCTCGCGGGCCCGGCTGAGCCGGTCACGGCCCTTCGGGGTGCGCCGGTTGTGCGCTTCCATGCCGACCAGGGAGATCGTCAGGTCGGCCTGGGCGTCGGCCAGTCCGAGCCGCTCGGCGGTGGCCAGCGCCTGCCGGGCGACCCGTTCGGCGTCCTCGTCCCGCCCCACATAGCGGGCGGCCATGACATGGGTCGCGGCCGCCCACACCCAGGTGTACGAGGGCGGCTCGGCGGGGATCATCGCGAGCGCCTCGCTGCTGTACGTGAACGCGGCCTTCAGGCTGTCGATCCGCATCAGATGGCCCGCGAGGGTGTACCGCACCCGGGCGGCGAGCTCGGAGTCGGCGTCCGAGCCGGCCCGGGCGAGCGCGTCGCGGGTGAGGTGGACGGCGCGATGGGACTCGCCCGCGCGAGCGGCGGCCGCCGAGGCGCGCAGGGTGAGGGCGACCGTGCCGCCGCGCTCGGGGCGGGCAGCGGCGTCCACCGCGGGCCACAGTTCGAGTGCGGTCTCGAGATGGCGCAGCTCCTCGGCGGGCGCGCCGACACCCTGGGCGTGGTCGGCGGCTTCGAGGGAGGCCGTGAGCGCGTCGGCCAGGTCGTGGCTCTCGCGTGAGTGGTGGGCGCGCTCCGCCGCGTTCTTCGCCGAACGGGCGTGCCCCGCGAGGAGTTTGGCGAACAGCCCATGCAGCCGGACCCGCTCGCCGGGCAGCAGGTCCGCGTACACGGCCTCGCGGGTGAGCGCGTGCCGGAACGAGTACGTCTCGTCGCCGCCGGGCAGCAGCAGCTGGTGGCCGACGGCCTCCCGCAGCGCCGACTCCAGCTCGTCCTGTGGCAGTTGTACGGCGTCACGCAGCAGGTCGTGCTCGACGCGGCGCCCCGCGACGGCCGCGGTGCGCAGCACCTGCTGGGCGGTCTCGGAGAGTTGCTCGATGCGGATGAGGAGGACGTCGGCCAGTCCGCTGGGCATGGCGGAGGAGACGGGGTCGTCGTCACCGGGCAGTGCGGCGAGCAACTCCTCGGCGTAGAAGGCGTTTCCCTCGGCGCGGTCGACGATGCGGCGGACCGTGGTGTCGGAGACGGGGCCGGTGCGCAGCGCGCGCACGAGCCGGGCCACGTCGGCGTCGGCCATCGGCCGCAGCTCCAGCCGGTCGACGGCGGGCAGCCGGATCAGCTCGGCGAGCAGAGGCCGCAGGGGGTGGCGGCGGTGCAGGTCGTCCGCCCGGTACGAGGCGAAGACCGCCAGACGGCGGGCGGGGCCCCCGGGCGCTGGCCGCTGGAGGACACCCCGGCTGAGCAGGAAGCGGAGCAGGTCGCGGGAGGACTGGTCCGCCCAGTGGAGGTCTTCGAGGATCAGCAGGAGCGGGGCGACGTCGGACAGGTCGGCGAGGAGACCCGCGATGCCCTCGAAGAGCTGGAGGCGGCTGCCGGGGTCCGCGGTGCCGGTCCCCGATCCGCCGCCGGTCAGCCGGTCCACCGCCGGATGGGCCGCGAGGGCCGGGGTGAAGCGGTCGTCGGCGGCGAGGGCGCCGAGGATCTCCGTGAACGGGAGGTACGGCAGGCCCACATCGCCGAGGTCCACGCAGTGGCCGGTCAGGACCGTCATCCCGACGGTGGCGGCGTGCGCCGCGGCTTCCGTGAGCGTGCGGGTCTTGCCGACGCCGGCGTCTCCGGCCACCAGGACGGCACGGGGGTCGCCGTCCTTGGCCCGCTCCAGCACGCCGGTGAGCCGGGCGAGTTCGTCCCCCCGGCCGATGAACGGCGTACCGAATGTCTGTGCCACGACACCCATCCTGGCACGCCGTACCGACAACTCCCCGGCGCCGGCCTCCCGGGGCCTCGGCTCCGGTCCCGGCCCGAGGCGGGTTCGCGCCCAAGGCGCCCCCCCCACGCGCGCGGGGGATGTCGGCGGGGCAGGGTCCTCACGCGCGCGTGCCGACGCGCGGGCGGGCCGGAACAACCGACCCGGGTCGCCGCGCACCTGCCGAGGCGTGGCGGCCGGAGTCCCGACGCGTGCCGATGTCGGGCGGGCCGGAGTCGTCCGGCCCGCCCGGCGGGTTGGTGGGCAGGTGCCCGGTGGCCGCCCGGCCGGTGGGGGTCAGGCCGTCGCCTGCTCGGCCGCCACCGTCTCGGGCTCGGGCTCGGTCTCGCGCACCGGCACCTTGCGCAGGGTCGCGGTGGCGAGCGCCGCGGCGCCCAGCAGGAGGATCACGCCCGCGATCGCCGCCGCCTGCATGCCGTTGGTGAACGCCTCCCGTGCGGCCCGCGCCAGGGCCCGGCCCGTGTCGCCCGGCAGTTGTCCGGCCACGGCGAGCGCGCCGCCCAGCGTCTCGTGGGCCGCGGCGGGGACGCCGGCCGGGATGTCCTGGCGGTAGACCGCCGTGCCGATGGAGCCCAGGACGGCCATGCCGAGGGCGCCGCCGAACTCGGCCCCGGTCTCCAGCAGGGAGGAGGCCGAGCCCGCGTTGCCGACGGGGACGGTGCCGAGGGCCAGGTCCATCATCTGCGACATCACGGTGACGATTCCGGCGGCGAGGACACCCGCGCCGGCCAGCACGAGCCACAGGGAGTCGGTGCCTGCCAGGGCCAGCAGGCCGTAGCCGCAGGCGGCGGCGACGAAGCCGCCGGAGACGACATGGGCGCGGTCCACGCCCTTCTGCACGAGCTGCGCGGAGACCGGCGCGGCCACTCCGACCAGGATGGTGGGGAGCAGGGCCCACAGGGCGGCCTCCATGGAGCTCTTGCCGAGCACCGACTGGAGGTACTGGGTGGTGAAGTACGCCGAGCCCAGCATGCCGAACGAGGCGATCAGGTTGAGCACGACGGCGGGCGCGAAGCCGCGGCCGCGGAACAGGGCGGGGGAGATCAGCGGGGACTTCGCGGTGCGCTGGCGGTGGACGAACAGGGCGGCGAAGACCAGGCCGACGAGGACCGGGACGACGTACTCGGTCTTCCAGCCCTCGGACGGGATCTCCTTGACGCCGTAGATCACGGGCAGCACGGCGGCCATCGACAGCGGCACGCTGAGCAGGTCGAACCGGCCGGGCTCCGGGTTCCTGGACTCGGGGAGCAGGACCGGGCCGAGGACCAGCAGCAGCACCATCGCGGGCAGGTTGACCAGGAAGACCGAGCCCCACCAGAAGTACTGGACGAGGACACCGCTCATCACCGAACCGAGCGCGATACCGCCGGTCATGACGCCGGACCACATGCCGATCGCCTTCGCGCGCTGGCCGGGGTCCGCGAACATCGTGCGGATGATCGCCATCGTCGACGGCATCAGGGTCGCGCCGCCGATGCCGAGGATCGCGCGGGCCGCGATCAGCATCTCGGCGCTGTTCGCGTAGGCGGCCAGCACCGAGGCGGTGCCGAAGGCGGCGGCGCCGAACAGGAGCAGCTTGCGGCGCCCGATGCGGTCACCGAGCGAGCCCATCGTCATCAGCAGACCGGCGAGCACGAACGCGTAGATGTCGAAGATCCACAGCTGCTGGGTCCCGCTCGGCTCCAGGTCCGCGCTGATCGAGGGGATCGCGAAGTAGAGGACCGAGACATCCATCGAGACCAGGAGCAGCGGCAGCATCAGCACGCCGAGGGCGGTCCATTCGCGGCGGCCGGCCAGGGCGCCGGGGGCGGGTGTCGTGCTCGTCGGGTTCGTCATGGCAGGGACTGTACGCACGTCTTAAACGCTTGTCTAGTACGATCGTTTAATACATTTGTACTTGACGTTCGTATGGGACGGTTGTCTGAATTCCGGGTACGCTGGCCGGCATGGGACACCGTGAGGATCTGCTCGAAGGCGCCAAGCGCTGCCTGCTGGACAAGGGCTTCGTGCGCACCACGGCGCGCGACATCGTCAAGGAATCGGGGACGAACCTGGCGTCCATCGGCTACCACTACGGGTCGAAGGACGCGCTGCTCACGCAGGCCTTCGTGGAGCTGATCCAGGAGTGGGGCGAGAAGTTCGACCCGGCGGCGGCGCGCGAGGCCGAGCCCGGGGGTTCCGTGGAGCGTTTCCACAGCGTGTGGGCGCGGATGCTGGAGTCCTTCGAGGACTTCCGGCCCCTGTGGGCGGCCAGCATGGAGATCGCGACGCAGGGGGACCGGGTGCCGGAGCTGCGGGATCTGATGGCGAAGGCCCAGATCGAGGGACGGTCCGGGCTCGTCGCGATGTTCACCGGGCGGGACGAGGAGACGCTCGACGACGCGACGGTGAAGTCGCTCGGCGGCTTCTATCAGGCGCTGCTCAACGGCCTGATGGTGCAGTGGCTCTTCGACCCGGCGAGCGCGTCCACGGCGGACGAACTCACCGACGGGCTGCGGCGCGTGATCGACGGGGCGCGCGAGGCGAAGTGAACCCGGCCGGCCGCGCGGCGCGGCGGGCCCCCGCCCGGAAGCCGTCCGCCGGTCGTCCGCCCGACCGCCGGCTGCTCGCCGGCCGCTCGCTCACCGGGTGGCCGCTCGTCCGCCTGGTGGTCGGGCGCCAACCCGGTGGCCGCTTGCTCACCCGGTGGTTCTGCGCGCGCTCGTCGTTCGCTCGCCGGACCGGCCGGTCATCCCTTCGGCGCGGGGGTGCGCAGGTCGCGGACGGCCGGGATCAGCGCCACCAGCATCAACGCGCCCGTGAGGGCGAAGCCGGCCGCGTAGCCCATCGGTCCGGCCAGGGTGCCGAAGCCGACCGCGCCGACGCCCATGCCACCGTCGTACGCCAGATTCCACAGCGCGCTGACCGTGCCGTAGCCGGAGGCCGGGACCCGTGCGTACATCAGGGTCAGGGTGGCGTTCTGGGCGATGCCGAAGCCGACACCGAAGACGGCCACCCCCGCCACGACGGCGACCGGGCTCCCGGTGTACGCGGTGATCAGCATCCCGCCGGCCGACAGCAGCAGGCTCGGCAGCACGAGCCGCGCCGGTCCGTGCCGGTCGCCGTACCGGCCCGCCGCCCAACGGGCCGCGGTCGACGCCGCGGGCTGAGTGAAGAGGGCCACCGCGACGACCCCGGAGGCGGCGGTGGGGACGGCCAGCGGCAGGAAGGTGACGATGATCCCGGTCGCCAGGGCGGTGGTCGCGAAGACGATCGCGGGCCGGGCCAGGGCGCCGGTTCGCAGGGCGGCCACCATCCCCACCGGCTTCTCGGACGTCGCCTCCCGGTCGGGCAGCCCCGGCACCGACGCGACGGCGGCCAGCGCGGCCACGCCCGCGGCGACGGCGACCGGGGTGCAGCCCACGTGCGCGGCCAGCCACACACCCAGCGGCAGGGCGATCAGCGACGGCACGCCGGAGACCACGCCCACCAGCGCCAGACCCTCACCCCGCCGTTCCGCCGGGATCAGCGAGGCGGTGAGCGCGCCGCCCGCCACCAGCGTGAGCGCGAAGCCGAGGCCGCGGACCAGGCAGACCAGCACGATCCACACCAGGGAGTGCGAGACGGTGAGGACGAGGGCGGGCGCGCCGAGCAGGCAGAGGCCGGCGATCAGTGCCACGCGGTATCCGTAGCGCGCGACGAAGCGGGGACCGGCGAGTTCGCCGAGGACCGTGGACAGCATCAGGGCACCGGTGGCCGGACCCGCGCCCGACGCCGTGGCGTAGGCGGGGACGACCGAGAGGAGCAGGAAGAAGCTCACCGTGGCGCCGATCATGCTCACGAAGCGGAGCATCAGGGGCCGGGTGAGCAGCGGCGGCCGGGCGGCGGACCCGCGTGCCGGAGTGGCCGCTGCCGTCGGACCTGTCGGAGGCGTCAGAGCGGCCATGGCAGGCGTGACAGACGTGGTCGGCGCGACGGACGTGGTCGGCGCGGGCGCCTCGGCCGGTGAAGGCTCCGCAGCCGGAGTCGCCGGAGTCGCCGGAGTCGCCGGAGTCGCCGGAGTCGCCGGAGTCGCCGGAGTCGCCGGAGTCGCCGGAGTCGCCGGGGGCGCCGGGGGCGCCGGGGGCGTCCGTGGCGTCGAGGGAGTCGTCATGGGAACGACGTTAGATTTCGGCCGGACCGCCGGTAAGCTCCAATTCCATGCCTCCGCAGTGGGCCGGTTTGTCGCCCGAGCTGCTTCTGTCCGTCGACCGGGACAGCGGCGAGCAACTGCGCGCCCAACTGGAGCGGCAGGTGCGCGACGCGATCCGCACCGGCCGCCTCGGCGCCGGTGAACGTCTTCCGTCCTCCCGCGAACTCGCCCGCGAACTCGGCCTGTCGCGCGGCCTCGTCCAGGACTGCTACGCCCAACTCCAGGCGGAGGGCTACCTGGTGACCCGCGTCGGTTCCGCCACGCGGGTCGCGGCGGGAGCCCATGTGCCGCCCGCGCCCGCCTCCCCGGACGGGGCCGCTCCACGCCTGATCGCGGACTTCCGGCACGGCGTACCGGACTTGGGAAGCTTCCCGCTCGCCGACTGGCTCTGGGCGATGCGCGAGGCGGGCCGTGCCATGCCGACGGCGGATCTCGACTACGGGGATCCGCGCGGGAGTTCGGTGCTTCGCGAGGTGCTGGCCGGCTATCTGCGCCGGGTGAGGGCGGCCGCGGCCGACCCCGAGCGGATCGTCGTCTGCTCCGGCTACGCGCAGGGACTCGGGCTGACGCTGCGCAGCCTGGCGCTCGCCGGTGTGCGTGGGGTGGCGTACGAGGATCCGGGCGGCCCCGCCACCGCGTCGGCCGCCGCCGGGGCCGCGGGACTGACGGCCGTTCCCGTGCCGGTCGACGGGGACGGCGTCGACGTACGGGCGCTCGACGCGACCGGAGCCCGCGCCGTCATCGTCACCCCGGCGCACCAGTGGCCCACCGGGGTCGTCCTCGCCCCCGCGCGCCGGCTCGCCCTCATCGAGTGGGCGATGCGGCGGGACGCGTACGTCATCGAGGACGACTACGACGCCGAGTTCCGCTACGACCGCGAGCCGGTGGGCGCGCTCCAGGGGCTGGCCGCGGACCGTGTCGTCTCGATCGGCACCGTCAGCAAGTCGCTCGCCCCGGCGCTGCGCATCGGCTGGCTGCTCTGCCCGCCCGTGCTCGCCGCCCCGGTCACGGAGGCCAAGCGGCTCACCGACCGGGGCTCCCCGACCCTCGACCAGCTCGCCCTCGCGAAGCTGATCGAGTCCGGCCGCTACGACCGCCATCTGCGCCGGATGCGCACGGTCTACGCGGCCCGGCGCACGGCCCTGGTCACCGCGCTCGCCGCGCACGCTCCCGAGGTCCGGCTCACCGGGCTGGCCGCCGGGTTCCACGCGGTTCTGCACCTGGCGGCGACGGCCGACGAGCGGTCCGTCGTCGCCGCGGCCCGGCACCGCTCCGTCGGCCTGTACGGCATGAGCCCCTGCCGCTCCGGCCACGCGCCGGCGCCGCCCCAACTGGTGCTCGGCTTCGGCGACGTGGGGGAGCGGGCGATCGCCGAGGGGGTGGCGGCGGTCGGTGATCTGCTGTCACCGGACGCGAGGCCGTCGACCCGGTCCCGAGACCGACGCCGGACGCGAGCCCACCCGGCCGGTCCTGAGGCCGAGGCAGGGGACGAACCCGGGCCGGCTCCGCGATCGACGGGCCCCGGGAGCTAGAGCCGAGCCCCCTTCAGAGCCATGTGCAGCAGCAGCCGGTCCTCGCCGTCGTCCAGGTCGAGGCCGGTGAGCTGTTCGACGCGGGACAGGCGGTAGTAGAGCGTCTGGCGGTGGATGCCCAACTCGGCCGCCGTGCGACCGGCCTGGCCCGCCCGGTCGAGGAACACCTCGGCGGTGCGCGCGAGTTCGCGGTGCGCGGGTGCCAACAGGACGCGTACGACGGGGTCGTGGGCCGCCTCCGGAGGCAGGGCGGTGAGAAGCCGGAAGGGGCCGATGGCCCCCCACTCGGCGACCGGACCGAGCCGGGGTTCGGCCAGCACCGCCCGCGCGGCGGCGGCCGCCTCGTGCCAGGCGGCCCCCAGGTCCCCGAGCCCCACCCGGGCCCCCGCGATCCCGGCAGCCGCCGTCCCGCCGGGGGGAGCGGCTCCCGAGGTGCCGCGGAGGGAAGCGGCAGCCGCCGTCCCGCCCGGGACTCCCGGGATTCCCGAGGTACCGGCACCGCTGGGAGACGAGGACTTCGAAGCGCCGCCGCTCCGGGCCGGACCCGCGGCACTGCCCGGACGACCGGGCCCGGCCTCGCCGCGGTTGTCGGCCGCCTCCCGTACGAACCGGGTGGCCGCGGTCAGCGCCGGTGTCAGCACGTCCGGCGAACGCAGCCGGACCAGCAGGGCCAGGCTCTGGCCGGTGGCGCCCCACGGGATGGTGCACAGCGCGGTCGCCCCCGGCACTGTACGGGCGGAAGGGGCGTCGTCCGGGTCGGCCGAGGGCCACGGCGCCACGCACACCACCGTGTGCAGGCCGTCGCCGCGCGGACCGAGCGCCGTGCGCAGCTCGGCCACCGCCATGTCGCGCTGCCAGCCGCGCTCGGCGGTCAGGACGGCGCGCAGCTCGCGGGTGAGATCCGCGCCCGCCTGGGCCTCGTCCGCGAGCAGGGCGCCGATGCGGGAGGTCACCTGCATGGCGGCGGTCAGCTGGGCGTCGGTGGGGCCCGGGTCGTCGTCGAGCAGCCAGACATAGCCGAGGACGATGCCCCGATGGCGCACCGGGAGGCAGATCCGGCCTCGGTAGACGCCGGCTTCCGGGGTCGGCGGGATACGGACGGGCCCGGTGGCGCGGGTGATGCCGAAGCCCTCGAACCAGGTGCGCACCGTCGTGGTGGAGCGGCGGGTCAGGATCGAGCGGGTGCGCACGGGGTCGAGGGCGGAGGGATCGAGATCGCCCTCGCTGTCGTACGCGCCGAAGACGATCAGCTCGAAGTCACGGTTCTCCAGCGTCGCGGGGACTCCGAGGAGCGTCGAGATCTCGTCGACCAGCTCTTGGTAGTCGCTTCTGTATTCACCGCTCACCCGGGTATTCTCGCGCATTTCCGCGAGCCCTTCATACATATGTCTGAGAACCGGGGCACGGATGCGTGACAGCTGTCGATGGCCCAGGATCGGAGAGATCCCTAGGTTTCACGGTGGTTCTCCGTGCCGTACCCGAATCGTCGGGATTCGGCCTCCTACTGGCTTCGTTGTGGAGGTGCCCCGTGCTGGGTCCCGTGATTCTCGCCGCCTCGCGCAGCGACAAGATGCGCCGTCTGATCTCGGCCGCCCCGGTGACCAAGCCGGTCGTCGACCGCTTCATCCCCGGTGAGACCGTCGACCAGGTCGTCCCGATCATCCAGGACCTCACGGCCAAGGGCCTGGAAGTCACGATGGACGTCGTCGGCGAGGACATCACGACCCCCGAGCAGTCGTACGCCGCGCGTGACGCGTACCTGGAGCTCATCGAGCGGCTGAAGCGGCTGGACCTCGGCAGCCGGGCCGAGATGTCGATCAAGCTGTCGATGTTCGGACAGGCTCTGGAGGGCGGCCACGAGCTGGCCCTCGCCAACGTCCGCCCGGTCGTCGAAGCCGCCGCCGCCATCGGCACCACCGTCACGCTGGACGCCGAGGACCACACCACCCTCGACTCGATGTTCGCCATCCACGAGGAGCTGCGGAAGGACTTCCCGCAGACCGGCTGTGTGATCCAGGCCTACCTGTTCCGCACCGAGGCCGACGCCCGCCGCCTCGCCGAGAGCGGCAGCCGCGTCCGTCTGGTGAAGGGCGCCTACAAGGAGCCCGCCGAGGTCGCGTACCAGCAGAAGGCCGAGACCGACAAGGCGTACGTCCGCATCCTGAAGATCCTGATGGAGGGCGAGGGGTACCCGATGATCGGATCCCACGACCCGCGGCTCATCTCCATCGCGCAGGAGCTCGCCCGCACGGCCGGGCGCAAACTGGACGAGTACGAGTTCCAGATGCTCTACGGAATCCGCAGCGACGAACACCTGCGGCTCGCCGCCGAGGGCCACCGCATGCGCGTCTACACCGCGTACGGCACCGACTGGTACGGCTACTTCATGCGGCGCCTGGCGGAGAAGCCGGCCAACCTGCTCTTCTTCGCCCGCTCGATCCTGACCAAGGGCTGATGTGAAGGCGAGCGGCAGCTGTCGGCATCCGGGTGCATCCTGGGTGACGGCAGCTACCGCTCATCGGTCGGCTGAGCCGACCCGTTTCCGCGAAGGAGTTACGGAAACCGTGACTCCGCCCCCGTGGGGGCTTCTCACTCGCGCGCCGCAGCGAGCTCATGAAGGTCAAGCCCTGACCGCCACCCAACATACGCACACGGCTTCGGTTCTCCCGGCTGAAGTCAGGGATTCACTCGGAAGAGGTAGCTCATGGACGCCGTGACCCAGGTCCCCACCCCCGTCAACGAGCCGGTGCACGGCTACGCCCCCGGCTCGCCCGAGCGCGCCCGCCTCGAGGCCAAGCTCAAGGAGCTGGCCGAGAACCCGATCGACCTGCCGATGACGATCGGCGGCGAGCGGCGCATGGGCGGCGGTGACCGTTTCGACGTCGTGCAGCCGCACAACCACAAGGCGCGCATCGGCACCTACGCCAACGCCACGCAGCAGGACGCCCAGGACGCCGTCGACGCGGCCCTCGCCGCCGCTCCCGCCTGGCGCGCGATGGCCTTCGACGACCGCGCCGCGATCATCCTGCGCGCCGCCGAGCTGTTGGCCGGCCCCTGGCGCGAGACGCTGGCCGCCTCCACCATGCTCGGCCAGTCGAAGACCGCCCAGCAGGCCGAGATCGACACCCCCTGCGAGCTCGTCGACTTCTGGCGCTTCAACGTCCACTACGCCCGCCAGATCCTCGCCGAGCAGCCCCCGGCGAACTCCCCGGGCGTGTGGAACCGCATGGACCACCGTCCGCTGGAGGGCTTCGTCTACGCGATCACGCCCTTCAACTTCACGGCGATCGCGGGCAACCTGCCCACCGCTCCGGCGCTCATGGGCAACGTCGTCGTCTGGAAGCCGTCCCCGACGCAGACCCACGCCGCCGTGCTGCTGATGCAGCTCCTGGAGGAGGCGGGCCTGCCCAAGGGCGTCATCAACCTTGTCACCGGTGACGGCATCGAGGTCTCCAAGGTCGCCCTGGAGCACCGCGACCTCGCCGGGATCCACTTCACCGGCTCGACCAAGACCTTCCAGTACCTGTGGAAGACGGTCGGCAACAACATCGAGAAGTACCGCTCCTACCCGCGTCTGGTGGGCGAGACCGGCGGCAAGGACTTCGTGGTCGCCCACCCGTCGGCGGACCGCGCGGTGCTCAAGACCGCCCTGACCCGCGGTTCCTTCGAGTACCAGGGCCAGAAGTGCTCGGCGAGCTCCCGCGCCTACATCCCGGCCTCCATCTGGAACTCCGGTTTCAAGGAGGACTTCGCGGCCGAGGTCGACTACCTGACCATGGGTGACGTCACCGACCTGTCGAACTTCATCGGCGCGGTCATCGACGAGCGGTCCTTCGCCAAGAACAAGGCGGCCATCGACCGCGCGAAGGCCGACCCGACCTGCACGATCGTCGCGGGCGGCTCGTACGACGACTCCGTGGGCTACTTCGTGCGCCCGACCGTCGTCGAGTGCTCGGACCCGGAGAACGAGGTCTTCACGACCGAGTACTTCGGCCCCTTCCTCGCCGTGCACGTCTACGAGGACGAGAAGTACGACGAGATGCTGACCCAGATGGAGTCGGCGTCCGACTACGCGCTCACCGGCGCGGTCATCTCCGGCGACCGCGCGGCGGCCGCGTACACGATGCAGAAGCTCCGCTACGCGGCGGGCAACTTCTACATCAACGACAAGTCGACCGGCGCCGTCGTCGGCCAGCAGCCCTTCGGCGGCGGCCGTGCCTCCGGCACCAACGACAAGGCGGGCGCCCCGCAGAACCTGATGCGCTGGACGCTGACCCGCGCGATCAAGGAGACGCTGGTTTCGCCGACCGACTACGGCTACCCGCACATGGGCTGACAGCCCGTCACCGACTCCGCCCCCGCCCACGGTCTCCCCCGTCCGTGGACGGGGGCGGTTCCATGTCCGCGCGGAGCCGTCGCCTCACACGTGCCGGCCGAGGAAGTCCCCGATCAGCGCCGCCGCCTGGCCCGCGTGCGTCTCCAGGGCGAAGTGGCCCGTGGGGAGCAGGTGGATCTCCGCGGCCGGAAGGTCGCGGCGGAAGGCGAGGGCGCCCTCCGGGACGAAGATCTCGTCATGACCGCCCCAGACGGCCAGGAGCGGGACCTGGCTGGTGCGGAAGTACTCCTGGAACGCCGGGTAGAGCGCGAAGTTGGAGTCGTAGTCCGCGATCAGGTCGAGCTGGATCTCCAGCTGGCCGGGGCGGGCCATCAGGGCCGCGTCGTGCTCGTAGGCGTCGGGGCTGACCAGCGTCGGGTCCGGCACGCCGGTCAGGTACTGCCACTGGATGCCGTCCGGGCTGCTGATCGCCCGGACCGGCGCCTCCGTCTCGGGCGTGCGGTCCGCGATCAGCGCCAGCACCGGCGCCCAGGCCTCGGCGCCCAGCCCCTCCTCGTACGCGTTGCCGTTCTGCGTGATGATCGCGGTCACCCGCTCGGGGTGTGCGAGCGCGAGGCGCAGGCCGATCGGGGCGCCGTAGTCCTGGATGTAGAGCGCGTACTCCTTCAGGCCGAGCTGTTCGGTGAACTCTTCGGTGATCTCGGCCAGCCGGTCGAAGGAGTACGGGAAGTCGGCGGCCGCGGGGGCGGACGAGCGGCCGAAGCCGAGGTGGTCGGGGGCGACCAGGTGGTAGCGGTCGGCGAGCAGCGGCAGCAGGTCCCGGAACATGTGCGAACTGCTCGGGAAGCCGTGCAGGAGGAGCAGGACGGGCGCGTCCGCGGGGCCGGCCTCGCGGTAGGCGATCCGGTGGCCGCGGACGGTGGTGGTGCGGTGGTGGACCGGGTGGCTGCTCATGATCGGATCCCCTAACCTCTGAAAGTATCTTTGATGGTGAGAGCAGTCCACCATGGGTGAATCTAACCAGTCAAGTGATTGTTGAAGGTTAGGTACCCGTGTGTGCTCGCCGTCGTCGCCCCCGGGTCGGCGCGGTGAGAGGGCTGGGATTCCTGTCTCCCGTGTGAATACTGGCCGGATGGCCACCCGACTGCGGACCGCCCACACGGCGGACCTCGCCCCCGCCGAACTCCGCGCCGCCCGCGCCCTGTTGGAGGACGCCTTCGACGGGGACTTCAGGGACGAGGACTGGGATCACGGACTCGGCGGCATGCACGTCCTGGTCCATGACGACCGGGGTCTCGCGGCGCACGGCTCGGTGATCCAGCGGCGCGTCCTGCACCGCGGCCGCTCGCTGCGCGCCGGGTACGTGGAGGCGGTCGGCGTTCGCGCGGACGTACGGCGCACGGGGCTCGGCGGGCGCGTGATGGCGGAACTGGAACGGATCATCGAGAGCGCCTACGGGCTCGGGGCGCTCTCCGCGAGCGAGGAGGGGGCCGCCCTGTACGCGGTCCGGGGCTGGCAGCTCTGGCCCGGCCGCGTCTGTGTCCTGGCCCCGGACGGTGTCGTCCGCCTTCCCGAGGAGGAGGGCATCACATTCGTCCGTCCCGGCGCGTCCGTGGGCCCCCTCGACCCGGAGCACGAGCTGGTCTTCGACTGGCGGGACGGCGACGTGCTCTGACCGGAGCCGGAGCCGGAGCCGGAGCCGGAGCCGGAGCCGGAGCCGGAGCCGGAGCCGGAGCCGGAGACGGAGACGGAGACGGAGACGGAGCGGGAGACGGCCGCGTACGGCGTGCGCCGTGGTGTTCGTGGTGCCGGCCGCGCTGTGCTCGCCGCCCGTGGTGGGAGCCCCGCGGCCGCACCCGTGGCGGGTGATGCCGTGCGGACCGTTGTCCCTGGTCGGAGCGGTGTGACGCAATCCGCCGTCTCAGATAGTAGGAAGTCCGAGTAATTGTGGAGACAGATGCCCGGTCCTCGCCTAGCTTTGTAGGAGCCGAACGTCTCGCTCGACCAAGCGAATGGCGGTCGTGAGCCGGAGCCCTGGCAGGCAACCCCTGCGGCACCGCTCCCCGCCTCTTCCGGCGTCTCGTAAATCCATCACCGCACTTCCGGTCGCCCGCATGGGTTCCGCCGGAGGCAAGGAGTCGATTCATCATGGCCGAGACGACCGTCCGCCGAGTCCGTCACCTCTCCCGTACGAGCAGCGAGTCCGACCGCAAGAACGCCGCGGCGGCGCTCCAGCGCGCCCTCGACCGCAGGGACAACGGCGGCGCGACGGGCCACTGAGGCCCGCCGCCCCTTCCGACCGGGAGCCGCACCCGCAGGGGTGCGGCGCGGGGTTCACGCCCCGCGCCGCACCTCGAAGTGCTGGATGTGCGCCGTGCTCAGCTCCCGCGCCGCACCTCGAAGTGGTCGATGCGCTCGCCGCTCTGGGCCAGCGCCGACACCTTGAGTCTGGGTGAGGAACCGGCCTCCGCCTCCACCGAGAGGAAGGAGAAGCCGGTGTACCGCACCCGGGACCACTCCACGGTGTCCGACTTCTGCCGCTGCGACTTCGTCCAGTGGAAGGTCTCGATGGACTCGCGGCGCGTGACCTTCCCCTCGAAGCTGTCCTTGACCCCGGTGGGGAACCGGTAGAGGCTCTTGCCCGCCCCGCCCGCCGTGACGTACACGATCCCGTCCCGGGTCGGATCGGTCGAGGCGCCCACCGGCACCTGCCTGCCCACTTTGCCGCCCTTGATGGCGTCGGTGCGCTCGTACACATGGTTGTGGCCGTTGATCACCAGGTCCACCTGGTGTTTGGCGAACAGTGGCACCCAGGCGTCGCGCACACCGCCGTCGGAGGCGTGCGTCGACGTCGAGTAGGCGCAGTGGTGGAAGAAGACGACGATGAAGTCGACCTGCCCGCGCAGTTCCCCGAGCCGTTTGTCGAGCCAGGCCGTCTGCCTGCCGCCCGAGTAGCCCTTGTTGGCGGGGATCTCGTACGACACGTCGTTGGCGTCCAGCGCGACGACGCCGACGTTCCCGTAGACGAAGGAGTAGACGCCCGGCGCGTGTTCGGAGTCGAAGCCGTTGCCGGGGAGGGTCCAGCGCGCGGACTGGCCGCCGTAGCCGTTCGGCGAGTACCAGGCCTCCATGTCGTGGTTGCCGGTCGTCACCATCCACGGCACCGACTTCGCCACCGTCTCGGTCTGCTTGAGGAACAGGTCCCAGGCGCCCGGGTCGTAGATGTCGGAGTCCTCGCCGTGCCCGGTCCCGTCCGCGTAGCAGATGTCGCCCGCGTGCAGGTGGAAGGCCGGGCCGCGGCCGAGGAGCACCTTGTCGTTGGCGAGCGCGTCGGGCGTGACGCCCTGGTCGCCGAAGGCGGTGAACACGAACTTCCCGGGGTGCGCCGGCGCCGTGCGGAATCGGCCGATCGTGGAGTGCCGTTCCCTGCTCGCCGGGTCGAAGCCCTCGTGGCCGACGCCGTAGTAGTACGTCGTTCCGGGGCGCAGCCGGTCGAGGGCCGCGTGCACGTAGTACTGGTCCAGCGCCATCCGCTGTCCGGCGACTCCCGGTGTGCGCAGGTGGCGGACCTCGGCCTCGATCCTGTGGCTCAGCGCCCAGGGGGTCGGGCCCACCCGGATGTACGGCTTCCTGACCGCGAACGGCACCTGCCAGGAGATCCGCATCTGGGTCTTCGGATCCGCGCCGAAGGCGAGGTGGCGGCCGAACGGCGTGACGGCGGAGCCGGACACCCGGGCGGTGGCCGGGTGCGGCGACGAGCCGGCCGTCGTCCGTGAGGGGGCCCCGGTGCCCGAGGCGCAGCCGGTCAGCAGTCCGCCGCCCGCGAACGCGCTCGCCGCCACGAGCGCGCGGCGCCGGGTGAGTTTCGTCCGCAGGTACTCGTACTGCTCGGCCATGCTCATGTCGCGTGCGAGCTCGTGCGGAATGCCGACGTCGGGGACGGGGAGTCCGGGGGGAGTCCCCCTGGAGGCAGCGGTCATGTCTGGAAAGTTCCCAGCGTGCGCCAACGGCCGTCGTACAGACGGGTGAACATGGGTCGAAGGCTAGGGGTTCTCCGGCACCGACTTGTCCGTATGGCGGACATTGCGTGTCATCCCATGGGACAAGGAGTACGGTGCCGTCATGTCTCGCAGCATCGATCTCGCAGTGATCCCCGGTGACGGAATCGGCCAGGAAGTCGTGGCCCAGGGGCTCAAAGTCCTCTCCGCCGTCCTTCCGCCGGACGTGAAGCTGGAGACCAAGGAATTCGACTTCGGCGCCCGGCGCTACCACGCCACCGGTGAGACCCTCACCGACGCCGACCTCGACGCCCTGAAGCGGCACGACGCCATCCTGCTGGGTGCGATCGGTGACCCCTCGGTCCCGTCGGGCGTTCTGGAGCGCGGCTTTCTGCTCAAGCTCCGCTTCGCCTTCGACCACCACGTCAACCTGCGTCCCTCGAAGCTCCTCCCGGGTGTCGAGACCCCGCTCGCCGGTCAGCCCGAGATCGACTTCGTGGTGGTCCGCGAGGGTACCGAGGGTCCGTACACCGGCAACGGCGGCACCATCCGCAAGGGCACTCCGCACGAGGTCGCCACCGAGGTCTCCGTCAACACGGCGTTCGGTGTCGAGCGTGTCGTCCGTGACGCCTTCGCCCGTGCGCAGGCCCGTCCGCGCAAGAAGCTGACGCTGGTCCACAAGAACAACGTGCTGACCTTCGCGGGCCACCTCTGGACCAACGTCTTCAACAAGGTGGCCGAGGAGTTCCCCGAGGTCACCACCGACTACATCCACGTGGACGCGGCGACGATCTACCTCGTCACGCAGCCCGAGCGCTTCGACGTGATCGTCACCGACAACCTCTTCGGCGACATCATCACCGACCTCGCCGCGGCCGTCTCCGGCGGCATCGGCGTCGCCGCCTCCG
Organism: Streptomyces sp. NPDC005141; assembly: GCF_053599975.1. NCBI lineage: Bacteria > Bacillati > Actinomycetota > Actinomycetes > Kitasatosporales > Streptomycetaceae > Streptomyces > Streptomyces sp. NPDC005141. Next base: position 102,005 of record NZ_JBSFYW010000008.1, on the reverse strand, counting down.
GCAACATCAACCCGAGCGGCGAGTTCCCCTCGATGTTCGAGCCCGTGCACGGCTCGGCGCCCGACATCGCGGGCCAGGGCAAGGCCGACCCCAGTGCCACCGTCCTGTCCGTCGCCCTCCTGCTGCGTCACCTCGGCTACGAGGCGGAGGCCGCCCGCATCGAGGACGCCGTCTCCGCCGATCTCGCCGAGCGGGTCGGCAAGCCCGCCCGCAGCACCGGGGAAATCGGCGACGCGCTGGCCGTACGAGTAGCCGGCTGACCCGCCGTTCCGCCTACGTTCCGTAGCAGCCGCCGGGTCGCATCCGCACCCGGCGGCTTTTGCTATGCCCTCGCCGGGTGCCACCATCAACCCCTGGGCAATCCCCTGGGCCGTATTCACACCGTTTCGTCCACGGTCCTCCGCGCGCGATAATCGAACGCGGAGCCGCGGAATGAGGGAATGCTCGGACGTCCTATCACTGGCCACTGGCAGTGCGGGCGTGAGCGCGGCCCGTCACATACAACCGGTGAAGGACAAAACCACTCATGACGCAGCCCACGATCGAGCTCAAGCCGTCCGCCAGCCCGCTCTCCGCCGCCGAGCGCGAGGCGATCCTGGTCAACCCCGGGTTCGGCCGGCACTTCACCGATCACATGGTGACCATCAAGTGGACGGAGGGCCGCGGCTGGCACGACGGCCAGCTCGTTCCGTACGGCCCGCTCTCCCTCGACCCGGCGAACATGACCCTGCACTACGCGCAGGAGATCTTCGAGGGACTCAAGGCCTACCGCCGGCCCGACGGCTCCGTCGCCACCTTCCGGCCCGACAAGAACGCCAAGCGCTTCCAGGCCTCCGCCCGCCGGCTGGGCATGCCGGAGCTGCCGGTGGAGACCTTCATCGAGGCCTGTGACGCGCTGGTCCGCCAGGACCGTGACTGGGTCCCCGCGCACGGCGGCGAGGAGTCCCTCTACCTGCGCCCCTTCATGATCGCGACCGAGGTCGGTCTCGGCGTGAAGCCCGCCAACGAGTACCTCTTCCTCGTCATCGCCTCGCCCGCCGGCGCCTACTTCGCGGGCGGCGTGCGGCCGGTCTCGATCTGGCTCTCCGAGGACCGCGTCCGCGCCGTTCCCGGTGGCATGGGCGACGCGAAGACGGGCGGCAACTACGCCGCCTCGCTCCTCGCCCAGGCCGAGGCGGCCTCCAAGGGCTGCGACCAGGTCTGCTACCTCGACGCGGTCGAGCACAAGTGGATCGAGGAGCTCGGCGGCATGAACCTGTACTTCGTGTACGGCGACAGGATCGTCACCCCGTCCCTCACCGGCTCCATCCTGGAGGGCGTCACCCGTGACTCCCTGCTGACCGTCGCCCGCGACCTCGGCTACGCCGCCGAGGAGGGCCGCGTCTCCATCGACCAGTGGCAGACCGACGCCGAGAACGGCACCCTCACCGAGGTCTTCGCCTGCGGCACCGCCGCCGTCATCACCCCCGTCGGCACGGTCAAGCGCACCGGCACCGAGTGGCGGCAGTCGGGCGGCGAGCCCGGCAAGGTCACCCTCCGGCTCCGTGAGGCCCTGCTCGACGTCCAGCGCGGCATCACCGAGGACAAGCACGGCTGGATGCACCCGCTGGGCTAGCCGCACCGACGCGTGGCCGGTTCCCTCTCGCCAACTGGCGCGCGGGGACCGGCTGTTCGTTCGCCGCGTAGTGTCTCCGCGGCACGGGGCCCGCGACCCGGACCTGGTGGGCCGGCCGTTTTTCGCCGTGTACGACGAGCGGGCCACCCGGGTCGGCGGCCTAGAGCCCGCTCTCGACGCGAGCCGGTTCCTGACCGCTCTCGACCCGGTGTGACACCGGCCCGGGCGCGAGCGCCAGGTACACGATGCCGCCGACCAGCCCCGACAGGACGAAGCTGCAGTCCACCCCGCCCGTCAGGGACAGCAGCGGCCCCTCGTACGACGGCAGTGACACGGCCAGGAGACCGACGAGGGCACCCAGGGCCCAGGCCGCCGTGGCCCGGAGGTTCCAGCCGGCCCGGTACCAGTAGACGCCGCCGCGGGAGCGGCGGTTGAAGACCTGGAGGGCGTCGGGGTCGTAGACGCCGCGGCAGCGGACGAAGCCGATCAGCGTGATGACCGCCCACGGGGTGCCGATCGCGGTCAGCAGCAGGACGAAGGACGTCATCGCGGACTGGGCGTTCCAGGCGTAGTGGCCGACGAGGACGCAGAGCATGGCGACGACGGCGACCGCGCAGGTGGCGCGGGCACGCGAGGTGCGGGGCAGGATCGCGTCGAGGTCGAGGCCCATCGAGTAGAGCATCAGACCGGCGTTGCCCACCGAGCCCGCGGAGGCGGCCAGCAGCAGCGGGACCAGGTACCAGGCCGGGGACGCGGACACCAACGGGCCCGCGTAGTCGAGGGCCGCGTGGGCCGCGTACGCCGTGAAGGTGCCGAAGAGCTGGGGGACCAGCAGACCGGCGATCAGACCGAGCCAGGTGGCGTGCAGGACCGTACGGGAGGAATGGCGGGCGGGGGAGATGTAGCGCGTGTAGTCGCCGAGCAGCGTGATGAACGCGATCGGGCCCGACAGGCCGGCCGCCACGGCGGCGAGCAGCCAGGTCGGCCAGAACGAGCCGAGCAGATAGCCGCCTGTCTCCGGGAGCGCCGCGGTGGTGAAGTGCGGGGCGTACGCGATCACGCCGACCACCAGCAGGGCCGTCATGCCGATCGCGAGGGCGCGGGACATGGCGAGCAGCACACGGTAGCCGTAGACGGCGCCCGCGACCGTGGCGGCGGCCAGCAGCGCGTAAACGACGGCGTACGACAGTCCGCTCGCCTCCAGCCCGAAGAGGCGGCCGAGGACGCTCACCATCACGTCGCCGCCGATCCACACGGTCAGCGCGGTGTAGCCGAGCGCGAGAAGCAGCCCGACGACCGAGCCGACCAGCCGTCCCCGTACGCCGAACTGCGCGCCGGAGGAGGTCGAGAGATTCGTGCCCGTCCGCAGCGAGACCAGGGCCAGCGGCGCGGTGAGCGCGGTGCCGACGACCGTGCCTGCCACGATCGCGCTGACCGAGGACCACCAGTCGAGTCCGAAGGAGGGCGGCAGCCAGCCGAAGATGATCACTCCGAGGCAGAGGTTGGAGCCGAGCAGGATCGACACGAGGTCGCGCGGTCCGCTGGTGCGTTCCTCGTCGGGGATGGTGTCGACTCCGCGCTGTTCGATCGGCATGGCTGGTCTCCTTTGACGGCCGCCTGGGAGTGGTGCGGGAAGCACCAGGTGTTAGAGCGACGTTCAATGTGGCGTCTTCAACGCTCACCCGTCAATGTTTCCCATCCATGAATCCGGCGTTTAGAGTGATGTTCTAAATGGAGGAAGGCGAGGAGGTGTCGTGGCGTGAGACTGACCCCCACGGAGCGTGACCGACTGCTGCTGTTCTCGGCCGCCGAGCTGGCCCGGGCCCGCAAGGCGCGCGGACTGCGGCTCAACGTGCCGGAGGCCACCGCCCTGATCGCGGACACCGTCTGCGAGGCCGCCCGCGACGGCAGACAGCTGGCGGAGGCCATCGAGGCCGCCCGGTCCGTCCTCGGCCCCGACGACGTACTGCCCGGCGTCGCGGACGTCGTCACCGAGGTGCATGTCGAGGCCGTCTTCGACGACGGCTCCCGGCTCGCGGTCGTCTCCGGCCCCATCGGCGGCGGACTCGGCGACCGCGCCCCGGGCGCGCTGCTGCCGGGGGCCGCGCACACCGAGCCCGCGGCGGTCCTGCGGCTGACGGTCACCAACACCGCGACCGTGCCCGTCTCCGTCACCTCCCACTTCCACTTCTTCGAGGCCAATCCGCGGCTCGACTTCGACCGTGCCGCCGTCTACGGCATGCGCCTCGCCGTGCCCGCGGGGTCCTCCGTCCGCTTCGGTCCCGGCGAGAGCGCGGAGGTCGGATTCGTGCCGATCGGGGGCGAGCGGATCGCGATCGGCTTCGCCGGTCTGGTCGACGGACCCCTGGACGCGCCCGGAGCCAAGGAAGAAGCCCTGCGCAGGGCCGCCGCCTGCGGATACCTCGGAGCCGAAGGAGCCGGCCGATGAGCATCGACCCCTACGCCTACGCCGCCACCCACGGCCCCCGGGCCGGCGACCGGGTCCGGCTCGGCGACTCCGGGCTGACCATCCGTGTCGAGTCCGACGCCCAGCTCCCCGGCGACGAGTTCCTCGCCGGATTCGGCAAGACCGCCCGCGACGGACTGCACCTCAAGGCCGCCGCCGTCCGCGAGACCTGCGACGTCGTCATCAGCAACGTGGTGGTGATCGACGCGGTCCAGGGCGTCCGGAAGGTGTCCATCGGCATCCGCGAGGGCCGAATCCACTCGATCGGACGCGCCGGCAACCCCGACACCCTCGACGGCGTCGACGTCGTGGTCGGCACCGGTACGTCCATCGTCTCCGGCGAGGGCCTCATCGCCACCGCCGGAGCCGTCGACACCCACGTCCACCTGCTCTCGCCGCGCATCATGGGGGCCTCGCTCGCCTCCGGCGTCACCACGATCATCGGCCAGGAGTTCGGGCCGGTGTGGGGCGTCGGCGTCAACTCGCCCTGGGCGCTGCGGCACGCCTTCAGCGCCTTCGACGCCTGGCCGGTCAACATCGGCTTCCTGGGCCGGGGTTCGTCCTCCGACGGCGCACCCCTCGTCGAGGCGCTCGCCGAGGGCGGCGCGAGCGGCTTCAAGGTCCACGAGGACATGGGCGCCCACACCCGCGCGCTCGACACCGCGCTGCGCGTCGCCGAGGAGCACGACGTCCAAGTCGCCCTGCACAGCGACGGGTTGAACGAATGCCTGTCTGTGGAGGACACCCTCAGGGTGCTCGAAGGGCGCACCATCCACGCCTTCCACATCGAGGGCTGCGGCGGCGGACACGTGCCCAACGTCCTGAAGATGGCCGGCGTCCCGAACGTCATCGGCTCGTCCACCAACCCGACCCTGCCCTTCGGCCGGGACGCGGTCGCCGAGCACTACGGCATGATCGTCTCCGTCCACGACCTGAAGACGGATCTGCCCGGCGACGCCGCCATGGCCCGCGACCGCATCCGCGCCGGGACCATGGGCGCCGAGGACGTGCTGCACGACCTGGGCGCGATCGGCATCACCTCCTCGGACGCGCAGGGCATGGGCCGCGCCGGCGAGACCGTGCGCCGGACCTTCGCCATGGCCGGGAAGATGAAGGCCCAGTTCGGCGCTCCCGAGGACCACGACAACGAACGCGTCCTGCGCTACATGGCCAAGCTGACCATCAACCCGGCCATCGCCCACGGCCTTTCGCACGAGGTCGGCTCCATCGAGACAGGCAAGCTCGCCGACATCGTGCTGTGGCGCCCCGAGTACTTCGGCGCCAAGCCGCAGCTCGTGCTGAAGTCGGGCTTCCCGGCGTACGGCGTCGTCGGCGACCCCAACGCCGCCACCGACACCTGTGAACCCCTGGTCCTCGGACCGCAGTTCGGGGCGCACGGCGCCACCCCCGCCGAGATCTCGGTGGCGTTCGTCGCGCAGGCCGCGCTCGACCAGGGCAACGACACCATGCCGACCCGCCGTCGCCGTGTGGCGGTTCGCGGCACCCGCGGCATCGGACCCGCCGACCTGCGCCTCAACTCCCGTACCGGAACGGTCGACGTGGACCAGCGCACCGGTCTGGTCACCCTCGACGGCGACCCTCTGCGCTCCGAGCCCGCCGACTCGGTCTCCCTCAACCGTCTGTATTTCTTGTAATCGACGCAGCCCGTAAGGATCACTCATGTCTGCAGCCGCCGACGGTTTCCGTATGCCCGCCGAGTGGACCCCGCACGAGCGCACCTGGATGGCGTGGCCGGGCCCCAACCCCACCTTCGACAACCCGGAGGACCTCGCCGAGTCGCGCGCGGCCTGGGCGGCGGTGGCCCGCGCCGTCCGCCGCTTCGAACCGGTCACCGTGGTGTGCGGGCCGGGCCAGTCCGCACCGGCCGCCGAACTCCTCGGCCCCGGCATCGACACCGTCGAGCGCCCGCTCGACGACGCCTGGATGCGTGACATCGGCCCCACCTTCCTCACCAACGGCCAGGGCGGACTCGCCGCCGTGGACTGGACGTTCAACGGCTGGGGCGCCCAGGCCTGGGCCCGCTGGGAGCACGACGCGAAGATCGGCGCCGAGGTCGCGGACCTGGCGGGGGCGAGGACGTACGCCTCACGGCTGGTCAACGAGGGCGGTGCGATCCACGTCGACGGCGAGGGCACCGTGCTGCTCACCGAGACCGTGCAGCTCGGCCCGGAGCGCAACCCCGGCTGGACCCGCGAGCAGGTCGAGACGGAGATCCACGCCCAGCTCGGCACCAGCAAGGCGATCTGGCTGCCGCGCGGCCTGACCGGCGACTACCCCCCGCACGGCTTCGGCACGCTCGGTCATGTCGACATCGTCGCCGCGTTCGCCCGGCCCGGCGTGATCGTCGCGCACTCCCAGCAGGACCCGGCGCACCCCGACCACGAGGTCAGCCGGGAGGTCATCGGCCTGCTCAGGGCGGGGACCGACGCGCGCGGACGCCGCATCGAGGTCGTCGAGGTCCCGGCCCCGACGGCCCTGGAGGCCGACGGCCACTGGGCCGACTACTCCTACATCAACCACTACCTCTGCAACGGCGGCGTCGTCCTCTGCGGCTTCGACGACCCGCGCGACGAGATCGCGGCGGGCATCTTCCGCCGGCTCTTCCCCGAGCGGACCGTCACGCTGGTGGACGCACGTACGATCTTCGCGGGCGGCGGTGGCATCCACTGCATCACCCAGCAGCAGCCCAAGGTCTGAGAACGGGAGCCACGGATGGCCGGTGCGCGGAAGAACGCGCCGCCGCGCGAGGAGGTCCTCGCCGTCGCCATGGAGATGATCGCCGAACGCGGTCTGGAGAAGCTCACCATGGCGGCACTCGGCCGTGAGGTCGGCATGAGCAGCGGCCATCTCCTCTACTACTTCCGCTCCAAGGACGAGCTGCTGCTGCGCACCCTGGAGTGGAGCGAGGGCCGCCTCGGCGCCGAGCGCGGCCGGCTGCTCGCCGCGCGCGGAACGGCCCGCGAGCGCCTCGACGCCTACGTCGACCTGTACGTCCCCGACGGCCACCGCGACCCGCACTGGACGCTCTGGCTGGAGGTCTGGAACCGCTCGCAGAACGCGGACGACGACGCCAGGGAACGGCAGGTCGCCATCGAGGGCGCCTGGCACCGGGACCTCGTCGCGCTGCTCGCCGAGGGTGTCTCGCGCGGCGAGTTCCGCGCCGTCGACCCGGACCGCTTCGGTGCCCGGCTGCGCGCCCTGCTCGACGGCTTCTCCATCCATGTGGCGATCGGCCTCCGCGGTACCGGCCGCGACCAAGTCCTCTCCCACGTACGGGAGTTCCTCGACGCGTCCCTGGGCTGAGCGGTGTTCGCGGACGGTCGATCAGACGTCCGGGTCGTATGTGATCGAACGCCGCGCTGACCACGTAGCCCAGTGCTCGCATCCTGAGACACCCTGTGAGCACCGGTCGGTATGTGCCAGACTGCCCCCGTGCTCTCGTTCGCCACGATTATTGGCAGCAGGCGCGCCGGTCCGCAGTGACCGCCACGTACGACCAGGTACGGGCGGACACCGTCGTTCTCGACCCGCGCGCAGACCTCTCGCACCCGCGAGGGGTTTTTCGCATTTCTGGCCCACCTTCAGCCGGGAACGCAGCGCGAGGGATGATTGGGGGACGGTGGAGCCGGTCATTCCGGTAGACCGAGATTCAATACAGGAGCCTTGAGACCATGACGGAAACCAGCGAACTCGACGATGCTTTCCACGTCTTCGACACGACGCTGCGCGACGGCGCGCAGCGCGAGGGCATCAACCTCACCGTGGCGGACAAGCTGGCCATCACGCGGCACCTGGACGACTTCGGGGTGGGCTTCATCGAGGGCGGGTGGCCCGGTGCCAACCCGCGCGACACCGAGTTCTTCGCCCGCGCCCGGCAGGAGATCGACTTCAAGCACGCCCAGCTCGTGGCCTTCGGAGCGACCCGCCGCGCGGGCGGCAAGGCCTCGGAGGACCCGCAGGTCAAGGCACTCCTGGACTCGGGGGCCGCGGTGATCACCCTGGTCGCCAAGTCCCACGACCGGCACGTCGAGCTCGCTCTGCGCACCACGCTCGACGAGAACCTGGCGATGGTCCGCGACACCGTCTCCCACCTGCGCTCCCAGGGCCGCCGCGTCTTCGTCGACTGCGAGCACTTCTTCGACGGCTACCGCGCGAACCCCGGGTACGCCAAGGCGGTCGTCAGCGCCGCCGCGGAGGCCGGTGCCGACGTCGTGGTCCTGTGCGACACCAACGGCGGCATGCTCCCGGCGCAGGTCCAGGCCGTGGTCGCGACCGTCCTCGCGGACACCGGCGCCCGGCTCGGTATCCACGCCCAGGACGACACGGGCTGCGCCGTCGCCAACACCCTGGCGGCGGTCGACGCGGGCGCCACCCACGTCCAGTGCACGGCCAACGGTTACGGCGAGCGGGTCGGCAACTCCAACCTGTTCCCCGTCGTCGCCGCCCTGGAACTGAAGTACGGGAAGAAGGTGCTCCCCGAGGGCGCGCTGCGGGAGATGACGAGGATCTCGCACGCGATCGCGGAGGTCGTCAACCTCACCCCCTCCACCCATCAGCCGTACGTGGGAGTGTCCGCGTTCGCCCACAAGGCGGGCCTGCACGCCTCGGCGATCAAGGTCGACCCGGACCTGTACCAGCACATCGACCCCGAGCAGGTCGGCAACACCATGCGGATGCTGGTCTCCGACATGGCGGGCCGGGCCTCGATCGAGCTCAAGGGCAAGGAACTGGGCGTCGACATCAGCGACGACCGGGAACTCGTCGGCCGCGTTGTCGATCGGGTCAAGGAGCGTGAGCTCAAGGGCTACACGTACGAGGCCGCGGACGCGAGCTTCGAACTCCTGCTGCGCGCCGAGGCCGAGGGCAAGGCCCGTACGTACTTCGAGGTCGAGTCCTGGCGGGCCATCGTCGAGGACCGCCCCGACGGCAGCCACGCCAACGAAGCCACGGTCAAGCTCTTCGCCAAGGGCGAGCGCATCGTCGCCACCGCCGAGGGCAACGGCCCGGTCAACGCCCTCGACCGCGCTCTGCGGGTGGCCCTGGAGACGATCTATCCCCAGCTCGCCAAGCTGGAGCTGGTCGACTACAAGGTCCGCATCCTGGAGGGCAAGCACGGCACGTCCTCCACCACCCGCGTCCTCATCTCCACCTCCGACGGCACGGGGGAGTGGTCCACGGTCGGCGTCGCGGAGAACGTCATCGCCGCGTCCTGGCAGGCACTGGAGGACGCGTACACCTACGGGCTGCTGCGGGCGGGCGTCGAGCCGGCCGCGTAGGTCCGCCTCAACAGGAGTCCTCGGCGAGCTTCTCGAACTCGCCGAGACTCATCGCCCGGTCGTCGGCCCACACCTGGCCGGGCTTCAGCTTGGCCAGGTCCGCAGCGCGGAAGGTGACGGTGCCGGTGTACTCGTAGTTGGACTCGGCTTTCCCGAAGCCGAGTTCGTACGTGTAGTCCGGCACCAGCCGCTGCTGTCCCGCGGCACGGGCCCGCCAGGCGGGCGGCGGTGCGAAGAGCGGGAACTCGGCGTCGGTGCCGTGCCGATGGCCCGGCGCCTTCCATCCGGAGCGGTTCCGGCCGGAGTCCGTCCCGGCTGGAGCCCCGACGAGCGAGAGCCCCTGGATCAGGTCGTCACCGCACGGCCGCAGGACCGCCCGCGGTGCTCCTTCCGTATCCAGGCGCACTGCGGCCAGCGGCAGTACTTCCGCCCCGCATCCGCTGAGCAACAGGCACCCGGCCACCACACCCGTAACCGCCACTACGGCACGTTTCATGTCCCGCCCCCTGTCGAGGGCGGGACACGCCCCGCCCTACTGCAAGTGCCACTTCTGGTTGGCGGCCCCCGTGCACGACCAGATCTGTGCCCGTGCGCCGTTCGCCGACGAGTTGCCCGTGACGTCCAGGCACTTGTTGGCCGCCGTATTCACCACATCACCGGTGGCGGAGTTGTACGACCACCGCTGTGCAGCGGTTCCGTTGCAGTCGTACAACTGCACCTTCGCGCCGTCGGCCGTCGACCCCGACGTGACGTCGAGGCACTTCCCGAGCGAGCGCACCGATCCGTCCGCCTGCACCGACCAGGCCTGCGCGGCGGACCCGTTGCAGTCGTAGAGCTGCACCGCCGTGCCGTTGGCACTCGAACCGCCCGCCACGTCAAGGCACTTGCCCGCAAGACCCACGAACGCGCCCGACTGGCCGCCCCCGCCCGACTGCGTCCCGGACCAGGTGAACGTCGCCGACGTCTTGCCCGGCAGGGAATAAGTGGCGTGCTGGGAACCCCAGTTGACGGTGACCGACTTCGCGGCCGACGCGCCGTTGTAGGCGATCAGCGCCTTCGACCCGTCCGGGTTGCGCCAGGCGACGTTCGGGACGTCCGACGACGCCGTGGAGGCGATCCGCTGCGCCCCGGGCCGGACGAACTTCGTCAGGTGCCCCATCGTGTAGTACTCGACCGTGTAGTCGACGGTCCCGCCCGCCCCGTCCCCGTTGTGCACGGTGATCAGCCCGGAACAGGTCCCGCAACCTCCGTTGTGCGGACCCCGGTTCTGGTCCACGGCGAGCGACCACTTGGTCACCGACTTCGCCCAGTTCCGGGTGTAGTCGACGATGTTGAGCATGTCCTCGCGCTGCTGGTCGGCGATCCAGGTACCGCCGGAGTGCTCGGTCCCGAAGGCGTCGAGTCCCGGGTACTGATTGTGCACGCTCGTCTGCTTGGTGACGTCGCCGCCGTACCCGTGCCAGGCGATCCCGCCGAAGTTCGGGTGCGAGCGGACCGCCGCGTCGTCGACGGTCGCCGCCGCGTAGGAGTCGTACACGTCCCAGTTCCAGTCGTGGGCGAGCACCTTGGTGGACAGGCCCGCCGCCTGGAGCTTGGGCAGCAGCTCACTCTTGGTGAAGTAGGCGAGCCCGGAGGCGTTCCAGCTCATCGACGGATAGCCGGAGCAGCAGGTCGGCTCGTTCTGGGGGGTGACGTACGAGACGAGGACGCCCTGATCCCGGTACGCCTGAAGGTACTTCACGAAGTACGAGGCGTACGCGCCGTAGTCCTCCGACTTCAGCCAGCCGCCGTTCAGGGACCCGCTGTCCTTCATCCAGGCCGGTGCGGTCCATGGCGAGGCCATCACCGTCAGGGAGGGATTGAGCTGGAGCGCCTGCTTGGTCAGCGGCACCACGTCGGCCAGGTCGTGCGCGACGGAGAACTGCGCGAGGTTCGGGTCGCTCTGTCCGGCCGGCACATCGTCGTACGTGTAGCCGTAGCGGGCGAGGTCCGAGGCGCCCATCGGATTGCGCAGGAAGGACAGCCCGATCCCGTCCGTCGGAGAGAACAGCTTGCGCATCGTCGCGTCGCGCGTGCTCTGCGAGAGCGCGCCGCTGCTGTTCATCAGCCAGGCCGCGGTGTCGGTGAAGGAGGCGCCCCCGCCGGTGAAGGTCTGGTACCGGGTGTTCTCGTCGACGGTGATGTTCTCGCCGCTGCCGCCGCTGCCCGACTGGAAGGCGAACGGAGCCTGGGCCTGGAGGCCGCGGACGACATGGCGCCCGCCGGTGTCGTCCGTCGTCGTCAGATAGGCGGTGACCTGTTCGCCCGCGGCGTGCGCGGGCGCCGCCGCCGTGAATCCCGCGGTGGTGAGCAGCCCGGCGACGATCAGCCGGACCGCCCGAGTGGATCTCGTGGTGGATCTCCTCATGGAGCGCCGCCCTTCTGGAAGTGGGGGTGGGAGGCGTGCGAGGCGTGAGTAAATGACGGCCGCGGACCCGCGTCAAGGGGTCGCGCGTTCACAGGCTGAAGGAACAACTGCCCTGATCTGGCCGTGACTTGGGTGTGTACCGGTTCTGACGTGAAGTCTTGACGGGTTGCCGGGACGCCAGTTAACTCACGCCGTGATCTAAGTCGTAAGACGAATGAGCCGTCAGAAGTTACGTGAGAGTCGAGGGGGGACCCCATGACCAGGCTCGATCGGAATTCCGTACGAAGAACCGCTCTGCTGGCCGGTGCCGCGCTGATCGCCGGACTGCTTCCGCTCGCGTCGGCGGGCACGGCGGCGGCCGACGATCCGGCGCCCGTGCCGGTCGACCGCTTCGAGGGCGAGGTGCCCTTCGCCAGCCAGCCCGCCGAGGGCATTTTCACCTGGGGCGGCGACAGTGACGACCCGCCCCGGCTGGCCCTGACCGAACGGTCCGACGCGCCCGAGGGCGCCAAGGTCCTCACCGGCGACTACGACATCAGCGGCTACGGCGGGTTCACCCACGACTTCGCGGCGGACCAGCCGGCCCACGACTGGTCCGCGCACAAGGGCATCCGCTTCTGGTGGGACGGCCGCGACAACGCCAAGAAGATCGCCTTCGAGATCAAGGACGGCGGAGCCAACGGCGAGGCCTCCGAGCTGTGGACGACCTCCTTCACCGACGACTTCACCGGCTGGAAACAGATCGAGATCCCCTTCACCGACTTCATCTATCGCACGGACTACCAGCCCGTCGGCGGCATCGACCAGGTCCTCGGTCTGAACCAGATGTGGGGATACGCCGTCACCCTCCCGGTCGGCGTCCAGGGGCAGTTCGCCATGGACGACGTCGAGCTGTACGGCAGGGCAGACCAGTCCCTGCGTGCCTCCGTCACCACCGACGCCGCCGTCCACACGGTGAAGGAGGGCGCCGCCGCCTCCGTGAAGGTCTCCGTCGCCACCACCGGCGCCGTGCCGATCGACGAACCCGTGACCGTCGGATACGAGAGCGCGGGCGGCTCCGCCGAACCGGGCAAGGACTACACCCCGGTCAAGGGCGAGGTCACCTTCCCGGCGGGCACGGCGTCCGGTACGAGCCGCACCATCCGGATCCCGACCCTGCGCGACCGGTCCGCCGAAGCGGCCGAGACGATTCCCCTCAAGCTCACGGTGACCGGCGCCAAGGCCCCCACCGAGACCCCGCAGGTGGTCATCGACGCCCACGGACTCCCGTACCTGGATCCGAAGCTGCCCGTGAAGAAGCGGGTCGCCGACCTCGTCTCCCGGATGTCCCTGGAGGAGAAGGCCGGACAGATGACCCAGGCCGAGCGCGGCGCGATCGGCACGGGCGGTGACATCGCCTCCTACGACCTCGGCTCGCTGCTCTCCGGCGGCGGCTCGACGCCGACCCCCAACACCGCCGCGGCCTGGGCGAAGATGATCGACGGTTACCAACTCCGGTCGCAGGCGACGCGGTTCCAGATCCCGCTGATCTACGGCGTGGACGCGGTGCACGGCCACAACAACCTCACCGGTGCCACGGTGCTGCCGCACAACATCGGCATCGGCGCCACCCGTGACCCCCGACTCGCGGAGCGGGCGGGCGCGGTGACCGCCTCCGAGGTCCGCGCCACCGGCATCCCGTGGGACTTCGCCCCCTGCCTGTGCGTGACCCGCGACGAGCGCTGGGGCCGCTCCTACGAGTCCTTCGGCGAGGACCCGGCGCTCGTCGAGTCCATGGAGACGGTCGTCCGGGGTCTCCAAGGGGCCGCCGACGGCAGGGACCTGAAGGACGACGACAAGGTCCTCGCCACCGCCAAGCACTTCGTCGGCGACGGCGGCACCGGGTACGGCACGTCCACGACGGGCTCGTACACCATCGACCAGGGCGTCACCAAGGTCACCCGGCAGCAGCTGGAGGCCGTGCACCTGGCCCCGTACCAGTCGGCGGTCGACCGCGGCGTCGGCTCGGTCATGCCGTCCTACTCCTCGCTCGATATCGTCGGCGACGGTCAGGGCCCGGTGAAGATGCACGCCCGCGCCGACATGATCAACGGCGTGCTCAAGGGCCGGATGGGCTTCGACGGCTTCGTGATCAGTGACTGGAACGCCATCGACCAGCTCCCCGGCGACTACGCGTCCCACGTCCGCAGCTCGGTCAACGCGGGTGTCGACATGATGATGGTGCCGTACTCGTACAAGGACTTCCGCACGACGCTCATCGACGAGGCGAAGGCCGGTCGCGTCAGCGAGCGGCGGATCGACGACGCCGTGGCGCGCATCCTCACGCAGAAGTTCAAGCTGGGCCTATTCGAGAAGCCGTACGCGGACACGAGCGGCGCTTCGGAGATCGGCTCGGCCGCGCACCGGGCCGTGGCGCGGCAGGCGGCGGCCGAGTCCCAGGTCCTGCTGAAGAACGCGAACGGCGTACTGCCGCTGAAGAAGTCGCAGAAGGTGTACGTCGCGGGTTCCAACGCCGACGACATCGGCAACCAGACCGGCGGCTGGACCATCACCTGGCAGGGCTCGTCCGGGAACATCACCCAGGGCACGACGATCCTCCAGGGCATGCGCAAGGCCGGCGGTGACGTCACGTACTCGAAGGACGCCTCCGCCCCCACCGGCGGCTACGACGTCGGTGTGGTCGTCGTCGGCGAGACCCCGTACGCGGAAGGCGTCGGCGATGTCGGCAACGGCAACGACCTGGAGCTGACCGCGGCCGACAAGGCGGCCGTCGACAAGGTGTGCGCGGCCATGAAGTGCGCGGTGCTGATCGTCTCGGGCCGCCCGCAGCTCATCGGCGACCGTCTCGGCGCCGTCGACGCCCTCGTCGCCTCCTGGCTGCCGGGCACGGAGGGCGACGGCGTCGCGGACGTCCTCTACGGCCGGCGCGCCTTCACCGGACAGCTTCCGGTCACCTGGCCCAAGGCGGAGTCCCAGCTGCCGATCAACGTCGGTGACGCCTCCTACGACCCGCAGTTCCCGTACGGGTGGGGTCTGACGACGCTCACGAAGGCACCGGGCGGTGGCACCGCCACCCTCCGGACGCTCGCCCTGGTGGCCTCGGCGGCGGAGAGGTCCGGCGCCGACGAGGTCGCGCGCACGGCCGTGACGAAGGCCCGTCTGCTCGTCCAGCAGAAGATCGGCTCGTCGATCACCGCTGCGTCTGCGAAGCCCTTCGCGGACGCGGACCATCTCCTGCTGACCGGCCACTACGCGCGGGCGGTGGCCAAGCTGGCGGAGGCCTACCGAGCCGCCTGAGAGGAGTGGTGAAAGCGCCGGCCGGGGCTGGACGACCAGTCCCGGCCGGCGCTTTTCGCGGGTTCGGGGTTTCTACGAAGCGGTCGCTGCCGGGGCTGTCGCGCTCTTGAGCTCCTTGGCCAGTTTGCGGGCCTGCCAGGCCTTGACCACGGTGTGGATCCGGATCGCGGTGAAGACGAGGACCGCGAGACCGAGAAGGGCGCCGATCGGTTCCCGGTCCCGGGCCGCCGCGTAGAAGAGTCCGATGGTGAAGGGGATGCCGACGACGATGAGCAGCGGCTCGCGCACCCAGAACGGGAGCACGCGAAGGATGAGTCCGACCATGCGGTCACTTCAGCAGGTTCATGCCATCCATTGCTGTGACGGAGCCCACAATTCCGCCAGGCGGAATCGGATCGTTGCAGGACAGCGGACCGGAGCGGCCACCGCTCCAGTCGCCGCTTCGGTCACCGCACCCGTCGCCGCTCCGGCCGGTCGCGACGCGGCGGGGCGAGGCGGGGCGAGGCGGGGCGCGGCGGAGATCGGGCCGCATGGCCGAGGGTCCATCGAGCGTTCGCCTCCGATGCCCGGATTTGCTCCGGTTCAGGTAGCTTCGGAGGCATGAGGGTCGCACGCACCCGAGGACTTCCGGGCCTGTTGGTCGCACTGGCGCTCGCGGCCCTGGCGGCGCTGTGGTTCCCGGCGCCCCCCGCCCACGCGGCCACCGACGTCTCCACCGTCGCGGCGGCCCTTCGCGAGAGCCCTGTCTATGTGGACCCGGCGGCTTCCGCCCAGCTCTCCGCGCCGGAGGCCGACGCTCTCGCCGCCAAGATCAAGAAGGCGGACAGACCCGTCTTCGTCGCCGTGCTCCCCGCGGACTTCCCCACTCAGAACCTCTTCCAGAACCTGCGCACCGCCACCGGGATCACCGGGCTCTACGAGGTCAGGCTCGGCGACCGCTTCGACGCCCGCGCCGACTCCGCGGTGATGTCCCGCTCGGCGGTGCAGAACCTCGTCACCAGCGTCCAGGGCGTGAAGGACGCGAACACCCAGCTGAACGACTTCACCGACCGCGCGCTCACCAACATCCGCGGTTCGGCCCCCGCGAGCTGGGGCGGCGAAAAGGGCGGCGGAGGCGTGTCCGCGGGAGCGCTGATCGCGGTCGGCGCGGTGGCCGTCGTCGGCGGCGCGGGCGCGTACACGGTCGTACGCCGCAACCGGCGCCGCAAGGAGGAGGAGCAGCGGGCCGCGCTCGACAGGCTCCGCGTGGTCGTGGACGAGGACATCACCGCCTTCGGCGAGGAACTGGACCGTCTCGACTTCCACCCCGCGGAGGCGGGCGCCGACGACGTCATGCGGGCGGACTACGAACGCGCGCTGGACGCCTACGAACAGGCGAAGTCCTCCATGGGCGCGGCCCAGCGCCCCGAGGACGTACGCGCCGTCACGCAGTCCCTGGAGGAGGGCCGCTTCTCCCTCGCCGTGCTCGCCGCGCGCCGCGAGGGCCGGCCGGTCCCCGAACGCCGCGCGCCCTGCTTCTTCGACCCCCGGCACGGCCCGTCGGTCGCCGACGCGGCCTGGACACCCGCCGGGGGCGCGTCCCGCGAGGTCCCGGTCTGCAAGGCGGACTGGATCCGTCTCTCCGACGGTGAGAATCCGGCGGTCCGCGAGGTCGAGACGGAGTACGGCCGCCGCCCGTACTGGGACGCGGGCCCGGCGTACGGCCCCTGGGCGGGCGGCTACTTCGGCGGCGGCCTGCTGCCCGGCCTCCTCGTCGGCACCGTGCTCGGCAGCGTCATGGCCAGCCCCTCGTACGGGGCCGCCTACGGCACCGGGTACGGCGACTTCGGCGGCGGTTACGACGGCGGCGACGCCTCCGGTGCCGACTTCGACGCGGGCGACTTCGGCGGCGGGTTCGGGGACGGCGGTGGCGGCGGGGGCGGAGATTTCGGTGGCGGTGGAGACTTCGGCGGCGGCGGAGGCTTCTGAGGGAGATTCCGGGGGAAATTCCGAGGGCGCTCCTGAGGACACGGGAGCCCGCCCGGTCCCTGGGGACTGCCCGCTCCAGTCGTCCAGTGCCGGCCGTCCAGTGCCGGCCGTCCAGTGCCGGCCGTCCAGTGCCGGCCGTCCAGTGCCGGCCGTCCAGCGCAGGCCGTCCAGCGCAGGCCGTCCGGCGCAGGCCGTCCAGCGCAGGCCGTCCGGCTCCGGTCCTACGCGTCCGGCAGAGCCAGCCAGTCGTGCCAGGACAGATCGCGCCCGATGAACCGAGGCCGCTGGAAGGGCCAGTCCTCGGCGATCCACCGGGGCACGAGCAGATCCAGCTCCCGCTCCAGCGCCGTACCGACCCGCTCGTCCACCACCCACCACGAGATCTCGGCGTCGGCGCCCGCCTTCTCCGGCGGGTCGATGTAGACACAGCCGTACTCGGTGGTGCCGGTGGCGTCGAACAGCACGTAGTTGAAGGACTGGTGGGCGGCGATCTCCGCCTCGTGCCGCTCCAGATCCTTCAGATTCGCCTCGTACGTCATCGTCGCCGCGGGCCAGCCCCACGCCTCTCCGAAGATCGACCACAGCCGCTCACGCGACCCCATGACGGTCGGATAGTCGATGGCGGCGTCGGCCCCGGTGATCGGACGCAGATGGCATCCGCCGGGCACCTCGACGCGGGACGGATGGACGAAATCAGCGGGCAGCCAGCTCATACCCGGAGGCTAGCGACCGGGCGGTCGGCGCGCACGGGGTTATTCGCGGCCCGCCAACGCCGTGACGCCGAGCTCCCGCGGTCGGGGAACTCGGCGTCGGCGAAGGGCACTTGGTCGTGCGGCGGTGTTACTTGGCGGCGCGCCGCTTGTGGCCCGTCACCTTGGCGATCCAGGTGAGGAAGTCGCCCGGGTCGATGTTCGAGCCGTGGCCCTCGTCCCAGTAGTAGAAGTGGTCGACGTCGTCGCCCAGGTTCCGCGCGGCGGCCGCGAGGTTCGCGGAGACCGTCAGCGAGGTGTCGGAGTCCTTGGTGCCGAGACGTATCCACCAGTGCTTGGAGCGGCCCGGGTTGTCCCGCTGGAGGTGGTACATCGGGTTCATCAGGTTCAGCTTCTCGGGGATGTCGCTCTCGAGCCGCTTGCCGGTCACGCCGGTGGTGTCGTTCTTCAGGCCGTACGCCGTGAAATGACGGGCCTCGGCCTTGTCCTTGCCGAATTCGTTGTTCTCGCCCGCGGAGAGGTCGAAGGCGTCGAAGGCCGGCGTGGACTTCTTGCGGGCGCCCACGTGCTTCACGAAGTCCTCCCATGTGAACGTCGCCCTGCCGCCGGACCAGGTGATGAAGGGGTTGGCGGCCAGGTAGGTCGCGCGGTCCGCGTCCGAAAGAGCCGTGAGGTATTCGCCGGCCGAAGGCTCCAGATAGGTCGTGACCAGGTAGGCGTCGAGGTTGCGGGCGTTCAGCTGGCCGAACCCGTTCGGACCGCGCAGTTTCAGGCCGGCCTGGTACTCGGCGAACTGCGACCGGAGCGCCCTGGAGACGGTCTGGTCGACGACCTTGCCGGTGCTCGCGGTGACGTTGGTGCCCCAGTTCCACTCGTAGGCGCCGTCGGCGTGCTCCAGGTCGGTGATCGGGCACCAGGCACCGGTCGCGAAGATCGCGTCGCTCGCGTCGGCGGCGCCGAGCTCCTTCAGGTAGGAGTCGTAGACGCGGCTGTCGCCGGACGCGCCCAGCAGGGACGACAGGGCGCCGCCCGCGCTGGTGCCGGTGGAGACGATCCGGTCGGTGTCGCCGGGGATGACGCCCTTGTTGGCGCGGACGTAGCGCACCGCGGCCTTGAGGTCGACGATCGCGGCGGGCGCGGTGCCGTAGTAGACGCCGTCCGCGTCGGTGAGCGTACGGCCGCGGGCGCCCGGCTCCACGACGACATAGCCCGCCGCGAGACCCAGCTTGCCGAGGTTGACCATGCCGCCCTGGGCGTTCACCATCGCGTTGCCGCCGGACTGGACCTCTCCGGTCCCGCCGCTCGCGGAGGCCGAGGCGCTCGCGGAGGCCGAGGCGCTCGCGGAGGCCGAGGCGCTGGGGGAGGGGCCGCCGGTACCGCCGCCGGGTCCGCCGGTCATGCCCGCGCCGCCCACGCCGGTGGCGTCCGCCACGGAGGAGGGCATGTAGCCGCCCACCGAGTTGGCGAAGACGATGGGCGCGTCGGTCGCGTCCACGGCGGTGCCGTCGATCGAGACGGGGACGCTGACGTTCAGGCTCTGGTACTTCGCGTCCACCGGGTCGGCGACATAGGTGACGGCCTTCCAGAAGTGGTAGACGACCTCGCGGTCCTTGCCGTCGGCATCCGTGATGGTGGTCGTCAGCTCGGTGTAGGCGTCCTTGTCGAAGACTAGGGTGCCCGCCGACTTCGCCGTGGACGTGCCGGTCGCGTTCGCGTTCAGGGCGAAGCCGCCGGCCGCCGCGACTCCCGCGGTCGCTCCGATGCCCATGACCACGGTCCTGCGCTTCACTGCCCTGTGCTTCACTGAGATTTCTCCCCTTCGCGGCATCTTCGATCTCGCGGCACATTCGATCTGCCGGCGCGCTGTTGCTCTTGCTCCGCGAACGTAATTCGCTGTCCGCAAAAGTGTCAACAATTCTGTTTAATTCATTGTGAACACTCATCGACTCTCAGCGGGCTCACAGGGACGCGGCGAGAATTCGGCTGCTTCAGGACAGGAATCGACCTGAAGAAGTCCTAGCGTTTCTCCATGGCCAACCTCGATGGGGCAGGGAACGCGTCAGGGATCGAGACCTTCGCGGACGCGGACCGGATGGACGCGTGGCTGTCCGCCCACGCCGGAGGCCGCTCCGCCGTCTGGGTGAAGGTCGCGAAGAAGGGAACCGGCCTGGTCTCCGTGAGCGCGGCGGACGTCAACGATGTGGCGCTCTGCCACGGCTGGATCACCGGCCACCGCAAGGGTTACGACGACGCGTACTTCCTCCAGCGGATCACCCCGCGCCGGCCTGGCAGCCTGTGGTCGACGGTGAACGTACGGCGGGTCGAGGAACTCACCGCGGCCGGGCGCATGCGGCCCGGTGGCCTGGCGGAGGTCGAGGCCGCGCGGGCGGACGGCAGGTGGGCGGCCGCGTACGCGTCGCAGAAGGAGGCCACGGTGCCGGACGATCTGGCCGCGGCGCTGCGGGAGAACCCGCGGGCCCGGCGCTTCTTTGACGGCCTCGGCAAGACCGATCAGTACCTCGCCGTGGTGGGCCTGCTGAGGGCACGGACGCCCGGGACCAGAGCCGCACGCCTGCGGGCCGTGATCGGCGAGCTGGAGGCGGGGCGTCGGGTGAAGTGAGAGGGTGCGGGCGGCGGAGGGACGGCCTTTCGGGCCGTGGGCGCCGATGTGCCCGCCCCCGCGTGCCGAGACGCCGGAGCGCCCGCCCTCTCCCTGAGGGGAGCAGGAGGGCGGGCGCGCTCGGGTGTCGCCGCAGCGAACGGTTCGGCCGGCGCGGGCCGGAGGGAGCCGACGGCTCAGCCGGCGTTCTTGATCGCCGAGATGTCGAAGTTCAGCTTGATCTTGTCGGAGACGAGGACGCCACCGGTCTCCAGGGCCGCGTTCCAGGTGAGGCCCCACTCGGAGCGCAGGATCTCGGCCTTGCCCTCGAAGCCCACGCGCTCGTTGCCGAACGGGTCCTTCGCGGAGCCGTTGAACTCCAGGTCGATGCTGAGCCGGCGGGTCGTGCCGAGGATCTCCAGGTCGCCGGTGATCCGGTAGTCGTCGCCGCCCAGGGACTCCGCCTCGGTGGAGCGGAAGGTCATCGCCGGGAACTCGTCGGTCTTGAAGAAGTCCGCGCTCTTGAGGTGGCCGTCGCGGTCCGCGGACCCGGTGTCGATGCTGTCCATCCGGATGTCGAGGGACGCCGTCGACTTGGCCGGGTCGCCGCCGTCCAGGTGCAGCGTGCCCTCGAAGTCGTTGAACTTGCCCTTGACGTTGGTCACCATCGCGTGGCGTGCCACGAAGCCGATCGTCGAGTGGGCCGGGTCGATGGTGTAGGCGCCGGTCAGGGCGGCCAGGTCCGGGTTGACGGTGGTGGTCGTCGCGGTCGTCGAGGACTCGGCGGTGTCGGTGGTCTTGCGGCCGAAGATGCCCATGAGGTGCTCCTTGGGGGACGGGCCGCGGTTCCGTTCAGAGCCACGGCGGCTATCTGTTGAATGTTCAACCAGTCCAACAAGGGCAACCGTAGACCTATTCCGTTCAAGTTTCAACATCATCCGGAGTGTATCTCCGGTGTCACGGTGGGTCACCTCCTGGATCACCTTCCACCGCCCTCTGGCGGACGCGCGTAGAACTCGGGCACCATCTGCGTGCACCCCCTGCACAGCCGCCCCACAGGAAGCACGGCCGTACCTCGCTACGGCCGCCCGACGGTCCTCCGCAGGAAAGGTCCCCCCTCCATGAAGTTCAGGTCCGTGCTGACCGCCCTCGCTCTCGTCGTGGCCCCCGGTGTCGCCGTCGTCGGCACCGCCACCGAAGCGTTCGCCGTCACCAAGATCAGTCACGCCACCGCGACCTCGATGTTCCGCCAGTCCGGCGTCACCTGGTCCTCCTCCGGTGGCTGCTCCGACCGCAACAACTCCACCTGTACGTCGTTCGAGCAGCTCAACCTCGCCACCGCGCAGGGCGCCCAGACGCTCAAGGGGTCCAGCGGCTGCGCGCTCAACATCACCGGCGGCACCGAGACCGGCCACGCCGGCGGCACGTACTCGCACTGGAACGGCTACAAGCTCGACTACGGCAAGAACACCTGCGTCACCGCCTACATCAAGAACAACTTCACCTACATAGGCCTGCGCGGCGACGGCGCCCCGCAGTACAAGTCCGGCGCCGGCAACATCTACGCCGACGAGGGCAACCACTGGGACGTCCTCTACTACAACTGCGGCGGCTGCTGACCCGTCGCCCCGGGGTGTGCGCGGACCCTCGAACGGAGGTCCGCGTCACTCTGGCGACGGCATGTGCTCCGCGTGAATGTGAGGTGGCTCTCGGCCGAAGAGTTTGTGTGATCTCTACAAGCTCAGGCCCCTCTGAGCAGTCAGATCGCCTGCATGTGGTGGCGGTTCTGTTCAGGGGTACCAGGAAAACGGTCCGGAGACTGTGCAGAGTCGACGGGCCTCTTTCCTAGGTGGACTTCGTAAGGTCACTACATGACCGTTTTGGACGAGGCCGACACCGCAAGCTCCACGAGCCCCACAGGCGAACCGACGGACGCGCGCGGACGTGTGGCGGAACTGCACGCCATCCGTGCGGAGGCGCTGCGGGGCCCCAGCGAGAAGGCGACCGAGGCGCAGCACGCCAAGGGCAAGCTGACCGCCCGGGAGCGCATCGAGCTGCTGCTGGACGCGGGCTCGTTCCGAGAGGTCGAGCAGCTGCGCCGGCACCGGGCGACCGGTTTCGGCCTGGAGGCCAAGAAGCCGTACACCGACGGTGTCATCACCGGCTGGGGCACGGTCGAGGGCCGCACGGTCTTCGTGTACGCCCATGACTTCCGCATCTTCGGCGGTGCGCTGGGCGAGGCCCACGCCACGAAGATCCACAAGATCATGGACATGGCCATCGCGGCCGGGGCGCCGCTGGTGTCCCTGAACGACGGCGCGGGCGCCCGTATCCAGGAGGGCGTCTCCGCCCTCGCCGGCTACGGCGGCATCTTCCAGCGCAACACCAAGGCCTCCGGCGTCATCCCGCAGATCTCGGTGATGCTCGGCCCGTGCGCGGGCGGCGCGGCCTACTCGCCCGCGCTCACGGACTTCGTCTTCATGGTCCGCGAGACCTCGCAGATGTTCATCACCGGCCCGGACGTGGTCAAGGCGGTGACGGGCGAGGAGATCACCCAGAACGGCCTGGGCGGCGCCGACGTCCACGCGGAGACCTCCGGCGTCTGCCACTTCGCGTACGACGACGAGGAGACCTGCATCGCCGAGGTGCGCTACCTCCTGTCGATGCTCCCGCAGAACAACCGCGAGAACCCGCCGCGCGCCGACTCCGCGGACCCGGCCGACCGCCGCAGCGAGGTGCTGCTGGACCTGGTCCCGGCCGACGGCAACCGCCCGTACGACATGACCAAGGTCATCGAGGAGCTCGTCGACGACGGCGACTACCTCGAGGTCCACGAGCGCTGGGCCCGCAACATCATCTGTGCGCTGGCCCGCCTCGACGGCATGGTCGTCGGCATCGTCGCCAACCAGCCGCAGAGCCTGGCGGGTGTGCTCGACATCGAAGCATCCGAAAAAGCTGCACGCTTTGTCCAGATGTGTGACGCTTTCAATATCCCGATCATCACGTTGCTGGACGTGCCTGGGTTCCTCCCGGGCGTCGACCAGGAACACGGCGGGATCATCCGGCACGGCGCGAAGCTGCTGTACGCGTACTGCAACGCGACGGTGCCGCGGATCTCTCTCATCCTGCGCAAGGCGTACGGAGGTGCCTACATCGTCATGGACAGCCAGTCCATCGGGGCCGACCTCACCTACGCCTGGCCCACGAACGAGATCGCCGTGATGGGCGCCGAAGGTGCCGCCAACGTCATCTTCCGCCGTCAGATCGCCGATGCCGTCGATCCCGAGGCGATGCGCGTCCGCATGGTCAAGGAGTACAAGGCCGAGCTGATGCACCCGTACTACGCGGCGGAGCGCGGTCTGGTCGACGACGTCATCGACCCCGCGGAGACCCGTGAGGTCCTGATCAAGTCGCTCGCGATGCTGCACACCAAGCACGCGGACCTGCCCTCCCGCAAGCACGGCAACCCCCCGCAGTAACCCTGCGGATCCTCCGTGGTACCCCCGCGGAAACCTCTCTCATGGAGACTGAAACCTATGAGCACCCCTGACATCCGCGTCGAGAAGGGCCACGCCGAGCCCGAGGAGGTCGCCGCCATCACGGCCATCCTCCTGGCCCGTGCCGCCGCTGCTCCCACTGATGCCGCTCCTGCCCACCGCGCCCACCGCAAGGCAGGCTGGCGCCGCCTGGAGCGAGAGCCCGGCTTCCGGGCCCCGCACAGCTGGCACTGAGTGTTCTGACGCCGACAGCCCCGTCCTCCTGATGGAGGGCGGGGCTGTGGTGTGTCCGGAGGCGCGGTGGCCCTCCGGCGCGAACAGGGGGCGTTCCGGCGGGCGTTCGGGGATTACGGGGCCACCCCGCCGCTCAACGCGGCCGTACGGGGCAGGAGTTCGCTCGGAGCCCGGCCGTCGCGGCGTACCGGGCGGGAATCGGTGGGGGAGACGGACGACGGCCCCCGCTTCTCCGGCTGGAGAAGCGGGGGCCGTCGCCTCGGAGGCGGTAGGCGCTAGCGCAGGCGCGCCATCAGCGCGTGCTCGACCAGCGTGATCAGCGCCGACTTCGCGTCCGCGCGGTGGCGGGCGTCCGTCGTGATGATCGGAGCGTCCGGACCGATCTGGAGCGCCTCGCGGACTTCCTCGGGGTTGTACGGCTGGTTGCCGTCGAAGCCGTTGAGGGCGATGACGAACGGCAGGCCGCTGTTCTCGAAGTAGTCGACCGCGGGGAAGCAGTCGGCGAGACGCCGGGTGTCCACCAGGACGATCGCGCCGATGGCGCCGCGGACCAGGTCGTCCCACATGAACCAGAAGCGGTCCTGACCCGGCGTACCGAAGAGGTACAGGATCAGGTCCTGGTCGAGGGTGATACGGCCGAAGTCCATGGCGACGGTCGTCGTCGTCTTGTCTCCGGTGTGCGTGAGGTCGTCGATGCCCGCCGAGGCGGAGGTCATGACGGCCTCGGTACGCAGCGGGTTGATCTCCGAGACGGCGCCGACGAACGTGGTCTTGCCCACGCCGAAGCCGCCCGCCACCACGATCTTCGCGGACGTGGTGGAGCGGGAAGGCCCTCCGCTAGAGCTTGCGAAGTCCACTGAGCACCCTTTCGAGCAATGTCACGGCTGGCTGGCCGCCGGCGCTCTCGTCGCCGCCCGGCTGATGAATGGCGACCAGGCCCGCTTCCGCCAAGTCGGCGACGAGGATCCTGGCAACACCGAGAGGGATGGTCAGCAGGGCCGAGATCTCGGCCACCGACTTGATCTCCCGGCAGAGGTTGCAGATGCGCTGATGCTCGGGCAACTGGCCCTGCATCTGGTGCGGCTGCGCGGTGGTGTGCACCAGTGCCTCGATGGCGAGCTGGTAGCGGGGCCTGGTACGGCCGCCCGTCATGGCGTACGGACGCACCAAGGGGTTGTGCGACGACCCCGCGGGCGACGGCTCGGGTGAGCGCCGCTGCGGTTGTACGGGCTGGATACGCGGCGCCGACGGCTGGTCGTACGGCGACGGCCCGGGGCCCTGCGGACCCTGGGGCGGGTACGGCTGCCGTCGCTGGCTGGGCGCGGAGGGAAAGTTGTACCGGTTCGGGTCCTGCGAACCGTCGCCCTGGCCGCCCTGCCCCTGGCCGGGGCCGTACGACCAGTTGCCCGAAGACGAACCGCCTGGGGGTGTTACCACTTTCTCCTCCTCCGACTGTGCCGGGCACCCATCACTGTGGGACCGCGTCCCGAAACCTTACGGCCACGGGACGCGAATTCGCACCGTCTGTCTGCTAGTTGAGAAGGCTGCCCTGGAGCTCCGCACGAAGGTCCGGAGTCAGGACCGTGCCCGCACGGTCCACCAGAAGCGCCATCTCGTACCCAACGAGACCGATGTCCGCGTCGGGGTGTGCAAGTACCGCGAGGGACGAACCATCGGAAACGGACATGATGAAGAGGAATCCTCGCTCCATCTCCACAACCGTCTGGTTCACATGGCCGCCCTCGAAGATGCGGGAAGCACCCGCGGTCAACGAGGTCAGACCGGACGCGACGGCCGCCAGCTGGTCGGCGCGGTCGCGGGGAAAGCCTTCGGACATGGCCAGAAGGAGTCCGTCGGCGGAGACCACCACCGTGTGCGACACCCCGGGGGTGTTGTCCACGAAATTGGTGATCAACCAGTTCAGGTTCTGTGCCGCCTGGCTCATCGGGCTCACAACTAACGCTCCTGGTTGTAGGTGCTGTCAGAACCGAAGCCCTGACCGTTCGTCTCACTACCTGCACTGCGTCCCCGCTCCACACCGCGGCGCAGGTTGCTCAGCCTGCCCCGGACGTCCTCGGGAGCGCGGGAGACCTGGGGGCCGCCCTGGGGGGTCGATTCCGCGGTTCCCTCGACCAGGTTGGCCTTGGGTACCCGCCGCGGCAGACCGGACGGGGTGACCCCGCCCGCCTTGGGCTTCTTGAGCGACTCGGCACGCTGCCACCGGTCGTCGTTGGACGAGCGCCAGTCGCCGCCCGCGTTCCCGGAGGAAGCCGGCGCCGCCTGCTCCCTCGCCTGCGCCTGATCCACAGGGCGTCCGCCGTTGCCGCCCGCAGTGGCTCCGCGGCGGGGCAGTCCGGCGTCGGTCAGCGTGTGGGGGGCCGAGGGGGCCGGGCCCGGACGGTTGAAGCCTACGCGGTCCTGCTCACCCACGTCGGCCTGCGGCGATCCCGATTCCGGAGCGTACTCGGATCGATACGCACCCTGGTACGCGCCCTGCTGCGGCCAGTCGTCCTGGTAGGACGGCTCTTCGAAGTTCGACCGCGTCTCCGGCGCTCCGCCGCCCATGCCCGCGCGCTCCTGCTGGACCGGCTCCGTATAGGAGGGTTCAGGGTAGCCGCCGTTGGACGGGAAGTACGCCTCGTCGTACGCAGCCTGCCGCGGCTCCTCGTACGACGTCTGCTGGTCGTACGTGGTCTGCTGCTCCTCGTGCACGCCCTGTCCGCCGTCGTACGCCGCCGGGCCGCCGTTGAAGGACGGCTGTCCGTTGTCGTAGGCGGGCTGCTGGGCGTCGAAGCCGTCCGTGTAGCCCTGCGGGCCCTCGATGGCCTCCATGCCCTGCGCCTGGGCCTCCAGGGCCGCACGGCGCTCCTCGCGCATCAGCGAGCGGCCCACGGGGTCGAGGTCGCGGATGTCGTCCGGAACCTCGTAGCGGCTGTCGTCGAAGCCGAGGTCGGCGGCGGTCAGCACGGGCTGCTGCTGCTGTTGCTGCTGCTGAACCCCGAAGTCCTCGCCCTGGAACGAGTGCTGCTCGGGGATGATCTGGGACACGGTGAACTCGTCGCGCATCGGCTGGTTCTCGCCGCCGCCACCATGGGTGATCGCGTCGGGGAGCATGACCAGCGAGGTGGTACCGGCCTGCTCGCCCGAGGGGCGCAGCTGGACACGGACGCCGTGCCGGTCGGACAGCCGACCGACCACGAAGAGGCCCATGCGCTGCGAGATCGCGGCGTCCACGGTCGGCGGGTTGGCCAGCTTGTGGTTGATGTCCGCGAAGTCCTCGGCGGTGAGGCCGATGCCCTTGTCGTGGATCTCGACCATGATGCGGCCGTCGGGGAGACGGGTCGCGGTGACGCGGACCTTGGTCTGCGGGGAGGAGAACGTGGTCGCGTTCTCCAGGAGCTCGGCGAGCAGGTGCACGAGGTCGGTCACGGCGCGGCCGTGGATCTCGGCCTCCGGGACACCGGAGAGCTCGATGCGCTCGTACTGCTCCACCTCGGAGGAGGCGGCGCGCAGCACGTCGACCAGCGGGACCGGCTGGTCCCAGCGGCGGCCGGGCTCCTCGCCGGCGAGGACCAGGAGGTTCTCGCCGTTGCGGCGCATACGGGTCGCGAGGTGGTCCAGGCGGAAGAGGTTCTCCAGCTGGTCCGGGTCGGCCTCGTTGTTCTCCAGGTCGGTGATCAGGGTCAGCTGGCCCTCGATCAGCGACTGGTTGCGGCGCGACAGGTTGGTGAAGATCGCGTTGATGTTGCCTCGCAGGAGGGCCTGCTCGGCGGCCAGTCGTACGGCCTCGCGGTGGACCTGGTCGAAGGCGCGGGCGACTTCGCCGATCTCGTCCGTGGTGGTGATCGGGATGGGCTGCACGCGGGTGTCGACCCGGCCGGGGTCGGTACGCGAGAGCTGGTCGACCAGCATCGGCAGGCGCTGCTCGGCGACATTGAAGGCCGCGTTGCGCAGCTGACGCATCGCGCGGCTCATCTGGCGGGCCACCATGCCGGCCAGGATGAACGCGGCGAGCAGGGCGACCACGACGATGGCGCCGGTGATGAAGGCGTCGGTCTGGGCGGCGTCGGCGATGTCCGAGGCTTCGGCCACCGCCTTGTCGGAGAGCTCCGACTCGATCTGACGGTAGGCGTCGTACTTGGCGGTGTTGACCGCCCACCAGTTCTGCGGGGTGACGCCCTTCGCGGTGAGCTTGGCGCGGTCGGTCTCCAGCGGGGACCTGAGCTGCGCGAGCTCGGTGACCATGGCGGTGTCGCCCGTCGGCGGCGGCACGTAGTTCGGGTCCGCGGACGCCGCCTGCTTGGCCTTGTCCGTCAGGTCGGCCTTGATCTTTGCCTGGGCCGCGCCGAGCTTCGTGGCGTCGGCCTCGGTGCCACCACCGATGTACTCCTCGATCGCGATGCCTTCGAGGTAGGCGTACGAGGAGAGGGCCACGCGCTGCTTGGCGAGGCTGCCGAGGCCCGGGCCCGGCTTGATCAGTATGTGCATGCCGATGGACCGCTCCAGCGACAGCGCGGCCTTGGAGAGCGAGATCGCGTAGACCGTACGGCCGTAGCTGGTGATGTTTCCGGTGCCCAGACCGAGCTCGTTGGCGAACTCCATCAGCGGGTGCTGGATCTGGAGGTAGCCCTCTTCGGTCTTCACACCGTCGAGCTTGGCGGAGTACGCGACCTTCCGGAGGGTCACCAGGCTGGGCTCGACCTTGCGGAAGACGTCGAGGCGTCGCTCCAGGCCGGCCGTCTTCGGCATGTTCTGGGCGGCCTCGTCGAAGACGTCGGCCGCTTCGTCCGTCTGCTCGCGGGCCTTGACGACGTCGGGGTCCTTCTCGCCCTTGCCGTCGGGGGCCAGCATCGGGGCCGCGCTGACGTCACGCTCGACGAACAGCTTGTCGCCGTAGGTCAGGGCCGCCTGGACCAGGCGCGCCGTCTTCTCGGCGTCCTGGGCCTCCTTCCAGGTGTCGATCGAGCTCTTCACCTGGAAGCCGCCCATGACCAGGCCGACGATCACGGGTATGAGCAGGATCGCGTTCAGTCTCGTCGGCACGCGCCAGTTGCGCGGGGAGAGACGGCCGCCGCTCGGCGCGGGTGCCGGCATGGGCTCCGGGCCGGGCATTTGTGCGGGCGCCGCTCCGCGCGGCGGCGGGGTGAAGTTGCCCCGTGCCGACGGCTCGGGACCGTTCATGCTTCGCCTCACTCGACCAACAACCTCTCGGCGTCGGCACCTACGTTGTGCCGCGGTATCTACCAGCGCCCTTGACTACTGGGCAGTTCAGCGCATTCCAGCACGTCAGGCGGCGCCCTTCCAAACACTCGGAATCGGGGATTCCGAGTGGCACTGACCACAGATAAAACGGTCATAAAGAGCGAGCCCCGCCAAAAGACGGGGCTTTCATGAGCGCAGCGGCATCGAGTGACCGCGATGCGTGGCGAGGCCAGCGAAATTCTCTGTCGAAACGTTATGAACACTGTGGCCGACCGTGTCAAATGACACAGCCGGCTCCAATGCGTCTACGACAACTTCCATAGGGAGCCGTCGACTTGGCCGCTAACGCAGCCGGGCCATGAGGGCGTGCTCGACCAGCGTGATCAGAGCGCTCTTCGCGTCCGCACGGTGTCGGGCGTCCGTCGTGATGATCGGAGCGTCCGGACCGATCTGAAGCGCCTCGCGGACTTCCTCGGGGTTGTACGGCTGGTGACCGTCGAAGCCGTTGAGGGCGATGACGAACGGCAGACCGCTGTTCTCGAAGTAGTCGACCGCGGGGAAGCAGTCGGCGAGACGCCGGGTGTCCACCAGGACCACCGCGCCGATGGCGCCGCGGACCAGGTCGTCCCACATGAACCAGAAACGGTCCTGACCCGGCGTACCGAAGAGGTAGAGGATCAGGTCCTGGTCGAGGGTGATACGGCCGAAGTCCATGGCCACCGTGGTGGTGGTCTTGTCCCCGGTGTGGGTGAGGTCGTCGATCCCCGCCGAGGCGGAGGTCATGACGGCCTCGGTGCGCAGCGGGTTGATCTCCGAGACGGCACCCACGAACGTGGTCTTGCCGACACCGAAGCCACCCGCTACGACGATCTTCGCGGAGGTGGTCGCCCGGCCTCCGTCAGAGCTTGCGAAGTCCACTGAGCACCCTTTCGAGCAAAGTCACGTCCGGCGCGCCGCCGTTGTTCTCATCGCCGCCAGGCTGGTGAATGGCGACGAGTCCGGCCTCCGCGAGGTCCGCGACGAGGATCCTGGCCACACCGAGAGGCATGGACAGGAGGGCCGACACCTCGGCCACCGACTTCACTTCCCGGCACAGGTGGCAGATGCGCTGGTGTTCGGGCAGCAGCCCCATCAGCTGGGCCGGATCGGCCGTGGTGCTGATCAGTGCCTCTATGGCGAGTTGGTACCGCGGCCGTGTCCGGCCGCCGGTCATCGCGTACGGACGTACCAGCGGCTGGTCGCCCTCGTCCCCGTACGGCTCAGCGTACGGATCATGAGAGGCGGTAGGCGGGGTCATGAATCCTCCGGGCGGGACAGCAAGTCGGTCAGTCGTGCCGTCTGTTGGGGCCGGTGGGGGGATTGTGGCGGCCGGACGGTGATTTCGTGCGGTGTCTGGATCCGGCGGCGGTCAGTGAAGCAGACTGCCTTGTAGTTCGGCGCGCAGGTCCGGCGTGAGGACGGCGCCCGCACGGTCTACGAGGAGTGCCATCTCGTAGCCGACGAGACCGATGTCGCACTCCGGGTGGGAGAGGACCGCGAGGGACGATCCGTCCGAGACGGACATCAGGAAGAGGAAGCCGCGCTCCATCTCCACGACCGTCTGGGCCACCGCTCCGCCCTCGAAGATCCGGGAAGCCCCGGCGGTCAGCGAGGTGAGTCCGGAGGCCACGGCCGCCAGTTGGTCGGCGCGGTCGCGGGGGAAGCCTTCGGACATTGCCAGAAGGAGTCCGTCGGCGGACACGACGACGGTGTGGGACACCCCAGGGGTGTTGTCCACAAAGTTGGTGATCAACCAGTTTAGGTTCTGTGCCGCCTGGCTCATCGGGCTCAACTAACGCTCCTGCTGGTGAGTGGGGCTGGGGAAGCTGCCGGTCTGGCCGTTGGGAGCGGCTTGTCGACCTTGCTGAATGCCCCTACGGAGGTTGGTCAGCCGGCCTCGTACGTCATCGGGCGCACGAGAGACCTGCGGACCACTTTGGTGCTGTTGCTGCTGTGCCGTACCCGCGACGAGGTTGGCTCGCGGGACGCGGCGCGGCAGGCCTGAGGTGGTTACCCCGCCCGCCGACGGTTGACGGACGCGCTCTGCCTGCTTGACGAGATCGTCGTTGGGAGAGCTGCGCCACGTGGCAGTGGCCGGTGCGGCGGCCGGCCGCTGCTGCGGAGCAGGGGGAGTCTGCGGCTGCTGGGGGGCAACCTGCGCGGACCCCTGGGAACCGTTGTTCTGGGGAGCACCGTTGGCGGGAGCGCCACCGTTCGCCTGACCGTGGAACCAGTTGGTCTCCAGCGTGTCGAACAGGGGGGTGCGGCCGTCACCGGGACCCGAGGCCGGCGGAAGCGCCTCGGGCTCCTGCGGGCGTACGGGAGGCTGCGGGGTACCCGGCCGCTCGTACTGCCCGGTGGACGAAGAGTCCTGGCCGTTGCCGTAGCCGGGCGTCGCGAACTGCCCTGTGGACGTGGGGTCCTGGGAAGCTCCGTAGCCCGGCCGGGCGAACTGGCCGGTGGACGACGGGTCCTGAGAGGCGCCGTAGCCCTGGGTCGCGAACTGCCCCGTGCCGACCGGGTTGTGGCCGACGGAGGACGGGTTGCCGGGACCGTAGCTGTCCGGGCGCTGGTACTGGCCGGTGTGCTGGCCGTTGTTCTGCGGCGCACTCGCGCCGGGGCGCGGGGCGTCGAAGTCGGGACGGGCGAACTCCGAGGTGGAGGCGGGGCCCTGGCGGTCGTCGATCCGCGGCATGCGCGAGGTGGCGTCGGGGTCCTCGTGACCGCGCGGGGTGTCGAGGGCCGAACGCGGCACCGGCGGCTGAGCGTTGTCGTCGCTCCAGCTCGGCGTGCGGGAACCGTTGTTGCCGCCGGGCAGCTCGGCACGCGCACCACCGCGTCCCGGAAGCTGCGGCCGGCGTCGGCTGCCCTTGCCGCCCGTCGGTGCCTGCGGCGGCGCGGCGGCCGCGGGGCCGCTGTCGCCGAAGGCGTTCTGACGGGCGCCGGAGGTGTCGCCGAAGGCGTTCTGGGAGCCGGATCCGTTGCCGTAGCCCTGCTGCGGCGAGCCGTTCTGGCCCTGGAAGCCCTGCGGGCTCTGCTGCCCGAAGGCACCCGCACCGGCCGGAGCCGGCCTGCCCTGCTGACCGGCACCCGGACCACCCTGCGGACCACGCGCACCGCCGGGAGCACCCGGGCGACCGCCCTGGTTGCTCGTGGGCAGTGCGGCCCGCGGACCCTGGCCCGCGCCGACCTGCCCGCGCTGCGGCGGGGCACCGAGCGGTCCACCGGGGGCGGTGGGGGCTCCGGCACCGAGCGAGGGACCGCCCTGCGAGCCGTTGGGGCGACGGGCGGCTGCCACACCGGCCGAAGCCTGCGCGGCGGCAGGGCCGCCGCCCGGGGCA
Organism: Streptomyces sp. NPDC005141; assembly: GCF_053599975.1. Lineage (NCBI taxonomy): Bacteria > Bacillati > Actinomycetota > Actinomycetes > Kitasatosporales > Streptomycetaceae > Streptomyces > Streptomyces sp. NPDC005141. The sequence goes on along the minus strand of NZ_JBSFYW010000008.1, from coordinate 69,332 downwards.
CCCTGGCCCGGCTTGTTCGGCATGGGCTTCTTGCCGCCCTGCGCGACGTCCACGGGCAGCATGACCAGCGCGGTCGTACCACCGGAGTCGGACGGACGCAGCTGGATGCGGATGCCGTGGCGCTGCGACAGACGACCGACCACGAACAGACCCATGCGGCGGGAGACCGAGACGTCCACGGTGGGCGGTGCGGCGAGCCGCTCGTTGATCGCGGCGAGGTCCTCGGGGGACAGACCGATACCGGTGTCGTGGATCTCGATCAGCACCCGGCCGTCGGGCAGGGCGTGACCGGTGACCTTGACCTTGGTCTGCGGGGAGGAGAACGAGGTGGCGTTCTCGAGCAGCTCTGCGAGCAGGTGCACGAGGTCGTTGACCACGCGGCCGGCGACCTCGGTCGTCGGGACCGAGGAGAGCTCGATGCGCTCGTACTGCTCCACCTCGGAGGCGGCGGCGCGGAGGACGTCGACCAGCGGGACCGGACGGGTCCAGCGGCGGCCGGGCTCTTCACCGGCGAGGACCAGGAGGTTCTCACCGTTACGGCGCATGCGGGTCGCGAGGTGGTCGAGCTTGAACAGCGAGGAGAGCTGGTCGGGGTCGGCCTCGCGGGACTCCAGCTCGGATATGAGCGAGAGCTGACGCTGGATAAGACCCTGGGAACGGCGCGAGAGGTTGGTGAACATCGCGTTGACGTTGCCTCGCAGAAGGGCCTGCTCGGCGGCGAGGCGGACGGCCTCGCGGTGCACGTCGTCGAAGGCCGCGGCCACCTGGCCGATCTCGTCCCGGGAGTGCACACCGACCGACTCGACGGAGGTGTCGACGTCCTGCGGGTCCGACTCCGAGAGCTGCTTGACCAGCTCGGGCAGGCGTTCCTGGGCGACCTTGGTCGCGGTGTCCTGCAGGCGGCGCAGCGAGCGGATCATGGACCGGGCCACGACGAAGGCGCCGACGAGCGAGACACCGAGGACGAGCAGGATCAGCACACCGGAGACGATGGCTTCACTCTGGGACTCGTTGCGCAGCTGACGGGCCTTCTGCTCCATCTCGCCGAGCAGCGTGGTCTCGATCGTCGACATCTTGTCGATCTTGGCCGAGTCGTCGTCGATCCAGTCCTTGTAGGACTGCTTGTCCTGCGTCCGCAGACCGTCCCGGCCGCTCAGCACACGCGCGGCGTACTTGTCGGCGGCCTGGATGGTCGGGTTGTCGACCTCGATGGGCTTGAGCAGGTCAGCGCTGCCGTCGCCGTAGATGTTCTTGAAGCCGCTGATCTCGGACGCCTGGCTCGCCAGCGCCGACTGCGCGTACAGCTGGTCGTTCTTGGAGAGCGTTCCGAAGACCGTCGGGCGCTCGGGCAGTGCGGCGGCGATGACGGCTCGCTGGACGGACGCGTACTCCTTGGCGGAGGAGAAGGCCGACAGCGCACGGGTGCGCTGGATCATCTCCGGGTTGCTGGTCGCCTCGGCCATGTCCTGGGAGAGCGCGAGAAGCCCGGTGATCAGGCGGTGGTACGCCTCGACCGTCTGGGTCGCGTTGTCGGGGTCGTTGTAGGCGTCGTTGCGGATGCTGACGAGCTTGTTCAGCTCGCTCGCGATGCCGACGAGGCTGTCGCGGACACCGGACAGCTGGCCGTCGGCCGTGGCGTCGTCGATGTCCTGCGTGCCCTGGAGGAAGTGCTTCTTGGCGAGGTCGGTGTCCTCGCGCACGCCCTTGACCGTGTAGTCGTTGGAGGGGGCGTTGTGCGCCAGCGGGCCGGCCGACTGGTCACGCTCCTCCTGGAGCGCGACCGCGAGCTCGGTCGCCTGCTTGGTCATCTCGGTCAGCAGCTTCATGTTGTCGAGCTGCTGGATGTCGTCCATCGACTGGTTGATGCGGAGCGCACCCAGCGAGGTCGCGGCGACCACGGGGAGAGCCAGCAGCGAGACCAGTCGCGTCGAGATGCGCCAGTTCCGCAGAGCTACGCGCGAGCCGTGGCTCGGGGTGCTCGTCGGCTTGGCGGCCGGTGTGGTGGCGGGAGCCTTGGGCTTCGCGCCGGCGCGAGCGGAGTGTTCACCGCTGCCGCCGACCTCTGCCGGTCCCGGGTTCTGGGCGTGCTGGGGCGAGGAACCGCGGTCGGTCCCGCCGCGCGGCTCCGGCTCCGCCGAAGCGCTGCCATCCCTCTTGAAACGTCCCTGCACTAGCGTCGCAACCTCTGGACCAGGCGCCCCTCCGCTGGAACGGCGGGACGGTGTCGGCGTTGTACAAAGGCGCAGTCGCGCCTCTTTGATGTGGTCTGGGTGACCGGCGCAGGTTCCCCCTTCCCGCCGCCACTCGGCGCTGCGTTGCGCCCCTGCGCGCCGGATCGTGATTCCGCGGCGGTCCGTGGAATTCCAGCACAGTGCAGGATCTCCAACAAGGGCCGAGTACCAGGCTGTGACCTCCGTGACAGCATGTGAGGAGGACATCACGAGGTGTGTAAGGGGATCTCGTACATATCGGGCGTATGCCGACGAGCCGATGGTGTATATACCCTGTCCCAGTCGCCATGATCAGGAGCGGAATGATTGCTTCAGTGGAGCAATGTCCGTTTGGTCGGCCGGGGTTGGGGGTCGGAGTTGACCGGTTTGTCCCTCGGTGAGTGAGGAAACTCACACGTAGATCATGGCGTCTTCACGGCATCGCCCGGGAATTGCATGTTTAGCCTGACGCTTTACAGGGATGGCGAATCCGACAACCCGCGCCTGTCCGGGCCTTTCGCAGGCCCAGCCCGGCGCCCAGGACGACAAGGTCGAGTACAACGGTGAAGACGACGATGATGTTCCGCAACATAGCCAACCCGCGACGCACGACGCTGGCGCACCTCGAGGACGCCGACGCCCTGCAGACGCCGGAGCGGCCGGAGCACTCGGTCGACCTTCCCCTCCAGACCGCGAACCCCCGCCGCACCGTCCTGGTGGACATCCCGGTCGCCGCCGTCGCCGCGGAGTAAGCACGATGGCCTGAGCGGGGCCCGCGCCCGGCGCGCGGCCCCGCCGGTCGTTCACGGCCCGGACAGGGGCCTGAGGCCCACCGCACCTGGCCGGCGCCCCGACGTTCACCGTCCCGGCGGATATGCGCGAAGCGCGCGCCCCTTGCCGCGTTAGCCTGGAGCGTCAGACTCCAGCCAGCTCAGTGAGGGGCGCAAGGATCCCGTGCGCATCGCCAGATTCTCCATCGACGGCAACGTCGCTTTCGGCGCGGTCGAGGGCGACAGGCCGGACGAGCTCGTCCTCGACATCATCAGGGGCATCCCGTTCGCGGACTTCGAGCTCTCCGGTACGAAGGTCCCGCTGAGCAAGGTCAGGCTGCTGCCGCCGGTGCTCCCGAACAAGGTCGTGGCCTTCGGCCGGAACTACGCGGAGCACGCCAAGGAACTCGGCAACGAGGTGCCCGACGCCCCGTTCGCCTTCTTCAAGCCGTCGACCTCGGTGATCGGCCCGGGCGACCAGATCCAGTACCCCTCCTTCTCCAGCGAGCTGCACCACGAGGCCGAGCTCGCGGTCGTCATCGGGCGCATGTGCCGCGAGGTCCCGCGCGAGCGCGTCAAGGACGTCATCCTGGGTTACACCTGCGCCAACGACGTCACCGCCCGCGACGTCCAGAAGCGCGAGAAGCAGTGGGCCCGGGCCAAGGGCTTCGACAGCTCCTGCCCGCTCGGCCCCTGGGTGGAGACGGACCTCGACCCCGCCGACCTGACCATCCAGTGCACGGTCAACGGGCAGCAGCGGCAGCTCGGCCGCACGAGCGAGATGATCCACTCCATCGAGGACCTGATCGTCAACATCACCGAGGCCATGACGCTGCTCCCCGGCGACGTGATCCTCACCGGCACCCCGGCTGGGGTCGGCCCCCTGAACGTCGGCGACGAGGTCGCCGTCACCATCGAAGGCATCGGCACTCTCACCAACAAGGTGATCAAGCGTGGCTAACGCGACTGTCCGCGTACGTTTCTGTCCGTCCCCGACCGGCAACCCCCACGTGGGCCTGGTCCGCACCGCCCTGTTCAACTGGGCGTTCGCCCGGCACAACGAAGGCACCCTGGTCTTCCGCATCGAGGACACCGACGCGGCCCGCGACTCCGAGGAGTCGTACGACCAGCTGCTCGACTCGATGCGCTGGCTCGGCTTCGACTGGGACGAGGGCCCCGAGATCGGCGGCCCGCACGCGCCGTACCGCCAGTCGCAGCGCATGGACATCTACCAGGATGTCGCCCGGAAGCTGCTGGACGCGGGCCGCGCGTACCCCTGCTACTGCTCGACCGAGGAGCTGGACGCCCGCCGCGACGCCGCCCGCGCCGCCGGCAGGCCCTCCGGCTACGACGGCCACTGCCGCGACCTCTCCGCCGAGCAGAAGGCCGCCTACGAGGCCGAGGGGCGTGCGCCCATCGTCCGCTTCAGGATGCCCGACGAGGCGATCACCTTCGACGACCTGGTCCGCGGCGAGATCACGTACCTCCCGGAGAACGTCCCGGACTACGGCATCGTCCGTGCCAACGGCGCGCCGCTGTACACCCTGGTCAACCCGGTCGACGACGCCCTGATGGAGATCACCCACGTCCTGCGCGGCGAGGACCTGCTCTCCTCCACCCCGCGGCAGATCGCCCTCTACAAGGCGCTGACCGAGCTCGGCATCGCCAAGGAGACCCCGGCCTTCGGCCACCTCCCGTACGTGATGGGCGAGGGCAACAAGAAGCTCTCCAAGCGCGACCCGGAGTCCTCGCTCAACCTCTACAGGGAGCGCGGGTTCCTCCCCGAGGGCCTGCTGAACTACCTCTCCCTGCTGGGCTGGTCGCTCTCGGCTGACCGCGACATCTTCTCCATCGACGAGATGGTCGCCGCCTTCGACGTCACGGACGTGAACCCGAACCCGGCCCGGTTCGACCTGAAGAAGTGCGAGGCGATCAACGCCGACCACATCCGCATGCTCGACGTGAAGGACTTCACCGAGCGCTGCGCCCCCTGGCTGCGCGCCCCCTTCGCCCCCTGGGCTCCGGAGGACTTCGACGAGGCCAAGTGGCAGGCGATCGCCCCGCACGCCCAGTCGCGGATGAAGGTCCTCTCCGAGATCACGGACAACGTCGACTTCCTGTTCCTGCCGGAGCCTGCCGTCGACGAGGCCTCCTGGACGAAGGCCATGAAGGAGGGCAGCGACGCCCTGCTCCGCACGGCCCGCGAGAAGCTGGACGCGGCCGACTGGTCCTCCGCGGAGTCCCTCAAGGAGGCCGTCCTGGCCGCCGGTGAGGAGCACGGTCTCAAGCTCGGCAAGGCTCAGGCCCCGGTCCGCGTCGCCGTCACCGGCCGCACGATCGGCCTGCCGCTCTTCGAGTCCCTGGAGATCCTGGGCAAGGAGAAGACGCTGGCCCGCGTCGACGCCGCGCTGGAGCGACTCGCCGCGTAGCCACAGGGTGTACGTACAGGGGGCGGTGTCCGGTTCGGGCACCGCCCCTTCGGTGTGCGCCGACCGGTCACCCCGAGCGCACCGCTCCTGTTCGACGTCCGCTCCCGCCGGGTGCTACGACCACGACCGGCCGAGGGACGGCGCCCCGGGCGCGGGGATACGGTCGGTCCATGAGCATCGACGCCGTGGTCTGGGACATCGACGACACGATCTTCGACTACACGGCCGCCGACCGGGCGGGTATGCGGGACCACCTCGTGGCCGAGGGCCTGCTCGACGGGCACACGTCCGTCGAGCAGACCCTCGCGCGCTGGCGGGAGGTCACCGACGCGCAGTGGGCGAGGTTCTCGGCCGGTGAGACGGACTGGCAGGGCCAGCGCCGGGAGCGCGTCCGGGTGTTCCTGGGGGAGCCGCTGAGCGACGCCGAGGCCGACGCGTGGTTCGACCGGTACATCACGCACTACGAATGCGCCTGGACCCTCTTCCCCGACGTCCTGCCCGTCCTGGACAGCCTCGTCGCCAGCCACCGGCACGCGGTCCTGTCCAACTCCAGCCTCCTCGTGCAGGACCGCAAACTGCGCGTCCTCGGTGTGCACGACCGCTTCGAGGCGATCCTGTGCGCCGCCGAACTCGGCGTCTCCAAGCCCGCCGCGGCCGCCTTCCACGCGGCCTGCGAGGCCCTGGACCTGCCGCCGCACCGGGTCGCCTACGTCGGCGACCACCCTGAGATCGACGGACGGGGCGCCGCCGAGGCGGGTCTGCTCTCCGTCTGGATCGACCGGGACGGCGCGCACCCCGCGCCCGACGGTCCGCCGACGGGTCGGCACCGCATCTCGTCGCTGATCGAACTGCCCGCCCTGCTCGGCGCCGATACCCGTTTTGGAGCGTGGTCCACCTTCGGGTAATGTTCTTTCTGCGCCGCCGGGAGCGGGCCGAAAGGCCGGAGCTCGGGGGTGCTAGCTAAAACAAAACCCCCATGGGGGGTTGCGTTTAAGTGGGCTATGGTGTAATTGGCAACACTACGGTTTCTGGTACCGTCATTCTAGGTTCGAGTCCTGGTAGCCCAGCTCGCAGAGCTCATCTGCACACGCGGATATCCAGATCCGCAACGCCCCCGTTGTGTAGCGGCCTAGCACGCTGCCCTCTCACGGCAGTAGCGCCGGTTCGAATCCGGTCGGGGGTACAGATCCTTCCCAGGGGGACAGTCCGGGTCGCACCCGCTGACTCTCATGCAGGATCGCTAGGGCCCCCGTTGTGTAGCGGCCTAGCACGCTGCCCTCTCACGGCAGTAGCGCCGGTTCGAATCCGGTCGGGGGTACTGGTCTAAACCACCATGGGCTATGGTGTAATTGGCAACACTACGGTTTCTGGTACCGTCATTCTAGGTTCGAGTCCTGGTAGCCCAGCTCGGGTCTGCGGAAACGCAAGATCCAAGGCCCCCGTTGTGTAGCGGCCTAGCACGCCGCCCTCTCAAGGCGGTAGCGCCGGTTCGAATCCGGTCGGGGGTACGCGATGCGAAAGGGTCTCCACTTCGGTGGGGGCCTTTTTCGGCGTTTCCGGGGCGGTCCACCCGCCGGGCGCGCTCGGACGATTCCGTACGCCGCGCCGACTCTCCCCATCTCCCTCTCCACTCCTTCCCTCCCGCTCCCTCTCCTGCGTGCCACGTGCCGGCCGGAGATCAACTCGGCGTACGGTGCCATGAGTTCGCTCACGCCGGAAAAGAGGGCGCGGGGTGCGCGGGCCTCGGGGCCGGCACACCCCGCGTACGGGACGGTGCGCATCGGAGAGGGCCTGCCGCGGCGTTGAGGCCGGCCCGTCCCGTCGCGCGGGAGTGGAGAGAAGGTCAGCCCGTGCGGCGCAGAGCCTCGGAGAGGCGGCCGGCGGCGTCGATGACGGCCTGCGCGTGCATACGGCCCGGGTGACGGGTCAGGCGCTCGATCGGTCCGGAGACCGAGACGGCGGCCACGACACGGTTCGAGGGGCCGCGGACCGGCGCGGAGACGGACGCCACGCCCGGCTCGCGCTCACCGATCGACTGGGCCCAGCCCCGGCGCCGTACTCCCGACAGGGCGGTGGCGGTGAAGCGGGCGCCCTGCAGACCGCGGTGCAGCCGCTCCGGCTCTTCCCAGGCCATCAGGATCTGGGCGGAGGAACCGGCCTTCATGGTGAGGGTGGAGCCGACCGGGACGGTGTCCCTCAGGCCGGACAGCCGCTCGGCCGCGGCGACGCAGATACGCATGTCGCCCTGGCGACGGTAGAGCTGCGCGCTCTCGCCCGTGATGTCCCGCAGATGCGTGAGCACGGGGCCCGCCGTCGCGAGGAGACGGTCCTCACCGGCGGCCGCGGCCAGCTCGGCGAGGCGGGGCCCGAGAATGAAACGGCCCTGCATGTCGCGCGCCACCATGCGGTGGTGTTCAAGTGCCACGGCGAGGCGATGTGCCGTGGGTCGTGCCAGTCCGGTCGCCGCGACCAGGCCCGCGAGGGTGGCCGGACCGGACTCCAGAGCGCTCAGGACAAGGGCTGCCTTGTCCAGAACGCCGACGCCGCTACTGTTGTCCATGAAACGATACTCGCGTCTCACTCTGTGAAACGCAAGTTCAATTTCCGGTGGAACGCGCCACCCTTGTACACAGAGCGGCCCGCGGACCAACGGGCCCGGCGGACGACGTCCGGACGAGGGGTACGGAACGTCTGCCGCCCCGGAAATCTCTAGTTGGGCCGGCGCCACACAAGCCGGCCGGAGGGAAAGCGATGGGTAGGACACTCGCGGAGAAGGTCTGGGACGACCATGTCGTCCGGCGCGCCGAGGGCGAGCCCGACCTCCTCTTCATCGATCTGCACCTGCTGCACGAGGTGACCAGCCCGCAGGCCTTCGACGGTCTGCGTCAGGCGGGGCGCCCGGTGCGCCGCCTCGACCTCACCATCGCCACCGAGGATCACAACACCCCGACCCTCGACATCGACAAGCCCATCGCGGACCCGGTCTCCCGGATCCAGCTGGAGACGCTGCGCAAGAACGCCGCCGAATTCGGTGTACGGCTGCACTCGCTGGGCGACGTCGAGCAGGGCGTGGTCCACGTCGTGGGACCGCAGCTGGGTCTGACCCAGCCGGGCACCACCGTGGTCTGCGGTGACTCGCACACCTCCACGCACGGTGCCTTCGGCGCCCTGGCGTTCGGTATCGGCACCTCGCAGGTCGAGCATGTGCTGGCCACCCAGACGCTGCCGCTGGCCCGTCCGAAGACCATGGCCATCACGATCGACGGTGAACTGCCCGACGGCGTCACCGCGAAGGACCTGATCCTGGCGATCATCGCCAAGATCGGCACCGGCGGCGGCCAGGGCTACATCCTGGAATACCGCGGCTCCGCCATCGAGAAGCTCTCGATGGAGTCCCGGATGACCATCTGCAACATGTCGATCGAGGCCGGCGCCCGCGCGGGCATGATCGCCCCCGACGAGACGACCTTCGCGTACCTCAAGGGCCGCGCCCACGCCCCCGAGGGCGAGGAGTGGGACGCCGCGGTCGCGTACTGGAAGACCCTGAAGTCCGACGACGACGCCGCGTTCGACGCGGAGGTCGTCGTCGACGCCGCTTCGCTGTCGCCGTTCGTGACCTGGGGCACCAACCCCGGCCAGGGTGCGCCGCTTTCGGCGAACGTCCCCGACCCGGCTTCGTACGAAGACGCTTCGGAGCGCCTGGCCGCCGAAAAGGCCCTGGAATACATGGGGTTGACCGCCGGACAGCCGCTGCGCGACATCAAGGTCGACACCGTCTTCGTAGGTTCGTGCACCAACGGCCGTATCGAGGACCTGCGGGCGGCCGCCGAGATCGTCGGGGGCCGCAAAGTCGCCGACGGTGTACGGATGCTGGTCGTCCCCGGCTCCGCGCGGGTCGGTCTGCAGGCCGTCTCCGAGGGCCTGGACGTGGTCTTCAAGGAGGCCGGCGCCGAATGGCGGCACGCGGGCTGCTCGATGTGTCTGGGCATGAACCCCGACCAGCTGGCCCCCGGTGAGCGCTCCGCGTCCACCTCCAACCGCAACTTCGAGGGCAGGCAGGGCAAGGGCGGCCGGACGCACCTGGTCTCGCCGCAGGTCGCCGCCGCGTCGGCGGTCCTCGGCCACCTGGCCTCCCCGGCCGACCTGTCCGACGCCCCTGTGCCCGCTGGAGTCTGAGAGTCATGGAAGCATTCACCACGCACACCGGCCGGGCCGTCCCGCTGCGCCGCGGCAACGTCGACACCGACCAGATCATCCCCGCCCACTGGCTCAAGAAGGTGACCAGGGACGGCTTCGAGGACGGTCTCTTCGAGGCCTGGCGCAAGGATGCGTCCTTCATCCTCAACCAGCCCGAGCGCAAGGGCGCCACGGTTCTGGTGGCGGGCCCCGACTTCGGTACGGGCTCCTCCCGCGAGCACGCCGTCTGGGCGCTCCAGAACTACGGCTTCAAGGCCGTCATCTCGTCGCGGTTCGCTGACATCTTCCGCGGCAACTCGCTCAAGAACGGCCTGCTCACGGTGGTTCTGGAGCAGAAGATCGTGGACGCGCTCCAGGAGCTGTCGGAGAAGGACCCGCAGGCCGAGATCACGGTCGACCTCGAGGCCCGTGAGGTGCGCGCCGAGGGCATCACCGCCCCCTTCGAGCTCGACGAGAACGCCCGCTGGCGGCTGCTGAACGGGCTGGACGACATCTCCATCACCCTCCAGAACGAGGGCGACATCGCGACGTACGAGAGCAAGCGGCCGTCGCACAAGCCGAAGACGCTGCCGGTCTGACGCACGGGCCGCATCGCGGCCGTGGCAAGACTGATTTCAGCCACCGCAACACCCCTCTGTACCCCCAATCGTGGACGGTTGGGGGTACAGCTGTGTCTGCCCCCGGAAGGCTCCCGGGTACCCCCGAGATGACTGTCAACTCCCCTAGTTACAAGGGATGTTGCCTGGGTACACGCATGTGGACGCGGCCTCCGGCCGGGGTGCTCAGCAGGCCTTCGGAGGACGGCAGTTACCCCCTGCGCAGGCGACAACTCGCCCCAGATGGCACAATCTGTGCATGGAACGCGACGGCCAACTCGAGCTCTACGTGGCAGTCGCGGCCCAACTCAAGGAAGCGCACACAAGAGTGCGCGCACTGCAAGTCCCGGAGGGCGTACGGATGGCGCTGACCCGGAAGCTGCTGGTCATTACGGCCGCGGCCAAGCACGATCTCGCCGATGCGACAAGGCGGCTGGAGCGGTTCACCACCGACCTCGACGAGGGTCGATTCCTCGAAGGGGAACGCTGAGGAACTCCGCTGCGGCCCGAGTTCGTTGCGGCACAAGGGTGATTAGCCCGTTTCGTGTTTGATTTGCGGTATATATCTGCCTAACGTGCGAAAAAGCTTGAACGCATTCGTTCGGGCAATGTCTCCGAAGGGGAAGACGTGAACAAGGCGCAGCTCGTAGAAGCGATTGCCGACAAGGTCGGCGGGCGTCAGCAGGCCGCCGACGCTGTCGACGCGGTACTGGACGCCATCGTCCGTGCGGTTGTCGGCGGAGACCGGGTCTCGGTCACCGGCTTCGGTTCCTTCGAGAAGGTTGACCGTCCGGCTCGTTACGCCCGCAACCCGCAGACGGGTGAGCGTGTCCGGGTCAAGAAGACCTCGGTGCCCCGCTTCCGCGCGGGCCAGGGTTTCAAGGACCTGGTGAGCGGCTCGAAGAAGCTCCCGAAGAACGATGTCGCGGTCAAGAAGGCCCCGAAGGGCAGCCTCTCCGGCGGAGCTTCGGCGACGGTGAAGAAGGCCGCCGCCAAGAAGGCCACCACCGCCAAGAAGGCGACGACCAGGAAGACCGCGGCGGCGAAGAAGACGGTCGCGAAGAAGACCACCGCCGCCGCGAAGAAGACCACGGCGAAGAAGACGACCGCGAAGAAGACCACCGCGGCCGCCAAGAAGACCGCGGCGAAGACGACCGCGGCCAAGAAGACGACGGCCAAGAAGGCCCCGGCGAAGAAGGCCACCGCCAAGAAGGCCCCCGCCAAGAAGTCGACGGCTCGCAAGATCACCGCCAAGAAGACCACCGCCCGCTAGAAGCCGGGCGCAGGGGTACCTCACGCGCCGGGCCGGGCTCCCACCGGGAGCCCGGCCCGCGGCGTGTTCAGAACGTCTGCAGGGTGATCAGGGTGATCCGGCGCCCCTCACCCTCCCCTGCGGTCTCGATCCGCACGCGCTGCCCGGGCCGCAGCAGCCGCAGCCCGCCGGCTTCGAACGCCGCCCCGTCGAAGGGCACCGGGGTGCCGTCGTCGAGCAGCACCTGTCCGCTGCGGGTCTCGGGGTCGTACGTGTACGAGGTCGCCTGCATGGGGGCAGCCTACTGACCTCGCCGCGCCGGGCACCGGGGGAGGGACGCGGGTGACCCCCGGCCCCTCCGGACGCGTCGGGCGGTGCCGGGAAGCTCCGGGAAGTCCCGGCCCGCCATGGACGGCCCAACGGCGGGACACCGGCCCAACGGCGGGACACCGGTCCAACGGCGGGACACCGGTCCAACGGCGGGACACCGGCCCAACGGCGGGACACCGGCCCACGGTCAGGCCACCGGCCCACGGCCAGGGAAGGTGAACCGGTGCCCTGCCCGGGAAGCTACTGCCCGGGAATCAGCAGCCGCGCCGCCGCCGCGGCCGTGCGCGGCCCCACGCCGAGTGTCAGGGCCGCGCGCAGATCGTCCCGGGTGTCCACGTCCTGGCGTACCGAATCCACCGCGTCGAGACGGAGTTCCGCGGCTCCCGACGCGCGATGGCGGGCCCGGGAATCGCCGCCGAAAGCGGGCAGCAATTCCAGGCCCGGGGAAGCGGCCAGGAGAGTGGTGCCGATTGCAGCCGCATCGGCCAGAAAAGCGCGCGGGAATTCGGCGGCGGCGGCCAGCACCCGGGCCAATTCCAAGGGCCGCAGAGCGGGCAGATCGGCGTTCAGGGCCGCAACGGCACTTTCGGGATCCCGGGACCGTACGACCTCCGCTCCGTGCGCCAGCGCCGCGTTGAGGCCGCCTCCCGGTTCGTCCCCGACGATGCGCGCGCCCAGCGCGGACAGCTCCCGTCCGGCCAGGGCGTCACCCGTGACGACCGCCACATCCCGGACCGCGGCGCAGGCCAGGGCCGCTGCCACGGTGTCCTGCGCGAACGCGAGGGCGAGGCCGGGGCGCAGGACGTCGGAGGCCGTGTCCGCCAACCTGCTCTTGGCCCGGGCCAAGGGTTTGAGGGGTACGACCACAGTCCACCGCACGAGCGCTCCGCCCTCTCCAGTCACGCCTTATTGTGACCCGGTCGCCCTGGCGGTCCGGACGCCGGGGCGTACGGTGTTCTCGACAGACAGGCGGCCTCGGGCGACACTTGTGCGGCCCCCCAGGCTCTAGAGGAAGGTGTCCGCGTGCCCCGCCGCAGAATCGGCTTCTGGTACCGCTTCGCAGCGGTTCTCTGCAAACCGCCGCTGGTGCTTCTGATCAAGCGGGACTGGCGCGGAATGGAGAACATTCCGGCCGAGGGCGGATTTATCACCGCGGTGAACCACAATTCCCACGTGGACCCGTTCGCGTATGCGCACTACCAGTACAACAGCGGACGTGTTCCGCGCTTCCTGGCGAAGGCCGGTCTTTTCAAGAAGGGATTCGTCGGCGCCGCGATGCGCGGCACCGGACAGATTCCCGTCTACCGCGAGAGCACCGACGCGCTGAGCGCCTTCCGGGCCGCGATCGACGCCGTGGAACGCGGTGAGTGCGTCGCGTTCTACCCCGAGGGCACGCTCACCCGAGACCCCGACGGCTGGCCGATGACCGGCAAGACCGGTGCGGCGAGGGTCGCCCTGCAGACCAAGTGCCCGGTGATTCCGGTCGCCCAGTGGGGCGCCAACGAACTGCTGCCCCCGTACTCCAAGAAGCCCGACATCCTCCCGCGCAAGACCCACCGCGTGCTCGCGGGCCCGCCGGTGGACCTCTCGCGCTTCTACGACCGGGAGATGAGCCCGGACCTCCTGAAGGAGGCCACCGAGGCCATCATGGCCGCCGTCACCGCGCAGCTGGAGCTGATCCGCGGCGAGAAGGCGCCCGAGCACGTGTACGACCCGCGCGAGGTACGCATCGCGCAGCGCCGCAAGGCCGCGGCCAAGCCAAAGGCACAGCAGGAAGAAGGGCAGGGCACGTGAGCAAGCCGGTCAGGGCGGCCGTCTTCGGAACCGGATCGTGGGGTACGGCCTTCGGCATGGTGCTCGCCGACGCGGGGTGCGACGTCACCCTGTGGGCACGCCGCCCCGAACTCGCCGACGCGGTCAACTCCACGCGGATGAACCCGGACTACCTCCCGGGCATCGAACTGCCCGAGAACCTTCGGGCCACCGCCGACCCGGCCGAGGCCGCGCGCGGCGCCGACTTCACCGTGCTCGCCGTGCCCTCCCAGACCCTGCGCGGGAACCTCGCGGAGTGGGTGCCGCTGCTCGCCCCGGACACCGTGCTCGTCTCGCTCATGAAGGGCGTCGAACTCGGCACCGTGAAGCGGATGAGCGAGGTCATCGAGGAGGTCGCCAAGGTCTCCGCGGACCGCGTCGCCGTCGTCACCGGGCCCAACCTCGCCAAGGAGATCGCGCAGCGGATGCCCGCCGCCGCGGTCGTCGCCTGCCGGGACGAGGCCGTGGGCCGGCGCATCCAGGCCGCCTGCCACACGCCGTACTTCCGCCCGTACACGAACACCGACGTGGTGGGCTGCGAACTCGGCGGCGCCGTCAAGAACGTGATCGGTCTCGCCGTCGGTATCGCCGACGGCATGGGCCTGGGCGACAACGCCAAGGGCTCGCTCATCACCCGCGGCCTCGCCGAGACCACCCGGCTCGGACTGGTCATGGGCGCGGACCCGATGACGTTCTCCGGCCTCGCGGGCCTCGGCGACCTCGCCGCGACCTGCTCCTCGCCGCTCTCGCGCAACCACACGTTCGGCATCAACCTCGGCAGGGGCATGACCCTCCAGGAGACCATCGCGGTCACCCGGCAGACCGCCGAGGGCGTCAAGTCCTGCGAGTCCGTACTGGATCTGGCCCGCAGGCACGGCGTCGACATGCCGATCACGGAGACGGTCGTCAGCATCGTCCACGAGGGCAAGCCCCCGGTGGTCGCCCTCAAGGAGCTGATGTCGCGCAGCGCGAAGCCCGAACGACGCTGATCCGGCCCGGCCGGAGGGCCGGTTGGGCGACGCTCCGCAACGGTGCGTACGACGCTGAGCAACGGCCGCCGTGGGGCGCTGACTCGCCGCCGTACCACCGGGTACTCTCAACGCGATATGAGCACCGAGAACCTCCCCCAGAGCCCTGAGCAGCCGCCTCGCAAGCCGCGCGTGGCCGTCGTCTTCGGCGGCCGCAGCTCCGAACACGGGATCTCCGTGGTCACGGCCGGCGCCGTCCTCAGCGCGATCGACCGTACGAAGTACGACGTACTGCCGATCGGCATCACCCAGGACGGCCGTTGGGCGCTCACCGCGGACGAGCCGGAACGCATGGCGATCATCGACCGCAAGCAGCCCAGCGTCGACCAGCTCGCCGAGTCCAGCGAGGGCGGCGTGGTGCTTCCCGTCGACCCCGCCAACCGCGAAGTCGTCTACAGCGAACCCGGTTCGGTTCCCAAGGCGCTCGGCGAGGTCGACGTCGTCTTCCCGATGCTGCACGGCCCGTACGGCGAGGACGGCACCCTCCAGGGCCTGCTGGAACTGTCCGGAGTGCCCTACGTCGGCTCGGGCGTGCTCGCCTCGGCCGTCGGCCAGGACAAGGACTACATGAAGCGGGTGTTCACCTCGTTCGGCCTGAAGGTGGGCCCGTACGTGGTGATCCGGCCGCGTGAGTGGCAGCAGGACGAGTCCGCCGCCCGCAAGAAGATCGTCGACTTCGCGGGCGAGCACGGCTGGCCGCTGTTCGTGAAGCCCGCGCGCGCGGGCTCCTCCTTCGGCATCACCAAGGTCGACGACCTCTCGGGTCTCGACGAGGCGATCGCGGAGGCCCAGCGGCACGACCCGAAGATCATCGTGGAGGCGCTGCTGCGCGGCCGCGAGATCGAGTGCGGGGTCCTGGAGTTCGAGGACGGTCCGCGCGCCTCGGTGCCCGCGGAGATCCCGCCCGTGCAGTCGCACGCCTTCTACGACTTCGAGGCCAAGTACATCGACTCGGCCGACGGGATCGTGCCCGCGCCGCTCACCGAGGAGCAGACCGCCGAGGTCCGCCGCCTTGCCGTCGAGGCCTTCGAGGCCGCGTCCTGCGAGGGTCTGGTCCGCGCGGACTTCTTCCTCACCGAGGACGGCGAGTTCGTGATCAACGAGATCAACACGATGCCGGGCTTCACGCCGATCTCCATGTACCCGCGGATGTGGCAGGAGACGGGCGTCGGCTACTCGGAGCTCGTCGACCGCCTGGTGCAGGCGGCCCTGCGACGCTCCACGGGGCTGCGCTGAGCATCCCGCGGGACCCTGTTGTCAGTCGGCGATCCCCTTGGGGATCGCCTTCTTGACGGATGCGGCCAGATCGACGAGCACCCCGGAGACATCGGCGCTCCGGGGCACCGTGATCTGGACGTACGCCAGACGCGACGCGGTGGTGAGGCGGGTCGTTCCGTCGTCCTGCTTCTCCATCAGCCAGTCGACGCCGTTCACACCGCCGCCGACCGCCTTCGGGTCGTCGCCGTTCGCCACCTTCGGGTCGACCATCTTCGGGGGCCGCTCGACACCGCAGCGCAGTATGATCGCCGGGCTTCCCCAGCCCGCGGTCAGCGCGGACCGGGGCTCCGGGTCCTCGCGGCCATGGCCGTCCAACGTCCGCGGCAGCGCCTTGTCCAGGTTCTGACACAGCTCGGTGACCTTCGTGTCCGGACTCGGAACCGCGACGGACGCGCTGTCGTCTGCTGAGGAGCAGCCCGCGATCGCGATCAGCGTCGCGAGAGCGGGCAGCCCGAGGAGAGCGGTGTGCCGGTGACGGAAGAAGTTCACCGGCCAAGGGTAGACGGGGGCTACAGGTGCACGACCGGGCAGGTCAGGGTGCGGGTGATCCCGTCCACTTGCTGGACTTTGGCGACCACCATGCGACCGAGATCGTCGACTGTGTCGGCCTGGGCGCGCACGATGACGTCGTACGGTCCTGTCACGTCCTCGGCCTGGATCACCCCCGGGATCTTGCTGATCGTCTCGGCGACGGTCGACGCTTTGCCGACCTCCGTCTGGATCAGGATGTACGCCTGTACCACGGAACCTCCAGGGCGGCCACGAGGATCATGTGGGGAAAAGGAACGCCACGGTATCGCGTTGCCGCTCGCCGCGGGGAGACCCGCGGTGACTGGGGCTTGCGCGCCGGGGTGCACGGACTGCACAAGTTGACGGTCAACTCGACCGTACCGACTACGGAGACGGCTCGCGACCGGGCACGAGCAGCGACAGAGGGAGCACGACGATCATGAAGGGCACCGTGGGCGAGTTGGGGGAGTTCGGGCTCATCCGAGAGCTCACCTCACGTCTCACCACCACCCCGGCGGTCCGGGTCGGTCCCGGCGACGACGCCGCGGTGGTGGCCGCGCCGGACCGCAGGGTCGTGGCGAGCACCGACATCCTCCTCGAGGGACGGCACTTCCGCCGCGACTGGTCCACCGCGTACGACGTCGGACGCAAGGCGGCCGCGCAGAACCTCGCGGACATCGCCGCGATGGGCGCCGTGCCGACCGCGCTGCTGCTCGGCCTCGTCGTGCCCGCCGAGCTCCCGGCCACCTGGCCCTCCGAGCTCATGGACGGGCTGCGCGACGAGTGCCAGGTCGCGGGCGCGGCCGTGGTCGGCGGGGACGTCGTACGGGGCGAGACGATCACCGTCGCGATCACCGCGCTCGGCGATCTGCGCAACCACGAGCCGGTCACCCGGGGCGGAGCGCAGCCCGGTGACGTCGTCGCCGTGACCGGCTGGCTGGGCTGGTCCGCGGCCGGCTTCGCGGTGCTCTCCCGGGGCTTCCGCTCGCCGCGCGCCTTCGTGGAGGCCCACCGCCGCCCCGAACCCCCGTACCACGCGGGTCCGGCCGCCGCCGGCCTCGGCGCGACCTCGATGACGGACGTCAGCGACGGACTGATCGCCGATCTCGGTCACATCGCCGAGGCGAGCAAGGTGCGCATCGACGTGCGCTCCGGGGACATCGACATCCCCTCCCAGATGAACGACATCGGCCAGGCCGTCGGCGTCGACCCCATCCAGTGGGTCCTCACCGGCGGCGAGGACCACGCGATCGTCGCGACGTTCCCGCCGGACGTGAAGCTCCCCGCGCGCTGGAAGGTGATCGGCGAGGTCCTCAACCCGTCGGCGCTGCCCCAGGTCACCGTGGACGGCGCCCCCTGGACGAGCAAGGGCGGCTGGGACCATTTCGGGGACATCGAGTCCTGAGGCCGACGCGCCCGGTGGGACGCCGGGGCCAACGTGCCGTCCGGCACACGGACTTCGGGGTCCGGAGGGCGAAAGGACGGCGCCGGTGGGCCCGGTGGACCGTTCGCTGCGGAACTCCACCGGAAGGTGGCCGAGTTGTCGGCGTCCGCCGGGCCCGCACGGGTGGGGTCCGGCCGCGAAGGACCCGCGCCCGCGCCGGTGGCTCACGGGCGGGGATAGTCCCGCAGCTCGATGCCGGTCGCGGCCTTCTCCGTGAGCTTCTTGAAGAAGCCCGCGAGCAGCCGTGAGCTCAGCAGCCGGTACATGAGGTCGCGGCCGCGGATCCTGCGCTCGGTCGCCGGTGCGAAGAAGGGGCCCGCGTTCCCGGAGATCTTCTGGCAGCCCCTGGCGAAGTCCCGGATCCGTGTCTCGTACTCGGTGAACGCGGTGCGGTGGTCGCCGTCCGCCAGCGCCAGTTCACCGGCCAGGACGTACGCCGCCACGATCGCGACGCCGGTCCCCATGCCGCCCATGGTGGCGCCGTACCCGGCGTCCCCGAGCAGCGCCACCCGCCCCCGGGTGAGCCGGTCGACATGGATCTGGGCGATGGCGTCGAAGTACAGGTCGTCGGCGTCTTCCAGGGCCTTGAGGACACGCGGGGTCTCCCAGCCCATCCCGGCGAACCGCTCGGCCAGGATCCGCTTCTGCGCGGCCACGTCGCGCCGGCCGAACTCCAGCTTCTCGGACCGGAAGACGAGCAGCGCGCCCGCCCGGTCCGGATCGCCGTCGTAGTTGCCGATGGCGACCGCCCGGCCCGGCTCGCTGTACAGCCGGCCGGCACGGTCCAGGCCCAGGTCGTTCGGGACGCCGAACCCCGCCACGTAGTGGTCCAGGAAGCGCAGGTACCGGGACTCGTCGCCGAACACCAGACGGCGGGTGAGGGAGTGCAGTCCGTCGGCGCCCACGACCAGGTCGAAGCGGCGGGGCGCGCCACGCTCGAAGGTCACGTCCACGCCCTCGGGGGACTCGTCGAGCGCGGCGATCGAGTCGCCGAAGACGTACTCGACACGGTCCGCGGTGCGCTCGTACATGATCCGGGCCAGATCGCCGCGGAGGATCTCCACGTCACCGCTCATCATCTCGGCCGGCAGTGCGACCCGCGGGGTGCCGTCCGAGTCGACGACGGTCTGCCCGCCCATGCGGGTCTGCCGGGCGTGGATCTCGTCCCAGATGCCCATCCAGGTCAGCACGGTCCGGTGCACATGGCCCCGGAAGTCGACCGCGAACCCGCCCTCACGCAGATCGGGCGCCTTCTCGACGACGGTGACACGGGCGCCGTACCGCGCGAGATCGAGGGCGAGGGCGGGTCCGGCGACGCTGGCGCCGGAGATCAGGACGTGAAGGTGGGCGAGCCCGCCGGTGCGGGTGTCCTTCGGGTTCTTCGTCATGGCCAGGACCTTCGCCGAAGGTGCTGACCGTGCCCCTACCGTTCGCTGACCGCCGCCGCCCCGAGCCTCCGTCCCTCCCGGAAGGCCCTCTCGTACGCCTCCCTGGCGAGCTGCCTTCGTACACGCTCCCTCGTACGGACGATCTCGGGGTCGCCGTCGGCCGCGCAGCCCCGCAGGGCGACGGCCGCGCCGAGCAGCACGGCCGCCCGCTTCGGAGACCCGGCGACGGCGGCCGACGCCTCGGCGACGTCGGCGAGTTCGAGCCCTCCGTGCACCTCGCGGGCGAGGGTGCCGGCCTGGGCGAACCAGTCGCGCGCCTCGCCCGCGCGCCCCTCCGCGAGGGCGGTGCGGCCCAGCCCGATGAGGATCCGCACGGACTCGCCGACGCTGAACCAGTTCCCCGCGCACGCCTCCAGGGCGTTTTCGTAGTGCCCGCGCGCGCGGGCCGTCTCCCCGCGGAGCCTGGCGGTGTCGCCGAGGCCGCGGTGGGCGGCCGCGGCCTTGTCCGGCGCGCCTGCCGCACGGGCCAGGGAGGCGGCGCGCGTGTAGTGCGCTGCCGCCCCTTCGAGGTCCCCCAGATGCAGCAGGACGGTGGCCCGGCGCTGCAGCAGGTCACCGGTCTCCTCCGACGCCGCCAGCGCCCGTACGTAGGTCAGGGCCTCGTCGATCAGTTCCAGGGCGCGCCGGTGGTCGCCGCGCACATCGGCCAGCAGAGCCAGGCAGTCGAGGCAGTTGGCCAGGCCCCAGCGGCATCCGGTGGCCCGGAATCCGGTCAGCCCCCGGGCGAACGCCGCCTCGGCCGCCACGGGCCGCCCGGCGAACATCTGCTGGAAGCCGTCGCCGAGCTCCAGCAGAGCCAGCCCCCAGGAGGCGTCGCCGACCTGGCGGCGCACCTGGTCGTCGGTGACGCGGTGCGGCCCGTCCGCGACCGACCACATCACGAGGGCGAAGGGCAGTCGCAGAGGTCCGGCCAGGGTGCCGAACAGGACGGCGGCGCGATCCAGGCGCTCCTGCGCGCCGGGATCGTCCCCGTCTCCGGCGACCGTGTTGATCAGGCACAGGACGTACTCCTCCGCCAGTCCCCGCGGAGGTGTGTCGCCGAGGGCCGCCAGCAGTTCGCGGGCGAGCGGCACCCGCTCGCCGTGCAGCCCGCGCAGACGCCAGAACCAGGACAGGGCGGCCATGAGGAGCAGCGCCTGCCGCGGGTCGGTGCGGACGAGGTGGCGCAGGGCCGCGTCCAGGTTTCCGAGCTCCGCGCTCAGCCGGGCCAGCCAGGGGAGCTGTCCACCGCCCCGCAGACGCGGTTCCGCCTCTTCGGCCAGACCGAGGAAGTACCCGGCGTGCGCGTCCCGCAGCCGGTCCTGCTCCCCGGCCCCGGCCAGGTGCCCGGCGGCGAACGCGCGGATGGTCTCCAGCATCCGGTAGCGCCCGTCGACGGCCTCCAGCAGCGACTTCTCGACCAAGGAGGCCAGCAGGTCCTCGGGATACGGCACGGCGCACACGGCCTCCACCGCCGTGAGGGTGGCGCCCCCCGAGAACACCGTCAGCCGCCGGGCCAGCTGTCTTTCCTCGTCGTCCAGCAGGTCCCAGCTCCACTCCACGACCGCCCGCAGTGTGCGATGCCGGGGCGCCTTGGTGCGGTCGCCGCGGGAGAGCACGCGGAAGCGGTCGCCGAGACGGTCGGCGAGCTCGTCGGGGGTGAGGGTGCGCAGCCGGGCCGCGGCCAGTTCGACGGCCAGCGGCAGCCCGTCGAGCGCGGCACAGATGCCGGCGACGCGCGCGTGCCCCGCGAAACCCGGCCGCACGGCCGCCGCCCGGTCGAGGAACAGCCGCTCCGCGGCCTCCGGCGGCAGCGGTGGCACCGGGCACAGCACCTCTCCCGTGATCCCCAGCGACTCCCGGCTGGTCGCGAGGATCCGCACACCGGGGCACGCGCCGAGCAGCAGCGCGGCCACCCGGGCCACCTCCTCGACCAGGTGCTCGCAGTTGTCCAGCACCAGCAGCAGCTCACGGTCCTCCAGCGCCGCTAGGAGCCGCAGCGTGGTGTCGCTCGCCGGCGTACGGAATCCCTCGCGGACGCCGAGTGCGGTGAGGACGGCGTACGGGATCCGGGAGCCGTCGGTGAGGTCGGTCAGCTCCACGACACAGACGTCCGCGTATGTGCCGGTGCTCGCCGCCTCGATCGCAAGGCGGGTCTTTCCGGCTCCGCCCGGCCCGGTGAGCGTCACCAGGCGGGCCTCCGCGAGAACAGTCCGGACCCGCCGGAGTTCCGCGTCGCGGCCGATGAACCGGGTCAGCTGGGCCGGAGCGCGCCGCCGAGCGGGCTCCGCGCCCTGGAGCAGCTCCCGGTGGAGTGCGGACAATTCGGGCGAAGGGTCGGCCCCGAGCTCGTCGGCGAGAGCGCGCCGGGCCTCCTCGTACACCGCCAGGGCCTCGGCGGGCCGCCCGCCGGCGTGCAGGGCCCGCATCAGCTGCCCGTAGAGCCGCTCGCTCAGGGGATGTGACGTGATCAGCTCGCGCAGTTCGGGTACGAGCTCCGGGCCGCCGCCGAGTGCGAGATCGGCGTCGGCGCGGTCCAGGAAGGCGGTGAGCCGCAGTTCGTCGAGCCGGGCGACCTGGGCGTGCGCGTCGGGGAGGTCGGCGAGGGCGGGGCCCCGCCACAGGGCGAGCGCTTCCCGGAGCAGGTCCGCCGCGCCCACGTGATCGCCGGCCGTGAGGGCGGTGCGCCCTTCGCGGACCAGGCGCTCGAAGAGATGGGCGTCCACGGAGTCGGGGGAGACGTCGATGCGGTAGCCGGTCGGGGTGGCCTCGATCACCGGAGGGGTGCCGAGCCGTCTGCGCAGCCGGGAGATCTGGGACTGGAGGGCGTTGGCGGCTCCGGCCGGCGGCTCGGCGCCGTACAGGCCGTCGGTCAGGCGCTCCGTGGAGACCGTCCGCCCCGCGTGGAGGAGAAGCAGGGTGAGCAGGGCGCGGGGCCGCGGCCCGCCGGGGTCCAGCGGGCCGCCGTCCTCGGCACGGATGTCGAGGGGGCCCAGAATGCCGAAGCGCATTGGGCAGATTCTGGCAGCCGGTGGAACGCCGCTGCCAGAGGGAGGGCTGCGCAGAGCTGGGCAGGGTTGCCCAGGGCGCCACGTGCAGCCGGGTGCGGGCAGCAAAAAACCCGCCCACCGTGAGGTGGACGGGTTCATTGCAAACGAACCAGCAGTGGCCGCGCGCTAGCGGTTGTCAGCGCGTGACCTTGCCGGCCTTGATGCACGAGGTGCAAGCGTTCACGCGCTTCGGCGTCCCGCCCACCACGGTACGGACGCGCTGGATGTTGGGGTTCCAGCGACGCGGTGTACGGCGGTGCGAGTGCGAGATGTTGTTGCCGAAGCCCGGCCCCTTGCCGCAGACGTCGCAGTTGGCAGCCACGGGTCACTCCAAAGACTTCAGATGCACTTACGGTTGATCCCGGCATGCCGAGAATCAAGATCTAGGATCTGAGTGGCGGTGCCAGGGGGATGGCCCGATCGGATCGGGCAACTGGAGCAGCATACAACGACTGCGTCCGGAGAACGAAACTACCATGACCGGCCGGGCTCTCGCTCCGCCCTCCTCAGGGCCCCCTACCGGCAGTAACCCTTTCTGGGTCTACGCTGCGTCCCACGTCCAGCAGCTCAAGGAGGCGCAGGTGCCGCAGGTGCCGCAGACATTCGATGCTCTCGCGGTGCGCACCTGGTGCGGGCTCGCGCTGGAGGCCCTGGGCCGCGCGCGCGAGGAGATCGACGCGATCAATGTCTATCCGGTCGCCGACGGGGACACCGGGACGAATCTGTATCTGACGGTGGAGTCCGCGGCGGCCGCGGTCGAGGCGGTGTTCGCGGGGTACGAGGCGGTGGGCCGGGACGGGGCGTCCGTGACGGCGGCCGGACGGCCCTCTCTCGCCGATGCCGCGCGGGCGATGGCGCACGGAGCGCTGATCGGGGCCCGGGGCAACTCCGGAACCATCCTCGCGCAGCTGCTGCGCGGCATGGCACAGGTGCTCGCCGCCGACAGCGAGAGCGCTGACACCGACGGCGGGGGCATGCGCCTCGCCCTGCGGAACGCCGCCGATTCCGCGCGCAAGGCCGTCGCGCACCCCGTCGAGGGCACGGTCCTCACCGTCGCCTCGGCCGCCGCCGACGCGGCTCACGGTGCCCGGGGGGACTGCGGCACGGTCGCGCGCGCGGCCTACGAGGGAGCGTGCGAGGCGCTCACCGCGACCACCGGACAGCTCGCCGTCCTGGAGCGCGCCGGTGTGGTCGACGCGGGCGGGCGGGGACTGGTGGCGGTGCTCGCGGCGCTGGTGGAGACGTTCACGGGGGAGGCACCGAGGACCCTCGTGGGGTCAGCAGGCTTCCACGACCGCGGGCAGGAGACCGTTCCCCGGGGCTCGGGAGCGGGAGCGGCCGGCACGGAGGGCGCCCCTGGGGCCGGAACCGGAGGCGTCGACATCCGGGACGCTCGTCCCGGAGCCACCGTGGTGGCAACAGGTGGGAGTCCCCGTCCGCGCGCGGACGGGGCCGACGAGCGCGATGTGGCGACGGACGACGGGGCGGACGCCTGTGCGGACGGGGCGGCGGAGGACGGCCATCCCGCCTTCGAGGTGATCTACCTCCTGGAGGCCGAGGACGCGGCCGTGGACCGGCTGCGGGAGCGGCTCGACGGACTCGGCGACTCCCTCGTGGTGGTCGGCGGCGACGGACTGTGGAACGTCCATGTGCACGTGGACGACGCGGGCGCCGCCGTGGAGGCCGGGGTCGAGGCGGGACGGCCGCACCGCATCCGGATCACGCACTTCGGGCTCGGTGACGTCCACACCGGAGCCGGGGCCGGGCGCCCGCCCCGGGAGCGGGCGCAGCGCGCTGTCGTGGCCGTCGTACCCGGCGAGGGACTGGCCGG
The DNA here is from genome assembly GCF_053599975.1 of Streptomyces sp. NPDC005141. Classification (NCBI taxonomy): domain Bacteria; kingdom Bacillati; phylum Actinomycetota; class Actinomycetes; order Kitasatosporales; family Streptomycetaceae; genus Streptomyces; species Streptomyces sp. NPDC005141. Next base: position 45,168 of record NZ_JBSFYW010000008.1, on the reverse strand, counting down.
GCTGTACACGGAGGCCGGGGCGACCACCGTGCTGGCGCGGCCGGGGGAGCCGCCCGCCAGCGGGGAGCTCGTGGAGGCCGTACGGCGTGCCCACGCGCGTGAGGTGGTGCTGCTGCCCAACGACGCCGACCTGCGGCACACCGCGGCGGCGGCCGCCGAACAGGCCCGCGCCGAGGGCGTCCGGGTCGCGCTGATCCCGACCCGCTCGGCCGTGCAGGGCATCGCGGCGCTGGCCGTGCACGAGCCGGAGCGCCGCTTCGACGAGGATGTCGTCGCGATGACCTCGGCGGCGGGTGCCACGCGCTATGCCGAGGTCGCCGTCGCCGAGCGGCAGTCCTGGACCATGGCCGGCATCTGCCAGGCCGGGGACGTCCTCGGCCTCATCGACGGGGATGTCGCCGTCATCGGCGCCGACCTCACCACCACGGCCGAGACCGTCCTCGACCGCATGCTCGCCGCCGGCGGCGAGATGGTCACGCTCGTCCTCGGCGACGAGGCCCCCGACACCATCGCCGCGCACCTCGAATCCCGGGTGCGGGAGTCGTACCTGGCGGTGGACACCGTGGTGTACCGGGGCGGGCGGCAGGGCGCGTTGCTGCTGATCGGGGTCGAGTAGCGGCCGCGGGACGCCGCCCGGCGGCCGGTGCCCGGAGCCGGTCAGGTCTCCGGCGCGCTGACCACGACATGCCGAGCGGGCCGATCAGGCGCTCGCGGGAGCCGGGGCCCGGCGGGGGACCTCCTTGGCTCCGACGGTCCGATGAGCGCGTTCGACGGCCTGACCCCAGTAGGTTCCGGCGACCATGAGCGCGGCACCGAGGGCCGTGAGGACCGTGAGGTGCTCGCCGCCCAGGCCGATGCCTACCGCGACGGCCCAGACCGGTTCCGTGCCGAGCAGCAGACTGGCCCGGCTGGCGGAACCGCGCTGCACCGCCCAGGTCTGGGCGAGGAAGGCGAACACGCTGCAGAACAGGGCGAGATAGAGGAGCTGCGCCCAGCCCGCGGCGTCGATACCGGCCGCCGTCGGCAGGGTGCCGGCGAGGGGCACCGCGAACAGCACGGTGCCGACGACCGTCTGCACTGTCGTGACGTGCAGGGGGCGTACGGAGCGACGGGCGGTGAGCCGTCCCACGAGAGCGACGTGGGCCGCGCGGACCAGCGCGGCGGCGAGCATCAGCAGGTCACCGATCCGGGGCGAGTGGAAGCCGCTGCCGGACATCAGGAGTCCGACCGCCAGGAGGCACAGGCCCGTGGCGGCGAAGTAGCGCGGGGGCAGCCCCTTCCCACCGGCCGTGCGGTCCAGCAACGGGGTGAGGACGACGGTGAGGCTGATGATCAGGCCCGCGTTCGCCGCGCTGGTGTGCGCGACACCGTACGTCTCCAGCACCAGGACGGCTGCCTGCGTGACGCCCAGTACCGCCCCCACACCGAGCTCGTCGCGCGTGAAGCGCCGGGTTCGGTGACGGGCGGCGACGAGAGCCAGGCAGGCGACGGCCGAGATGCCGTACCGCGCGAACAGGACGAGCAGGACGGGGAGCGCCGAAGTGGCGGTCTTCGCGGCCAGATAGCTGGAACCCCAGACGGCGGCGACAAGGAGGAGCACTGCGTCAGTGCTGCGGACTCGGGACACGCCCCACACGCTTCCCCACATCGACCGTGAAGCCCACAGCGAAGTTCTTCAACAGCTTTTAAGCATCACTACAATGAGCGGGTGAACGAGCGGCAGCTGCGGATCTTGCGGGAACTCGGTGAGCTGGGAAGTGTCACCGCTGTGGCGGAGGCGCTGCTGATGACCCCCTCGGCGATCTCGCAGCAACTCCGGCTGCTGCAGCGCTCGATCCCTGTCCCGCTCACCGAACGCGACGGACGGCGGCTGGCGCTGACGGACGCCGGGCGGGCGCTGGCCGGGGCGGCGATCGAGGTGGAGACCGCCCTCGCCCGGGCACGGCACACCGTCGACGAGTTCGTCGAGGAGCCGGCCGGAGACGTGTCGGTGGCGGCCTTCCACAGCGCGGCCTCCACGTTCTTCCCGGTCCTGCTGCGCGGCCGGGCCGCAGGGGACCCGCGGCTCCTGCTCGCCGACGAGGACGTCGCGCAGGACCACTTCCCCCGGCTGACACGGGACTACGACCTGGTACTCGCCCATCACCTCGCGCAGGCGCCGCCCTGGCCGCGCACCGTAACCGCCACCACGCTGCTGCGCGAACCGCTCGACGTCGCCATGCCGGCCGACCACCCGCTGGCCCGGCACGAGCGCCTGACCCCGCGTGATGTCGCGGGCCGGCCCTGGATCACCGTGCACGACGGCTTCCCGCTGATGGCCACCATCGACGCCATCGCGACCGCCGCGAACCGGCGGCTCGACATCGTCCACCGCATCAACGAGTTCGCGGTCGTCGCGGAGACGGTCGCCGCGGGAGGCGGGCTCGCCCTGATGCCCCGCTGGACCACGCGTCCGCATCCCGCCCTGGTCCTCAGACCGCTCAGCGGTGTCCACGCCGTACGGCGCATCGACGTGCTCCACCGCCCCGAGCGCGTGGCACGGAAGGCCGTACGGACGGTGCTCGACGAACTGCGCCGCGCGGCCGAGGCGATCCGCGGCGCCGACGAGGATTCCACCACCGGGACCTCCGCCACCGATCCGCCGTGAGACGTGAGACGTGAGACGTGAGACGTGAGACGTGAGACGTGAGACCTGAGGCCTAGACCGAGGCCCGCGACCCAGAAACCGCGAAACCCCGGAACCGCGAAACCCCGGAACCCCGGAACCCCGGAACCCCGGAACCCCTGGGGTGTGGCCGACAGGGGCGGTGACGTGGATTTCGGCGCGGCCGGGATCTTCACCGCCGGTTCGCCGTGAGACCTGGGACCGAGGTCCGCGACCCCGGAACCGTGCGGCCGTGGCCGGCAGGGCGGTGATGTGAATTCGGCGCCGGTGGGATCTCCGCGTCGTGCGGCCTGCTGCCGGGGCGGGGAGACCCCGTGCCCGGCCCTGCACCGCTCAGGCCTTGTCGGCCCTCTCCATGAGCTCCAGCATCCGCTCGGCCTCGGTCCGCCGCGCCTCAGCGGTCTCCCCGTCCAGCCGTGCGCACGCGGCGAGGACCGCGCGTGCGCGCGCCGCCGCGGCCTCGTGCCGTCCCAGGTCGGCCTCCAGCCGGCCGGCCGCCAGCTCGGCACCCGTCCGGGCGTCGAGCAGGGCGTCCCCGAGGGAGTCGAACACGGGGACCGCCCGGGTGACGTGCCCGAGGGCCTCCTCGAACGCCTCCCGCGCGGCGGGCTCCTCCGCGTCGTCCGGCACGGAACGGGCCACCAGATCCCCGAACTGGCGGTGGGTGTGCCCGAGTTCGGCGAAGATACGGCGACGCGCGGCCTCAGCCCCGTCCTCGGCCCCGTCCTCGTCCTCGCGCTCGTGTCCGGGCTCGTCCCTGAGCCCCGGCCCGGCTGCGGCCCCGATCTCGGCCCCGTCCTCGGGTGAGGCGTCCGGTGAGCCCGAGGCGGCCGTCCAGGCCTCCATCGCCGACTCGCACTCCAGGACCGCCGCTCCCATCAGCTCCCGCGCGCCGTCGAGACCCTCGTCCAGCCGGGCCGCGGCCCACGCGCGTGCCCGGAGCGCCCGGACAAGGCCGTGGACGTTGCCCAGCTCGCGCCAGAGGTCGCCCGCACGGGCATACGCCTGGTCCGCCTGGGCGGTCAGCCCGGCGTGCCCGAGGGCCTCGGCCGCGAGGTGCGCCAGCATCGCGTGGTCGCGCTGCTCGGGCCAGTGCCGGGCGATGTCCGCTGCGCGCAGCCAGTGCCCGGCCGCCTCGCGGTGTTCGCCGAGCTCGGTGAGGCAGTCGCCGAGCCACCAGCGCGTCTGCACGATCGCGCCGTCGCCGTGCATCTCGCCGGTCAGATCGGGCAGCGCCGACTCCAGGATCTCGGCGGCCTCCGCCCACCGTCCCTGGCGGAGCAGGAAACCGCCGAGCTGGTGACGGGCCCAGGCCCCGAGCGTGGCGGCCTCACCCGCTTCGTCGGCCCAGTGCGCGGACTCCAGGGCGTGTTCCGAGGCGGGGCCGAACCGTCCGGTGGTGGCGAGGATCTCGGCGAGCCGGAGATGCAGCTGGGCATGGCCGGCCGGCTCCAGGTAGGAACCTCCGTGATCCAGCGCCGCCCGCGCCGACCGCTCCGCCGCCTCCATGTCGCCGAGGTGCATCGCGATCCCGGCGAGCCGGGAGTCGTACTCGACGGCGAACCACGGCAGCCCCGCCGCCACGAACCCCTCGACGGCGCGTGAGAGCAGTTCGGCGGCCCCCTCGGCGTCGTCGGCGCGCGCCGCGAGCTCCCCGAGCATCGCGTGCGCCTCGGCGGCCCGCGAGGCCAGGGCCACGTCGTCCCCGGCATGCGGCTCCGCGAGGGCCAGCAGCTCCCGCGCGGCCTCCTCCGCGGTGACCATGACGTCGCCCTCCGGGCCGGTGGCGGTGTTCGTGCCGGTGTCCCGGAGAGGATCGCTCTCCGCGCCGGCCTCCAGCTCGTCCACCCGGTGCATCAGCGTCCGCGCCCGTCCCACCAGGACGGACGCCGTCTGCGACACCTCCGTCGCGCCCTCCGCGAAGAGGACCAGCACCTGCTCGCGCAGCTCCGCGACGGTGTCCAGGGACTCCGCGGCCCCTCCGGACAGCGCGTGGACGTACGCGGCGCGGGCGCGGGCCGCCAGCGCCTCGCCGGGGTCGCCCGCCTCGGCGTACAGCTCGGCGGCCCGGTGGAACAGGTCGACGCCCTGCGGCCCGCGGCCCATCGCCGCGTGATCGGCGATCTCCGCGCGGTCGCGGACGTCCAGCTCGTGGCCCTCGGAGGCGCGCGAGACCGCCGCCCACGCCTCCACCGCGTCCGGGCTCCGGCGCGCCGAGAGCCGCCGGGCCCCGACGAGCAGCTCGGACAGACCGGGCTCGGCGGCCCCGGCCGCATCGGCGCCCGCGTGCTGCGGGGGCGCGGCGACCGCCGACTGGGCGTGACGCACGGTGCCTTGCGGGCGCGCCGAGCGCACACCGAGGGGCAGCCGCTCGACGAGCGGCGACTGATCCATGCGCGCACGGGCGCGCTCGCTGACGTACGACGTGCCGTTGCGGGCGTCGAAACGCTCGGCCAGCGCGAGCGCCTCCCCGCGCGCGTGCACGGCGAGTTCCCCCGCGGTCCACACGCGCCCGGTTGGCCCGGGAACCGTCTGCCCGCCGAGCCCGAGGGCGGTCAGGCGGTCCATCGCGAGCGCCACGACCGCCATGAAGTCCAGCTTGCTGCGCAGCTCCCCGGAGTCCGTGAAGTAGGCCGGGCGCTCCGCGAGCAGTTCCAGGGCGCGTGCCTCGTTGCCGGTGAGGGCGCAGAACTCCACATGGTCCGCGTACGCGCCCCGCATGCTCTCCATGGCGCGCACCAGTCGGAAACCCCGCAGATGGCGGGCGCGCGCCTCGTCGGCGCGCCCCAGGCGCAGCAGCGGCAGCAGGGAGGACGCGAGGACGGTGTGCGGCTCGTGGGCGCACGTGTACTCACCCTCCAGGACCGGCGCCCACAACTCCAGCGCCTCCGGGTCCGCGCCGCGCACCGCCCGCCACCACCCCTGCCCGTGCAGCTCGCACGCGTGGCAGTCGGCCATGGAGTCGCGGTCCGCGGCCAGCCAGGCGGTGTACGCCCGCTCGGCGCGCTCCACGTCGCCCAGGTGGGCGGCGACGCTGAACTCGGCGCTGCGCACGGCCCGTTCGGAGTGGCCGGCGAGACGGTAGCGGTGCTCCATCTCGCCGAGCCACTTCTCTATGGAGGCGAGCGGAACGTGCGGCTGGTCGAGCATGCCCGCCGACATCCACTTGAAGACCCAGTGCAGGGAGTGGATCTCGAACTCGTCGAAGTCCTCGGGGCGCTCGTCCCACATGCGCAGCAGCCGCGAGAAGGGGACGAACATCTTCCCCTTCTCGGAACTGTAGTTGTAGACCTTCAGCTGGTGTCCGAGCGCCTCGATGACGGCGAGCGGGATGTTCAGCTTCTCGGCCTCCACGAGCAGCTGCTCCGCGCGCGCGTTGCGGCCCGGCCCCTCAGGCTGCTCGTAGTTGTCCGCCATCGCCCGGCGCAGCGTGTCGAAGTCCATGGCCGGGCTCATCGACGGTCGTCCCTTCCGGGGTCGGTGTGGGTGGCCCACTCCAGGAGGCCGATGAAGGCGCGGTTGAGGAGGGCCGAGTCCGCGGGCCGCAGCGGGCGCTGGGCCATCAGCAGGGCCTGTCCGTAGAGGGACTCGGTGGCGGTGCCTATCAGGTCCGGATCACTGAGCGAACTGATCCTGCGGATCAGCGGGTTGAGATGGTTGAGGACCAGCCGCGCGCGCGGGGCGCTGCCGCGCAGCGAGCCGAGAATGCCCGCCCACAGATCGTCCGCCTGCTCCTCGGCCTCCGCGCGCGCCTGCTCGTGGCGGGCCGCCCGGTCGTCCAGATGCAGGGCGGGCACCGACAAGGGGTGGAAGGCGCGCAGGACCACATCGCAGTTCAGCGGGTCGAGCCGGGCCCGCGCGGCCCCCAGGAAGGCCGACAGGGCCAGTTCCTCGGCCGGGTCCACCGTGTCCAGGTGAGCCGTCACGGTGTCCGCGTCCAGCTCCGAGACGACCGTCCCGGGGCGCACGGCCGGCAACGCCTCGATCAGCTCGCTGTCGTACGTGTAGCCGCCGTTGACGACCCCGACGCCCTGCGCGGCGGCGATCGGCGCGACCTGCCGGTACTCCTCCACGGTCCGCGTGAAGTGCACCACCGGGTGCCGCTGCGCGAACTCCTCCAGGGACAGCCGTCCGTCGGTCGTCTCGAAGGGCAGCCACGGCAGCATCGTGCGCAGCATCTCCGGGTCGTGCCGCGCCAGCGACTTCACGCCCAGGTGGTGCACCGACAGGAAGGCGGCCAGCCGCTCCGGATCGCCCGCCGCGAGTCCCGTCAGCCACGACCGGATGCGCTCGCCCAGCGCCTCCCGTACGGCGGCGAGGGTCTCGTCCTCGTACAGCGACTCGCGCGACGCGGTGGGCCGCAGACTGTCCGTGTCGAGGACGCAGCGCACGAAGAACGCCCAGTCGGGCAGCAGCTGTTCGGCCCGTTCGGTGAGCAGCATGCCCTTCAGGTGCACGCGATGGCTCGCGCGCTGGGCGGGGCTGACCGCCGACGGCAGGACGTACGCCACGCCCCGGACACCGGCGAGCGGCACGTCCAGGTCGATCGAGTCCAGCGGAGTGAAGCCGAACAGGTGGTGGCAGTGCCGGGCCAGGGCGACCCTGCGGCCGGCGGGACTCGGATAGGGCCGGTCCCAGGGCGCGGGAAGGTCCGCGATCGCCTCGTCGCCGACCCGCACGTCGTACGGCAGCAGCGCGCCGAAGTCGCGCGCCAGCGAACGGACCCGCTCCTCGCTCAGCCACTCGGCGGCCCCGGCGCGCGCCACCAGGTGCACGGTGGTGCCCGGTTCGGTGCGCGCCTCGTGCGGCAGCGTGCGCACGGTGTACGAGCCGTCGTCGGCCGCCGTCCACTCGACGGGCGCCGCGTCGGGCGTCCGCGCGCTGCGGCTGACCACCCGGATGCGCTCGGCGACGACGAAACAGGCCAGCAATCCGATGCCGAACTGGCCGAGGAAGTCCGAACGCGCCGCCTCCAGGCCGTCGTTCCGCTTGGAACTGCGGCCGATGGTCGCCAGCAGGCTGTGCACGTCGGACTCGGTGAGCCCGACGCCGGAGTCCTCCACGCGCAGGGCGCCGCCCTCGGCGTACAGGCGCACCGTGGCAGGGGCGTCCGGCTGCTCGGCGCGCCGCGCGGTGATCGCGTCGACGGCGTTCTGCAGCAGTTCGCGCAGATAGACCTTGGGGCTGGAGTAGAGGTGATGGGAGAGCAGGTCCACCAGACCGCGCAGGTCGACCTGGAACGTATGGGGTGACGGGGATGCCTGGGACGGCTGTGAGGTCTGGGAGTCCATCGTCGCTGCGCCGGTGGGTGGGGGACGTGCGACGGCGCGGGGTCGGGCGGTCCCGGGGGACGGTGACCGCGATGAGGGCCTGAGCGCGTCATCCTAGGCCCGGAACGAGCCGTCTGACCAGCGGATTTCCAGGACGTATACGGCAATGTCAGTGCCGTGGTGTGCAATGGATCTCGTGCCCGTGCTCGAAGAACCACTGAAGAAGGCGCTCGGTCCCGCCACCGCGAAGGTGATGGCCGAGCACCTCGGCCTGCACACCGTCGGCGACCTGCTGCACCACTATCCCCGCAGATACGAGGAGCGCGGCCAGCTCACCCACCTCGCCGACCTGCCGATGGACGAGCATGTGACGGTGGTCGCCCAGGTCGCCGACGCGCGCCTGCTCACCTTCGCCTCGTCCAAGGCACCCCGCGGCAAGGGCCAGCGCCTCGAAGTCACCATCACGGACGGCAGCGGCCGCCTCCAGCTGGTCTTCTTCGGGAACGGCGTGCACAAGCCCCACAAGGACCTGCTGCCCGGCACCCGCGCGATGTTCTCCGGCAAGGTCTCCGTCTTCAACCACCGCCTCCAGCTGGCCCACCCGGCGTACGAACCGCTGCGCGGCGAAGGCGACGAGGCCGTGGAGAGCGTCGACAGCTGGGCGGGCGCCCTCATCCCGATCTACCCGGCCACCGCCAAGCTGGAGTCCTGGAAGATCGCCAAGTCCGTGCAGACGGTGCTGCCGAGCGCCCAGGAGGCGGTCGACCCCCTCCCGGACTCGCTGCGGGACGGCCGCGGTCTGGTCACCCTCCCCGAGGCCCTCCTCAAGATCCACCGCCCGCACACCAAGGTGGACATCCACGACGCCCGCGCCCGCCTCAAGTGGGACGAGGCCTTCGTCCTCCAGGTCGCCCTGGCCCGCCGCCGCCACGCCGACGCCCAGCTCCCCGCCGTCGCCCGCGTCCCCCGCCCCGACGGCCTGCTGACCGCCTTCGACGCCAAGCTCCCCTTCACCCTCACCGAGGGCCAGCAGAAGGTCTCCAAGGAGATCTTCGACGGCCTGGCCACCGAACACCCGATGCACCGGCTGCTCCAGGGGGAAGTGGGTTCGGGCAAGGCCCAACCCCTTGACTCGACAGTGCTGACACCCACGGGCTTCCGGCGAATGGGAGACCTGCGGGAGGGCGACGAGGTTGTCGTGCCCGACGGCGGGATCGCATTGATCGACGGAGTCTTCCCTCAGGGAGTGCGTGATGTCTGGCGCATGGTTCTCTCCGACGGAAGTTCCGTGGAGTGTGACGACGAGCATCTCTGGATCGTCGGCACCAGTTGCGGGTGGCATCGCGGTCAGGCGCCCAAGACGATGACCACCAGGGAGATCCGTCTCGACACGTTCAAGGCGAACGGATCGTCGAAGTGGTATGTCCCTGCCGCGGCTCCTGTCGATCTCGGACACGATGTCGGACTGCCGCTCGACCCCTATCTGTTCGGGCTCCTGTTGGGCGACGGCTCATTCCGGCACAACCTCCGCCTGTCCACGATCGATGACGAGATCCGCGAAGCGGCGGCGAGCACTGTCGCGCCGGACTGCCGGCTGGTTCGGGTGACCGGATCCCGCTGCGACTACACGATCCAGTTGAAGGAGCGTGCCGGAGGCGCCCGGAATCCTGTGATCCAGGTGCTGCGGGACCTGGACCTGTGGGGAAGGACGTCGCAGGGCAAGTTCATCCCCGACGACTTCAAGAACACGTCGATCAAGAACCGGCTCGCGCTCCTGCAGGGGCTGCTGGACACGGACGGCACGGTGCAGAAGAACGGGATGAATGTCTCCTTCTGTTCCGCCTCGCTGAGGCTCGCGGAGGATGTTGCGTGGCTCGCGCGCTCACTTGGCGGCCGAGCTCGGGTGCTGCCCAAGAAGGGCGCCTTCATCGTCTCGGTGGCACTCCCTGACGAATACCAACCCTTCAGGCTGGCGCGTAAGGCTGATCGGGTCCGCTCCCGCCCGAAATACAACACATTCCGACGTGGCGTCCGGGCCGTCGAGTACGTGGGCCGCAAACCGGTCCAGTGCATCCGGGTCGCCCACCCGAGCCACGCCTACGTCACAGACAACTTCACGGTGACCCACAACACGATGGTCGCCCTGCGGGCCATGCTCACCGTCGTCGACGCGGGCGGGCAGGCCGCGATGCTCGCGCCCACCGAAGTGCTCGCCCAGCAGCACCACCGGTCGATCACCGAGATGATGGGGGAGCTGGCCGAGGGCGGCATGCTCGGAGGGGCCGAGCATTCGACGAAGGTCGTGCTGCTCACCGGGTCCATGGGGGCGGCGGGCCGACGGCAGGCGCTCCTCGACCTGGTCACCGGCGAGGCCGGGATCGTGATCGGCACGCACGCGCTGATCGAGGACAAGGTGCAGTTCCACGATCTGGGTCTGGTCGTGGTCGACGAGCAGCACCGCTTCGGTGTCGAGCAGCGCGACGCCCTGCGCGGCAAGGGCAAGCAGCCCCCGCACCTCCTGGTGATGACCGCCACGCCCATCCCGCGCACGGTCGCGATGACGGTCTTCGGCGACCTGGAGACCTCCGTGCTCGACCAGCTCCCCGCCGGGCGCTCCCCGATCGCCAGCCATGTCGTCCCGGCCGCCGACAAACCGCACTTCCTCACCCGCGCGTGGGAGCGCGTGCGCGAGGAAGTGGAGAACGGCCATCAGGCGTACGTGGTCTGCCCCCGCATCGGTGACGAGGACGACGACCCGAAGAAGGGCGGCAAGAAGAAATCCCCCGAGGACGAGGCCGAGAAGCGTCCGCCGCTGGCCGTCCTCGATGTCGCCGCCCAGCTCGCCAAGGGCCCCCTGCAGGGTCTCAGGATCGAAGTCCTGCACGGCCGTATGCATCCTGACGACAAGGACGCCGTCATGCGCCGTTTCGCCGCGGGCGAGACGCAGGTCCTGGTCGCGACGACCGTGATCGAGGTCGGGGTGAACGTCCCGAACGCCACCGCCATGGTGATCATGGACGCCGACCGGTTCGGCGTCTCCCAGCTCCACCAGCTGCGCGGACGCGTCGGCCGGGGTTCCGCCGCCGGGCTCTGTCTCCTGGTCTCCGAGATGCCCGAGGCGAGCCCGGCCCGCCAGCGGCTGAACGCGGTGGCCTCGACCCTGGACGGCTTCGAGCTGTCCCGCATCGACCTCGAACAGCGCCGCGAGGGCGACGTCCTCGGCCAGGCCCAGTCCGGCGTCCGCTCGTCCCTGCGGATGCTCGCCGTCATCGAGGACGAGGAGATCATCGCGGAAGCCCGCGAGGAGGCCACCGCGGTCGTCGCCGAGGACCCGGACCTCCAGGGCCTCCCCGGCCTGCGCACCGCCCTGGACGCCCTCCTGGACGAGGAACGCGAGCAGTACCTGGACAAGGGCTGAGCGGCGGAGCCCGGCCGGCGGCTGAGAGACTGGGAGGAACCGACACACCCCCAGCGCAAAGGACCCTCATGACCCGCGTGATCGCCGGCCGCGCCGGCGGACGCCGTCTGGCCGTCCCGCCGGGCACCGGCACCCGCCCCACCTCCGACCGGGCGCGCGAGGGGCTCTTCTCCACCTGGCAGTCCCTGCTCGGCGGCCCGCTGGAGGGCGAGCGCGTGCTCGACCTCTACGCGGGCTCGGGCGCCGTCGGTCTGGAGGCGCTCAGCCGCGGCGCCGGACACACTCTGCTCGTCGAGGCGGACGCCCGCGCGGCCAAGGTCATCCGCGACAACGTGAAGTCGCTCGGCCTGCCGGGCGCCGAGGTCAGAGCGGGCAAAGCGGAGCAGATCGTCCGGACGGCGGCGCCGGGGACACCGTACGACCTGGCTTTCCTGGACCCCCCGTACGCCGTCTCGGACGACGATCTTCGCGAGATTCTGCTCACACTCCGGACCGGGGGCTGGCTCGCGGACGATGCGCTCGTCACCGTGGAGCGCAGCACCAGAGGCGGCGAATTCGGATGGCCGGACGGTTTTGAGGCCGTCAGGGCCCGTCGTTACGGCGAGGGCACGTTTTGGTACGGTCGCGCCGCCTCTACGTGCGAAGACGCACGATGACCGGACCGGAGAGCGAGGGACCACTGTTGCGCCGCGCCGTCTGTCCGGGGTCATTCGACCCCATCACCAACGGACACCTCGACATCATCGCCCGCGCCTCCCGGCTGTACGACGTCGTGCACGTCGTGGTGATGATCAATCAGTCGAAGAAGGGCCTGTTCACGGTCGACGAGCGGATCGAGCTGATCCGCGAGGTCACGGCCGAGTTCGGCAATGTCCAGGTCGAGGCCTACCACGGCCTCCTCGTCGACTACTGCAAGCAGCGGGACATCCCGGCCATCGTCAAGGGCCTGCGCGCGGTCAGCGACTTCGACTACGAACTGCAGATGGCCCAGATGAACAACGGCCTCTCGGGCGTCGAGACCCTGTTCATCCCGACCAGCCCCACCTACAGCTTCCTCTCCTCGTCGCTGGTGAAGGAAGTCGCGAACTGGGGCGGCGACATCTCCCACCTGGTCCCGCCCGTGGTCCTGGAGTCGCTCAAGGAGCGGCTGGGCCAGGACTGAGTTCCTGACAGCCCGTCACCCGGTGTCGGGCGGGGCAGGAGTGGTCGTACAGTCGACCCGTCCGTCTCCATCACAGCTGTAGAGAGTGGCGAGCACACGGTGGACGTGCAGAAGAAGCTCGATGAGATCGTCGCTACGGTCGGCGGTGCCCGTTCCATGCCCATGTCGGCCTCGTGCGTGGTCAACCGCGCCGAGCTGCTCTCGATGCTGGAAGAGGTGCGTCAGGCGCTGCCCGGATCCCTCGCCCAGGCGCAGGAGCTGATCGGCGGCCGCGAGCAGATGGTCGAGCAGGCCCGTCAGGAGGCCGAGCGGATCATCGAGACCGCGCACGCCGAGCGCGGCTCCCTGATCTCCGACACCGAGGTCGCCCGGCGCTCGCAGAACGAGGCGGACCGCATCCTCGCCGAGTCCCGCAAGGAGGCCGAGGAGGTCCGCGCGGAGGCCGACGACTACGTCGACTCCAAGCTCGCCAACTTCGAGGTCGTCCTCACCAAGACCCTCGGCTCCGTCGGCCGCGGCCGCGAGAAGCTCCTCGGCACCGGCCCGGGCGTCGACGAGCAGGGGTACGAGGACGAGGACGCCCCCGAGCGCAGTCACGACCCGGAGACCCTGCGCCGCAACGCCGACGAATACGTCGACGTCAAGCTCGGCGCCTTCGAGGCCGTCCTCGCCAAGACCCTGGAGGCCGTCGGCCGCGGCCGGCAGAAGCTGCACGGCCGGATCGCCAGCGACGACCTCGGCGACCTGAGCGCGTTCGGGGACGAGGGAACGTCCGGCATGCACACCAGCGACTCCGACTACCTGGCCGGCCTCGCGGAGCTCGCCGACGCCCCGGAGCAGCCCGCCCAGACCCCGGAGGCGGCCCCTCAGCCGTCCTACGGGCAGCAGCAGGAGGCGTACGCCTACCAGCAGCAGGCCGATCCGTACGGCTATCAGCAGCAGTACACGCAGCAGCAGGCCGATCCGTACGGCTATCAGCAGGCCGACCCGTACGCCGCCTATCAGCAGCAGGGCTACGACCAGCAGCCGGCGTACGACCAGAACCAGCAGCAGGCCTACGCCCAGCAGCAGGCCCACGCCATGGACCAGCAGGCGCAGTCTCTCGACGAGACCAGCCTCTTCGACACCAGCATGATCAGTGCGGAGCAGCTGAGGGCGTACGAGCAGGGGCGCGGCGGTCACTGACCACGGGGTCAGGAGGGGCGCGCAGCCGCGGGCGCATACCGGATTGGGTCGTGAGCGAAAGGTCCAGTATCCTGGCTCTTCGGTCGCGTGTACGTCCGCGATCAGCGCTGCCCGAGGGAGACCGAGGGCGGCGTCCCGAGTTCGAAGATCGAAAGCAGGAATGGCTCTGAACGCCCGCCTCGACCACCGCAATCCTCTCGTGTTCGACACGCACGAGCTGGGGCGGCGTCCTGGCGCGCTCCAGCGCCTGACCCGCACGATCGACGCTCCTGCGGATCTCGGGATCCAGGGTGTCATCGGAGTGCCGGAAGGCGCCCCGGTGGAACTTCAGCTCCGCCTGGAGTCGGTCATGGACGGGGTGCTTGTCACAGGCACCGCCCGTGCATCGGCCAAGGGGGAGTGCGTAAGGTGTCTGGAGCCGCTGGAGCAGGTGCTCGAAGCGGATTTCCAGGAGATGTTCTCGTACCCTGACGCCGACGACCGGGGCCGCCCCAAAGCGGAGCCGGCCGACGACGCCGAGGATGACGAGGACACTCTCTTTCTCGAGGACGGCCTGTTCGACCTCGAACCCGTGCTGCGTGATGCGGTGGTGCTCGCACTGCCGATGCAGCCGGTGTGCCAGGACGACTGCCCCGGCCTGTGCTCCGAGTGTGGAGCCCGGCTCGCGGACGACCCGGAACACCACCATGACGCCGTCGACATCCGTTGGGCGGCACTGCAGGGACTCGCCGGTTCACTCGAAGATGGCGAGAAGGACGAGTTGAGCGGCGCCGAACCAGGCGTCGACGAGAAGCAGGAGAAGTAGCCGTGGCTGTTCCGAAGCGGAAGATGTCGCGCAGCAACACGCGCCACCGCCGGTCGCAGTGGAAGGCTGCGGTCCCCAACCTGGTTGCGTGCGAGCGCTGCCACGAGCCCAAGCTGCAGCACATCGCGTGCCCGGCCTGTGGCACCTATAACAAGCGCCAGGTCCTCGAGGTCTGAGCGGCTGGTGAGAGGTCTGATGTCTGACGCCAAGGCGGATCCAAACGCCAAGAAAAAGGCGGACAACACAGCCTCGTCCCACACGCTTCTGGAAGGGCGGCTCGGCTACAAGCTCGAGTCCGCCCTTCTGGTGCGTGCGCTGACCCATCGTTCCTACGCGTACGAGAACGGCGGTCTGCCGACCAACGAGCGTCTGGAGTTCCTCGGGGACTCCGTACTGGGCCTCGTGGTCACGGACACGCTGTACCGCACCCACCCCGACCTGCCCGAGGGCCAGCTGGCCAAGTTGCGGGCCGCGGTGGTCAATTCTCGTGCGTTGGCGGAAGTGGGCCGCGGCCTCGAACTCGGCTCCTTCATCCGGCTCGGCCGGGGCGAGGAAGGCACGGGAGGCCGGGACAAGGCGTCCATCCTCGCCGACACCCTTGAAGCGGTGATCGGCGCTGTCTATCTCGACCAGGGTCTGGAAGCGGCGGGCGAACTCGTCCACCGGCTCTTCGACCCGTTGATCGAGAAATCCTCGAATCTGGGTGCCGGCCTGGACTGGAAGACCAGTCTCCAGGAACTCACGGCGACCGAGGGGCTCGGAGTTCCCGAGTACCTGGTCTCGGAGACCGGTCCCGACCACGAGAAGACCTTTACTGCTGCCGCCCGCGTCGGAGGCGTCTCGTACGGCACCGGCACCGGCCGCAGCAAGAAGGAGGCTGAGCAGCAGGCCGCGGAGTCCGCGTGGCGTGCCATCCGCTCGGCCGCGGACGAACGCGCGAAGTCGGCCCAGGCCGCCGAACAGGCGGCTCGAGCCGCCCAGCAGGCGGCTCAGGACGTCGAGGGGACCGCCGACACCCCCTCGACGCCGACCACCGACACGGCCACGGCCTGAATCCTTCACCCGAAGTACCGCGGTACCGGACCCCGTCGCAGCGCACCCGCGCCGCGGCGGGGTCCGCGCGTTGCCGCGGAACCGGACGAGGCAGGACCGAACCGGGGGAGAGGCCGAACCGGGAGAGGGTCGAACTCCTCGGCCGCAGGGCCCTCTTCGAGCGATGTACCCTTCCGGCAACGCCCCCTCAGCCCGCCCCTCCGGAGGAGTCCCGTGCCCGAGTTGCCCGAGGTCGAAGTCGTGCGGCGGGGCCTGGAGCGCTGGGTCACCGGGCGGGTCGTGAAGTCGGTGGAGGTACGGCATCCACGGGCCGTGCGGCGGCATCTGGCGGGGCCCGACGGCTTCGCGAAGGCGCTCGCCGGGCACCGGGTGGGTGAGGCGATGCGTCGCGGCAAGTACCTGTGGCTCCCGCTCGACGACTCGCCGTACTCCGTGCTCGCGCACCTCGGTATGAGCGGCCAGCTCCTCGTGCAGCCGGAGGACGCCACGGAGGAGAAGCACCTGCGCATCCGCATCCGCTTCGAGGACGCGCTGGGTACCGAGCTGCGCTTCGTCGACCAGCGCACCTTCGGCGGGCTGTCACTGCACGAGAACACCCCGGACGGTCTTCCCGACGTCATCGCGCACATCGCCCGCGACCCGCTCGACCCGCTCTTCGACGACGCCGCGTTCCACACGGCCCTGCGGGCCCGCCGTACGACGATCAAACGCGCGCTGCTCGACCAGTCGCTGATCAGCGGCGTCGGAAACATCTACGCGGACGAGGCGCTCTGGCGCTCCAAGCTGCACTACGAACGCCCGACCGGAACCATGACCCGGCCACGCACCGCCGAACTCCTCGGCCACATCCGTGACGTCATGAACGACGCCCTCTCCGCGGGCGGTACGAGTTTCGACAGCCTGTACGTCAACGTGAACGGTGAGTCGGGCTACTTCGACCGCTCGCTCGACGCCTACGGACGCGAGGGCGAGCCCTGCCGCCGCTGCGGGACACCGATGCGCCGGCGGGCCTGGATGAACCGCTCCAGCTACTTCTGCCCGCGCTGCCAGCGGGCACCCCGCCCGGGAGTCTGACCCCCCGGGACCTCGCGGGAATCCCACTCCCTAGGCGTCGCGCTGCGCTTCACGTGTCTCGTCGTAGCGCCCGCGGGCGTCCAGGACGTCGTCCATGTGGCCCTCGACGAACGAGATGAGGGTCCGCAGCCGCTCGGCGACCTCGCGGCCGAGGGGCGTGAGGGTGTAGTCGACGCGCGGCGGGTTCGTGGGCTGCGCGTCGCGGTGCACCAGTCCGTCGCGCTCCAGCGCGTGCAGGGTCTGGGAGAGCATCTTCTCGCTGACGCCGTCGACCCGGCGGCGCAGTTCGTTGAACCGGAACGTGCCGTCGTGCAGCGCTCCCAGCGTGAGCGAGCCCCAGCGGCCGGTGACGTGCTCCAGCGTGCCCCGGGAGGGACAGCTGCGGGCGAACACGTTGTACGCGAGGTCCTTGCCGCCGCCGCACGCGGTCTTCTCGTCGCGATCGGCGCGCTCCGTTGTCTGCGCGGGGGATTCCATGCGAACAGCATACCCGGGCGCAGCGCTACCTGGAGGGTTGCGCTAACTTCTGGTTAGTGCTTTCCTTTCGGTATTGCCGGTGAGCAGCGCATACGTGACTGCCCCGTTCCTGTCTCCTGAGGAGTACGTACCGTGACGACCCCTGTTGTCTCCATCGCCTACCACTCCGGCTACGGCCACACCGCGGTTCTGGCGGAAGCCGTGCGCTCCGGTGCGCTCGAGGCCGGTGCCCAGGTGCACCTGATCAAGGTCGACGAGATCACCGACGCGCAGTGGGAGCAGCTCGACGCCTCGGACGCCGTCGTCTTCGGTTCGCCGACGTACATGGGCACCGCGTCCGGCGCCTTCCACGTCTTCGCCGAGGCGTCCTCGAAGCGCTGGTTCGGGCAGGACTGGAAGGACAAGCTCGCCGCCGGCTTCACCAACTCCGGCTCCAAGAGCGGCGACAAGCTGCACACCCTCCAGTTCTTCCAGATCCTCGCCGCGCAGCACGGCATGAACTGGGTCAACCTCGGTCTGCACCCGGGCTGGAACAACAGCGCCGGCTCCGAGCACGACCTCAACCGCCTCGGCGTCTTCGCCGGCGCCGCCGCCCAGACCAACGTCGACGAGGGTCCCGAGACCGTCCACAAGGCCGACATCGCCACCGCCGAGCACCTCGGCCGCCGGATCGCGGAGGCGGCCCGGGTCTTCACCCTGGGGCGCGCGGCCGCGGCCCGGATGGCCGCGTAGAGGTCCGCGGCAGGCGCGTCCTGAGTAGCCTCAGCGGTTCGGGCTGGGTGGGTTCGCCGATGGCGGAGCGCACCCAGTCGTGAGTGCTTCCGGGATCGAGGGCGGCGAGGAAATCCGTGAGCGAGCCGTCCCAGCTTCGTCTTGCACGGTCGGCGGCGGCCGCGGCGACCATGTGCCGCGTGTCCTGGTCCTTGCAGCGGACCAGCGTGATCGCCGCGTGTGGGCCGACTTCGGCGAGGATCTCGTGGGCTTGGTGTGCATCCGCCCGTAGGTGTCCTTGACGCACGTGCGCGGCGTGGGCCTCGCCCTTGGCCCCTTTCACCATCGACCGGAGTCCCATGAATCCTCCCGTCCATGCGAGCGAGACGGACATCAGGGTGTAACTGAGGTCATTGGCTGTCATCACGCGAGACTGGGTCAACTTCAGTGACCCGTCAGCGTTGGCTCTGATGACGACGGCGGTTGTTCCGCCTTTGCGGGCCTTCCTTCGAAATCCCCGCCCGAGCGATGCCGGCATATGTTCGGCGTCTCGGTGTTCATGGAAGCCGGCGATGACCACCGATTCCTGCCCGGAATCCGCGACCGAGTCGGGGTCGGAGGTCATGTGCGTGGCCTCCGCGGATGAGTGACCGAATCAAGCCCTGACTGCCGGGCACGCCCCTGCCTGCTCGGGGAGGGGCTACCGCTCCATACCAACGCGTATCGAGCGATGGTGCAGTCGTAGAGTGCGGCAGCAATGCCGAACGGTCCTTGGCGTTCGGCCATGCTTCGGGCACGGGCGCGGGAACGCATCCTTGGATCTGCGCCCGTCGGTCCTTCGCGTCGGTCGCAGACCTGGTGACGGCCGAGGCCAGGACGGACCGAGGTGAGGCGGGGGCATCGGGTGGAGTGGGAGTCGGGGGCGGCCGGCCTCGCGGTCGGGATGCTGATCGCTGTGGTGACCGCGCCGGTCGGGGTGTCCGGGGCGGTGTTCCTCCTGCCCGTACAGCTCAGCGTGTTCGCCGTGCCGAACCCGTCCGTCACGCCCACGAACCTGCTCTACAACGTCGTGGCAGGGCCTGGTGCCCTCCTGCGCTACCGTCGCGACGGCGCCCTGAGGGGACCGCTCGTGCGCCGACTGGTGCTGGGCACTCTGCCCGGTGTGGTCCTCGGAGCGGTCATCCGCGTGTTCGCCCTCCCGGGCCCGGGCGTCTTCCGCCTCCTGGTCGCCGCCCTGATGCTGCCGCTCGGCACCTGGCTCATCATCCGGACTCTCCGCCCCGAGCCCCCGGAGACCCGACGCCCCGCGCCCGCACCCCGGACCGTGACCGGTCTGGCCCTCGTGGTCGGGGTCGTGGGTGGCATCTACGGCATCGGCGGCGGTTCGATCCTCGGCCCCGTCCTCGTCGGCCGCGGCATCCCCGTCTCCCAAGTCGCCCCGGCCGCGCTCGCCTCCACGTTCGCCACGTCGCTGCTCGGCGCCTCCACCTACGCCCTGCTCTCGCTCGGCCACAGCGGAAGCATCGCCCCCGACTGGTTCCTCGGCCTGGCCTGCGGCCTCGGCGGTCTCATCGGCGGCTACCTCGGCGCCCGCCTCCAGCCACGGATGCCCGAGACCTTCCTCCGCCTGCTCCTGGGCACACTGGCCGCCGGGCTCGGCTCCCTCTACGCGATCAACGCCCTGCGCTGACCCGCTCCCTCGACCCACTGGGGCAAGGCGAGGTCTTCGGCCTGGCGGTGGATGACGTGGACTTCCTCGGGGGAGCGCTGCACGTCGTACGGCAGGTCAAGCTGCCGCGGCCGCATCGCCCGGTGTTCGCCCCACCGAAGGGTGGCAAGGAGCGTGACGTACGCCTCGGTCCTACTGGACGCGGGGGGAGGGCATCAAGGCCGTGATCGAGTATCTGGGTCACCACGACCCGGCTTCACGCTGCGGACGTACACGCACCTGATGCCGTCGAGTGGGACTCGGACCCGGGCCGCCGTGGATGGTGTCCTCAGCGATGAAGAACCCACGGGGGACGGCCCAGACACGGCCCAGGACGGCGCCAGCCCTCTGACCTGCGGCTATCTCAGTAGCCGAAGTCCTGCGTCCACCAAGGGCCGCCCGAGCCGAAGTGGGCTCCGACGCCGAGGGTCTTGAAGTCGCAGTTCAGGATGTTGGCCTTGTGGCCGGGGCTGTTCATCCAGGCTTCCATGACCGCGGCGGCGTCGGCCTGGCCGCGGGCTATGTTCTCGCCGCCGAGGCTGGTGATCCCGGCCTTCGCCGCACGGTCCCAGGGGCTGAGCCCGCTCGGGTCGGTGTGGTCGAAGAAGTCCAGCAACGCCATGTCCTCGCTGAACGACTGGGCCAGGTCCGACAGGGCGCTGTTCGCGGCCACCGGGCTGCAACCGACCTTGGCGCGCTCGTCGTTGACGAGCTTGAGCACCTGGGCCTCGGCGGCGGCCTCCGCGGAGACGGTCACCGGGGCCTTGTCCGCGGGCGCCTTGGTGGCGGTCTTGGAGGGCTTCGGGGCCTTGGGCGCCTTCGCCTTGCCGTTGTTCTTGGTGGGCTCGGCGCTCGGCTCCTTCGACGGCACCGTCGTGGTCGGCGCGGCCGACGGCGACGTGGTCGAGGGGGCGGCCGAAGGCGTGCCGGCGCGATCGGCGTCACGGCTCGTCGACGTGTCCTCGCGGGAGTCGGCGCTGCCCGAGGTGCCGCCCTGCTGGGTGTCCACACTGGACGGCGAGCTCGCGGCCTGCACGTTGTCGGACTTGCCGCCGCCGCCGAGCGCGTAGTTGTCGCTGCCGGGCAGTACACCGGCCGCGACGGCGACGGTGCCGAGGGCCACGGCAGCCGAGACGCCGAGCAGCCCCGAGCGGACGGGGGTCGCACCCTTCCTCTTGCGGTGCGAGCGGGCGGATGCCGCGGACGGGAGATCGGCGACGGCCGCGTAGCCGTACAGGTTCTCCGGGCCGTAGCTTTCCGTGTGGGCCCCGTTCGTATCTGTGACTCCGGTGGCGCGCCCTGTGGCGGCGCGGCCGGCGTCGGAGCGTCGGTGGCGTCCCATCTCTTGGGCCTTCCTCGATCTTGCGTCAGCGATCCTCACATGAACCTCACCCGAAAGAGTGAGTTTCTTATGAGACTCATTGGGTCGGGACGGTACCCCATGGCGCAAGGGGAGGAAGTGCTCCGCGAGACATTGTCCGGTTAGCGTGCACCCATGAACGAGGTTGCACGGCTGGTCGTCTGGGTACGCGGGCGCGTCCAAGGTGTGGGTTTCCGCTGGTTTACGCGGGCCAAGGCGCTGGAGATCGGCGGGCTGAGTGGTTTTGCTCTCAATTTGGGCGACGGACGGGTCCAGGTGGTCGCGGAGGGCTCCAGGGCCGGCTGTCAGAACCTGCTCGACTGGCTCCAGGGGGACGACACGCCCGGGCGGGTGGACGGAGTCACTGAGATCTGGGACACGCCCCGGGGGAGCTACGACGGTTTCGCCATCCGGTGACGGTGACGGCCGCGATGCCCCGGAGTGACGCCACGGCGTATGCCACCGGCACCCCTCAGTAGCGGAAATGGCCTGGTGGTTGCCAAGAACGGCTCGAAGTGGCAGGCTCCCGAGGTAACGATGATCTCGACGCCCTGAGGGTCCCGCAGGAGTCGCAGCGCCCCGTCCCCGGAGCCGCGCGACAGTGGGTTGCCCACCGATACGGGGCGTGATCGTGTTGACCGTCAAACTTTTTGGTGAGACGCTGAAAGCCCCGCGCACCCTAGCTGTTTGGCATGTGGAACGACAGCAGGACATCAGCAGTGTCAAGCATCGCGGGTGCGATTCCCTCACGACCCACACCGCTTCGGTCGGTCACTCAGTGTGGAGGACCATCCATCATGGCAAAGGCGCTTCTCGGTTACGTCGGCGGTTCCGACCCGCGACTCATTGCCGAGATGCGACGGCTCCAGCAGCGCGTACAGGACCTCGAATCCGAGCTCGTACGGATTCAGGCCGAGAACGACGCGCTCGCGGCTGCCGCTTCTCACGACTCGCTTCTCGAGAGCATCGACGTACCCCAGGCGGAGCCTGCGCTCACCTGATCACTGCACCGCTTTACGACAGCAGTGGTTGGGCAGCCCGAATCAACCGCTAAGTTGTCAGATTTGCAAGGGACGCCCTCAGGCGTCCCTTCTTTCTTTCCCCCGCACCCTTCCGCTCTCTTCAACGTCTGGTCTGCCCTGCGTGTTCATGGGCGAAACCGCGCGTTCATGGAGTGAGACCGGCCCGAAAGGTAGAGTCCAGCGGCGTGCACCTCAAGGCCCTGACCCTGCGCGGGTTCAAGTCGTTCGCCTCGGCGACCACGCTGCGGTTCGAGCCGGGCATCACCTGCGTCGTGGGCCCCAACGGTTCGGGCAAGTCCAACGTCGTGGACGCGCTCAGCTGGGTCATGGGCGAGCAGGGGGCCAAGTCACTGCGCGGCGGCAAGATGGAGGACGTCATCTTCGCCGGCACCACCGGGCGTCCGCCGCTCGGCCGTGCCGAGGTCTCCCTCACCATCGACAACTCCGACGGGGCCCTGCCCATCGAGTACGCCGAGGTCACCATCACGCGGATCATGTTCCGCAACGGCGGCAGCGAGTACCAGATCAACGGCGACACCTGCCGGCTGCTCGACATCCAGGAGCTGCTGTCCGATTCCGGCATCGGCCGCGAGATGCACGTCATCGTCGGACAGGGCCAGCTCGACTCCGTCCTGCACGCCGACCCGATGGGCCGCCGCGCCTTCATCGAGGAGGCGGCGGGCGTCCTCAAGCACCGCAAGCGCAAGGAGAAGGCGCTGCGGAAGCTGGATGCCATGAAGGCGAACCTCGCCCGCATCCAGGACCTCACCGACGAGCTGCGGCGCCAGTTGAAGCCGCTCGGCCGGCAGGCCGCCGTGGCACGCCGCGCCGCCGTCATCCAGGCCGACCTGCGCGACGCCCGGCTGCGGCTCCTCGCCGACGACCTCGTACGACTGCGCGGGGCACTCCGGTCCGAGATCGCCGACGAGGCCGCGCTCAAGCAGCGCAAGGAATCCGCCGAGGCCGAGCTGAAGAAGGCGCTCCAGCGTGAGGCGCTGCTGGAGGACGAGGTACGGCAGCTGACGCCGCGCCTCCAGCGCGCACAGCAGACCTGGTACGAACTCTCCCAGCTCGCCGAGCGGGTGCGCGGCACGATCTCATTGGCGGAGGCGCGGGTGAAGAGCGCCACCTCGGTGCCCGCCGAGGAACGGCGCGGACGCGACCCCGAGGACATGGAGCGCGAGGCCGCCCGCATCCGTGAGCAGGAGGCCGAACTCGAAGCGGCCCTGGAGGCGGCCGAGCGGGCCCTGGAGGACACCGTCGCGCACCGCGCCGAGCTGGAGCGCGAGCTCACCGTCGAGGAGCGCCGCCTCAAGGACGTGGCCCGCGCCATCGCCGACCGCCGCGAGGGCCTCGCACGCCTGAACGGCCAGGTCAACGCCGCCCGTTCGCGCGCCGCCTCCGCGCAGGCCGAGATCGACCGGCTCGCCGCCTCCCGCGACGAGGCCCAGGAGCGCGCGGTCACGGCCCAGGAGGAGTACGAGCAGCTGAAGGCCGAGGTCGACGGCCTCGACGCGGGCGACGCCGACCTCGGCGAACAGCACGAAGCGGCCAAGCGGGCCCTGTCCGACGCGGAGGCCGCGCTGAGCGCGGCCCGCGAGGCGGCCACCGCGGCCGAACGCAGGCGGGCCGCCACCAAGGCCCGCCACGAGGCCTTGGCCCTCGGTCTGCGGCGCAAGGACGGCACAGGAGCGCTGCTCGGCGCCAAGGACCGGCTCACCGGGGTGCTGGGTCCCGCCGCCGAACTGCTGTCGATCACCCCCGGCTTCGAGGTTGCGCTCGCCGCCGCGTTCGGCGCGGCCGCGGACGCCATCGCGGTCACCACGCCCGCCTCGGCGGCGGAGGCCATCCGCCTGCTGCGCAAGCAGGACGCGGGCCGGGCGTCGCTGCTGCTCGCCGGAGCGCCCGAAGAGCTTCCCGCCGGCGCCGGAGAGGCGGGCGGCGCCGCCTTCGGCGTACCCCCGCAGGACCGGGACCGGGACCGGGACCGGGACCAGGACCAGGACCGGGACCGTGACCAGGACCGGGATCGGAGCGGCGGGCCTCCGTACGCCGCCGATCTCGTCCGGGGGCCCGCCGAGCTGATGCCCGCCGTGCGGCGGCTGCTGCGCGGGATCGTCGTCGTCGGGACCCTCGAGGACGCCGAGGACCTGGTCTACGCGCGGCCCGGGCTCACCGCGGTGACCGCCGAGGGCGACCTGCTCGGAGCGCATTTCGCGCACGGCGGGTCCGCCGGTGCGCCCAGCCTGCTCGAGGTGCAGGCCTCCGTTGACGAGGCCGCGGCCGAACTCGAGGAACTGGCCGTGCGCTGCGACGAGTTGACCGAGGCGCAGCGGTTGGCGACCGAGTGGCGCGGGGAGCGGGCCGCGCTCGTCGAGGAGCTGGGGGAGCGCCGCCGGGCCGCCGAGCGGGAGAAGTCGTCGGTCGCGCAGCAGCTCGGGCGGCTGGCCGGGCAGGCGAGAGGCGCCGCGGGCGAGGCGGAGCGGAGCACCGCGGCCGCCGCCCGCGCGCAGGAGGCGCTCGACCGGGCCGTGGAGGAGGCCGAGGAGCTGGCCGAACGGCTCGCCGTGGCCGAGGAGATGCCTGTCGAGGAGGAACCCGACACCTCGGTACGGGACCGGCTCGCCGCCGACGGCGCCAACGCCCGGCAGACGGAGATGGAGGCCCGGCTCCAGGTGCGCACGCACGAGGAGCGGGTCAAGGGACTCGCCGGACGGGCCGACTCGCTCGACCGGGCCGCCCGCGCCGAACGCGAGGCACGCGCGCGTGCCGAACAGCGCCGGGCACGGCTCCACCACGAGGCGGCCGTCGCCGAGGCCGTCGCCTCAGGCGCGCGGCAGCTGCTCGCGCACGTCGAGGTCTCGCTCGGCCGGGCCGAGGAGGAGCGCACCGCCGCCGACAGCGCCAAGGCCCGCAGGGAGCAGGAGCTCGTCGCCGCGCGCGGCCAGGGCCGTGATCTCAAGGCGGAACTCGACAAACTCACGGACTCGGTGCACCGGGGTGAGGTGCTCGGCGCGGAGAAGCGGCTGCGCATAGAGCAGCTGGAGGCGAAGGCGCTGGACGAACACGGCGTCGAGCCGGCGGGACTCGTCGCGGACTACGGCCCCGATCAGCTCGTGCCGCCCTCGCTGCCCGCCGAGGGCGAGGAACTGCCCGAGGACCCCGAGCATCCGCGCAACCAGCCCCGGCAATTCCACCGCGCCGAGCAGGAGAAGCGGCTCAAGTCGGCCGAACGGGCGTACCAGCAGCTCGGCAAGGTCAATCCGCTCGCCCTGGAGGAGTTCGCCGCGCTGGAGGAGCGCCACAAGTTCCTCAGTGAGCAGCTGGAGGACCTCAAGAAGACGCGCACCGACCTCCTTCAGGTGGTGAAGGAGGTCGACGAGCGCGTCGAGCAGGTCTTCACCGAGGCGTACCGGGACACCGCCCGCGAGTTCGAAGGCGTCTTCAGCCGGCTGTTCCCGGGCGGCGACGGGCGGCTCATCCTGACCGATCCCGACAACATGCTCACCACGGGTGTCGACGTGGAGGCCAGGCCGCCGGGCAAGAAGGTCAAGCGGCTCAGCCTGCTCTCCGGCGGCGAGCGGTCGCTGACCGCCGTCGCGCTCCTCGTGTCGATCTTCAAGGCGCGCCCCAGCCCGTTCTACGTGATGGACGAGGTCGAGGCGGCGCTCGACGACACCAACCTCCAGCGGCTGATCAGGATCATGCAGGAGCTGCAGGAGGCCTCCCAGCTGATCGTGATCACTCACCAGAAGCGCACGATGGAGGTCGCCGACGCGCTGTACGGCGTCTCCATGCAGGGCGACGGCGTATCGAAGGTCATCAGCCAGCGACTGCGCTGACGTCGCCGGCCCGTGCCCATGAGCCCTCGGAGTCCTACGGCTCCTCCGGCTCCGGGAGGTCCTCGCCCACGCCCTCGTCGGCGAGTTCGGCGATCACCTCGGCGTGGCAGCGCTCCGGGACGCACCAGCAGCCGAGCCGGTGGCCGCGCAGGGCGGGGAGGCGGGCCAGCAGCTCCGGACGGGCCAGGAGATACGCGCGGTACATCTCGACGACCTCGTCCCGGCTGCCGTCGTGGCCCGGGCGGAAGGGGCTCGCCAGCGGGGAGCCGGTCAGGTGCCAGCCGCCCCGGTGCATGGGGCGGCCGACGTACACCACATCGGCGTACGCGGGATCGTCGCGGTGACCCTTGAGGTTGACGACCGTCGTGGGCGGCATGGTCGGATACTCGCCGCTCGAGCGGGTACGGGCAAGGCGAACACGGCGTACGGCGCGCTCCCGCGGGCCGTCCTCCGTGTTCCGCGTGTCACACCCGGGTGCCTCGTCCGGGACGGGCGGGCCGGGGCAGCCCTCACGACCGGCGCCCGTGCCCGGCCTCCCGGTGGCCCGGCACGGGCGCGCTGCCCAGCCACGAGTGCGCCAACACGCCGCGGATTCCGCCGAGTCGGCGCATCGGAGCGACGACGGGACCCGGAGCGCAGAGTGACCTTCGATAGGCCATCCGGTCATATGACGTTCAAGACTTGAACACAATTTCGCTACATCGGT
Organism: Streptomyces sp. NPDC005141; assembly: GCF_053599975.1. Taxonomy (NCBI): domain Bacteria; kingdom Bacillati; phylum Actinomycetota; class Actinomycetes; order Kitasatosporales; family Streptomycetaceae; genus Streptomyces; species Streptomyces sp. NPDC005141. The sequence continues at coordinate 18,710 of NZ_JBSFYW010000008.1, read as the reverse complement.
GCCTGTAGTCCCTGGCAAACCGATTATGGAGTTCGAAACTTGAAGGCATAGTCTCTCCAGCGTTGCTTTTACCTTCAGGTGGTGGGCGGCGTGAACCTGTGCGCCACTGGTACCACCAGCGAAGGGTTTCGCCCCCCACCCCCGGCAGCGAGGCCGGTGGCCCGAGGAGTTTTACGTGACCAGCGCATCGCAGGCACCTGAGTCAGAAGCCAGGTCGGCTCACCCCGAACATCTCGGGCACGTCATCTTCATCGCGGCGGCGGCCGCCATGGGCGGATTCCTGTTCGGCTACGACAGTGCCGTGATCAACGGCGCTGTCGAGGCCATCCGGAGCCGCTACGACATCGGCTCCGCGGCCCTGGCCCAGGTCATCGCCATCGCGCTGATCGGCTGTGCCGTCGGTGCCGCGGTCGCCGGCCGCATGGCCGACCGCATCGGGCGCATCCGCTGCATGCAGATCTCCGCGGTCCTGTTCACCGTCAGCGCCGTCGGCTCGGCGCTGCCCTTCGCGCTGTGGGACCTCGCCTTCTGGCGCATCATCGGCGGATTCGCCATCGGCATGGCCTCCGTCATCGGCCCCGCCTACATCGCGGAGGTCTCCCCGGCCGCGTATCGCGGACGGCTCGGCTCCTTCCAGCAGGCCGCGATCGTCGTCGGCATCGCCATCTCGCAGCTCGTCAACTGGGGCATCCTGAACGCCGCCGACGGCGACCAGCGGGGTCAGCTGATGGGCCTGGAAGCCTGGCAGGTCATGCTCGGCGTCATGGTCATCCCGGCCGTCCTCTACGGTCTGCTCTCCTTCGCCATCCCCGAGTCCCCGCGCTTCCTGCTCGAGGTCGGCCGCCGGGACCGTGCCCGCGAGGTGCTCAAGGAGGTCGAGGGCGACAAGATCGACCTGGACGCCCGCGTCGCCGAGATCGAGCACGCCATGAAGCGCGAGCACAAGTCGACCTTCAAGGACCTGCTCGGCGGCACCGTCTTCTTCAAGCCGATCGTCTGGGTCGGTATCGGCCTCTCGGTCTTCCAGCAGTTCGTCGGTATCAACGTCGCGTTCTACTACTCCTCGACGCTGTGGCAGTCGGTCGGCGTCGACCCGGCGGACTCGTTCTTCTACTCGTTCACGACGTCGATCATCAACATCATCGGCACCGTGATCGCCATGATCTTCGTGGACCGGATCGGCCGTAAGCCGCTCGCCCTCATCGGCTCGGTGGGTATGGCCATCGGTCTCGGCCTCGAGGCCTGGGCCTTCTCCTTCGACCTGGTCGACGGCAAGCTGCCGGCCACCCAGGGCTGGGTCGCCCTGATCGCCGCCCACGTCTTCGTCCTCTTCTTCGCCCTCTCCTGGGGTGTCGTGGTCTGGGTCTTCCTCGGCGAGATGTTCCCGAACCGGATCCGCGCCGCCGCGCTCGGCGTCGCCGCCTCCGCGCAGTGGATCGCCAACTGGGCCATCACCGCGAGCTTCCCGTCGCTGGCCGACTGGAACCTCTCCGCGACCTACGTGATCTACACGTGCTTCGCCGTGCTCTCCATCCCCTTCGTGCTCAAGTTCGTCAAGGAGACGAAGGGCAAGACCCTGGAGGAGATGGGCTGACCGCCCGTGCCACCGGCGGCTCCCCACGAGCCCCGGTGGCTCCCCGGAACTCGGGGAGAAGGGCCAAGTCCCCGCTGCCCCTCTCCTCGTACTCGTAAAGAGGGCGTGCCGCCCCGGCTCGGACCGTGAGGTCAACCGAGCCGGGGCAGCACGCTTTCGCAGAACAGGTGCAGGCTGCGCCAGCCCTCGTCGACGGGCATTCCGCCGGACAGTGGATGCAGGACGAGGTTGTCGAGGCCCTGGGCCACGCACTGGTCGGGCGTGAGGATGCGGTAGACGCCCTCGGCGCGCAGCTCCTCGACGGTCGTGGCCGCCGACTTCACCGCCGAACGGATCTCCCCCGACTGCCAGGACGCGTACGTCCGCGCCTCGTGCAGGAAGTGGGAGCCGTACTCGGCCCAGGCCCGGTCCGGGTCTGCCGCGATGTGCAGCAGCGGCGTCTCGGCGCCGGGCATCATGGTCCAGCCCTCGGTGCCGTACTCGATGAGCCGCTCCTTGTAGTAGGCCTCCAGCTCGGGCAGGTGCGCGCTCGGGAAGAACGGCAGCCCGAGCCGGGCGGCACGCCTGGCCGCGGCCCTGGAGGAGCCGCCCACCAGCAGCAGGGGGTGCGGGTCCGAGAACGGACGCGGGGTGACCCGTACCGTGCGGCCCCGGTACGTGAACTCCTCGCCGGTCCAGGCCTTCAGCACCGTCTCCAGGAGCTCGTCCTGGAGTTTGCCGCGCCGCTTCCAGTCCACGTCGAACAGCGCGTACTCCTCGGGCCGGTAGCCGATGCCGGCCACGGTCACCAGTCGTCCGCCGCTGAGCAGGTCGAGTACGGCGATGTCCTCGGCGAGACGCAGCGGGTCGTGCAGCGGGCCGATGACCGCGGAGACGGTGACCGCGAGATGCCGGGTCGCCCCGAAGACCGCGCCCGCGAACGCGAACGGCGAGGGCAGCCAGTTGTTGGCGACGCCGTGGTGCTCCTCCGTCTGCACGGTGGTGATCCCGCGGTCGTCGGCGTACGTGGCCATCTCGACGGCCGCCTTGTAGCGGGCACTCAGCGAGGCGGGGGTGGCGTCGGGTTCGACGAGGTTGAAGCGCACGACCGTTACGGGCATGGGGAGCCCCCCTTCGTGTGTGGAGGGGGACGGTAGCTGACGGTACGTCAGGTGGCCATAGCGGCGGAGCCCCGAACCGGGCAGGCGCGGCCCCCGCCGCTCGGGAGCTCCGCGTATTCGTACGAAACTACAAGAGTCCCCCTGCGCGGGGGAAAAACCCTCCCGCGCAGGGGATGGCTGATACTGGGGAACGTTATGGAAACCGTCATCCTTGCTGTAGTCATCGCCGTGGTCGTGATCGGCGCGCTCGGCGGGCTCATCGTCGGCAGTCGCAAGCGGAAGCAGCTGCCCCCGCCGCCCCCCGCCGCCCCCGACATCACCGCCCCTCCGGCCGAACCCCATGTCGGCGACGAGGCCGAGACGCCGCGCGAAGAACCGCGCCGCACGATAGAGGAGGTGGATCTCCCCGACAGCTCGGCGGCCACGCCGGTCGTCGTCGAGGAACCTCCGACCGCCCCCGCGATCGAGATCCCGGAACCGACCGCGGGCCGCTTGGTGCGCCTGCGCACCCGGCTCTCCCGCTCGCAGAACGCGCTCGGCAAGGGGCTGCTCACGCTGCTCTCGCGCGAGCACCTCGACGACGACACCTGGGAGGAGATCGAGGACACGCTGCTGACCGCCGATGTCGGCGTGCGGCCCACCCAGGAGCTGGTCGAGCGGCTGCGCGAGCGGGTGAAGGTGCTCGGCACGCGAACCCCGGACGAACTGCGCGCCCTGTTGCGCGAGGAGCTGCTCCAGCTGCTCGTCCCGGAGTTCGACCGTGAGGTCAAGACCGACTCGAACCTCGACACCCCGGGCATCGTGATGGTCGTCGGTGTCAACGGCACCGGCAAGACCACCACCACCGGCAAGCTCGCGCGCGTGCTCGTCGCCGACGGCAAGAACGTCGTGCTGGGCGCCGCCGACACCTTCCGCGCCGCCGCCGCCGACCAGCTCCAGACCTGGGGCGAGCGCGTGGGTGCCCGGACCGTCCGTGGCCCCGAGGGCGGCGACCCCGCCTCGGTCGCGTTCGACGCGGTCAAGGAGGGCATCGAGGAGGGCGCGGACGTCGTCCTCATCGACACCGCGGGCCGGCTCCACACCAAGACCGGCCTCATGGACGAGCTCGGCAAGGTCAAGCGCGTCGTCGAGAAGCACGCGCCGCTCGACGAGGTGCTGCTCGTGCTCGACGCGACCACCGGCCAGAACGGTCTGGTCCAGGCGCGCGTCTTCGCCGAGGTCGTGGACATCACCGGCATCGTGCTGACCAAGCTCGACGGCACGGCGAAGGGCGGCATCGTCATCGCCGTACAGCGCGAGCTGGGTGTCCCGGTCAAGCTGGTGGGGCTCGGTGAGGGCGCGGACGACCTGGCGCCGTTCGAGCCGGAGGCGTTCGTTGACGCCCTTGTCGGAGAGTGACCACCCGCGTGAACGCGTAGGTGCCCGAAGAAGCGCCCGTCCCACGACACTGTCGGGGGACGGGCGCTTCTTCATGCGGCGCTCGTCGGCGTCGGCGGCCCGGTGAGGCGGCCGGCGAGGTGACGGACGGACCCGGTGCGGAGAGGCTCAGGCCCGTGAACGGTGGGCCACGTAGGCGAGCGTGCCCAGCAGCAGCCGGGCCGGCGGCGGCTTCGTCGCGGAGTCGAGGGCGGGGGAGCGCAGCCAGCGGACCGGGCCGAGTCCGGCGCGGTCGGAGGGCGGGGCGGTGATGAACGAACCGGGACCCAGGCCGTGCAGGTCGAGGGACGGGTCGTCCCAGCCCATCCGGTAGAGCAGTTCGGGAAGTTCGGAGGCGGACCCGGGGGAGACGAAGAAGTGGGCGCGGCCGTCGGCGGTGGCCGTGACCGGCCCGAGGGGCAGGCCCATGCGCTCCAGGCGGACCAGCGCGCGGCGCCCGGCGGGCTCGGCGACCTCGATCACGTCGAACGCCCGGCCGACCGGCAGCATCACCGCGGCGCCGGGGAACTCGGACCAGATACCGGTCGCCTCGTTCAGCTTCGCGCCGGCCGGGATCGTCGGGGCGAAGCCCAGGGGGTGCGCACCCGGTGCCGCGCAGTCGGCCCTGCCGCATGAGCACACCCCTGCGGCGGCCCTGGCGCCCGGGACCACGTCCCATCCCCAGAGTCCGGTGAATTCAGCCACGGCTGTGCTCTCCGACGAGCGGCCGCGGCGACGAGTGCCGGTCCGGATGTCGCGCATCGCCCGACTGCTGCCGATCGTGAAGCCCATGCCCCCTCCAACGGGTCCGATGCGCCGGTGGTTACGTGATGAAACCGGATCGTCACCCTCTGTTCCTGTTGCCCCGTGGCGCGCGATCCAGACGGCGCCTTGTCGTGTACCGGGTGGTGCGCTCGGCTCTGTGCGCCCCGGCGTACACCGTTCCGCCCTTCACCGGCCCTCCTGTGTCAAGTCAATCGCGCGCAGGGCGCCCGGAGTTCATTCGAAGGGGTGGCGAATGGTGGCGTTTCACGGATCGCCATGGCTGGAGGCGTGATCGTAGGATTACTTTGAGTGCACAAGCCCTGGGGGCTTGTGCACTCGTGGGTATGCCAAGGGCAAGTCGGCTTCCCGTTCGAAGGGTGGGAACTGCCGGACGCGCGGCCGTATTTACCGGCATTCTGATAGGGCTTGGCGCAGAGCGGCGGCAAGTGGTCTCAGAGAGTGGGGGCGTTCCAGTGGGCGGCAACGGCGGAGGCGGGACGAACGCTGACAAGCGCCCCAACGAGCTGCTCGGCTCGTGGTTCGTGCGCAGCGGATGGTCGAAGGGTGAACTCGCGCGCCAAGTGAACCGCAGGGCTCGCCAGTTGGGGGCCAACCACATCTCCACGGACACCTCGCGGGTGCGCCGCTGGCTGGACGGCGAGAACCCGCGCGAGCCGATCCCGCGGATCCTGTCCGAGCTGTTCTCCGAGCGGTTCGGCTGTGTCGTCGCCGTGGAGGACCTCGGTCTGCGCGCCGCCCACCAGGCACCCTCCGTCTCGGGTATCGACCTGCCGTGGACGGGCCCCCAGACCGTCGCGCTGATCAGTGAATACTCGCGCAGCGACCTGATGTTGGCGCGGCGCGGCTTCCTCGGCAGCTCGCTGGCGCTCGCCGCGGGTCCGGCCCTCATCGAGCCCATGCAGCGCTGGCTCGTCCCCGCGCCCATGGCGCCGCAGGAGGAGCCCGAACCCCCGGCCTCGGCGCGCCGCGGCGGCCGGCTCTCCAAGCCGGAGCTGGACCTCCTGGAGTCCACCACGGTGATGTTCCGTCAGTGGGACGCCCAGTGCGGCGGCGGACTGCGCCGCAAGGCGGTCGTCGGCCAGTTGCACGAGGTGACGGACCTGCTCCAGGAGCCGCAGCCCGCCGCCACCAGCAAGCGCCTGTTCAAGGTCGCCGCCGAACTGGCCGAGCTGGCGGGCTGGATGAGCTACGACGTGGGCCTCCAGCCCACCGCGCAGAAGTACTTCGTGCTCGCCCTGCACGCCTCGAAGGAGGCGGGTGACAAGCCGCTCGGCTCGTACGTCCTCTCCAGCATGAGCCGTCAGATGATTCACCTCGGGCGGCCCGACGACGCGCTGGAACTGATCCACCTCGCGCAGTACGGCAGCCGTGACTGCGCGAGCCCGCGCACCCAGGCGATGCTGTATGCGATGGAGGCCCGGGCCTACGCCAACATGGGCCAGCCCGGAAAGTGCAAGCGGGCCGTCCGGATGGCCGAGGACACGTTCGCCGACGTGCACGAGTGGGACGACCCGGACCCCGACTGGATCCGCTTCTTCTCCAAGGCCGAGCTGTACGGCGAGAACTCGCACTCCTACCGCGACCTCGCCTATGTCGCCGGGCGCAGCCCCACGTACGCCTCCATGGCCGAGCCCCTGATGCAGGAGGCCGTCGACCGTTTCGGCAAGGACCCCGAGCACCAGCGTTCGTACGCACTCAACCTCATCGGCATGGCCACCGTGCACCTGCTGCAGCGTGAGCCCGAGCGGAGTGCGGTCCTGGCCAAGGAAGCGCTGAGGATCGGCAAGAAGGTGCGCTCCGAGCGCGTCAACACTCGTATCCGAAAGACGGTCGACACCGCCGTCCGTGATTTCGGGGACCTCGCCGAGGTCATCGACCTCACCGACCAGCTGGCCGTCGACCTGCCCGAGACAGCGGAAGCGGTCTGACCCCCGGCCGCGAAGGCGGCCCCGCCCAGTACCCCGGCCGCGGCCGGTCGTCCCGAACTGCCCGACTCGGCTCCCCCATGCCAGGTCATCGGACGGCCAGCCGTGGCCGGTTCCGTCGTGTGCCCCCTCGGCCGGCGCCCCTCGCGCGGACATGGCTGGTCATCGCGGGGATGGCCCACCCGGTGGCCCAGGTCGCCCGCGCCCAGAGCGCCGCGACGGCTCCTGCCGAAGATTGCGTCACGATAACGATCGGTTCGACCACTATCCGGCAGTTCATGAATGCGTAACACACAGAGCGCCTTCGTCACTGGTGCGAAACATCGAGGGGCTTCCACGGAAACCGCGCTGCGCCAATCTCATGGCGCATAACCGGCCCACCCCTCACGACCACTCAGGCTTCGCCCGCACGGGGCCGTACCAACGACGAGGAGACGCCGATGGCACCAGCCATCACCCTTGCCGCAGAGGCACCCAAGCTGTCTGCTGCCAACACAGGGTTCATGCTCATCTGTTCCGCCCTGGTGCTGATCATGACGCCCGGCCTCGCCTTCTTCTACGGAGGCATGGTCCGCGTCAAGAGCACCCTCAACATGCTGATGATGAGTTTCATCAGCATGGGGATCGTCACCATCCTGTGGGTGCTGTACGGCTTCTCCCTCGCCTTCGGCACGGACAAGGGATCGTTCATCGGCTGGACCTCTGACTGGGTCGGCCTCAGCAACATCGGCCTGACGGAGCTGTGGGACGGGTACACCATCCCGGTCTTCGTCTTCATGGTCTTCCAGTTGATGTTCGCGATCATCACGCCCGCGCTGATAAGCGGTGCTCTCGCGGACCGAGTGAAGTTCACCGCGTGGTCGCTCTTCATCGCGCTCTGGGCCACGGTCGTCTACTTCCCGGTCGCCCACTGGGTGTGGGGCGCGGGCGGCTGGGCCTTCGAGCTCGGCGTGATCGACTTCGCCGGTGGTACGGCGGTCCACATCAACGCGGGCGCCGCGGCGCTCGGCGTGATCCTGGTCATCGGCAAGCGCGTCGGGTTCAAGAAGGACCCGATGCGCCCGCACAGCCTCCCGCTGGTGATGCTCGGCTCCGGTCTGCTGTGGTTCGGCTGGTTCGGATTCAACGCCGGCTCGTGGCTCGGCAACGACGACGGCGTCGGCGCGCTGATGTTCGTCAACACGCAGATCGCCACCGCGGCCGCCATGCTGGCCTGGCTCGCCTACGAGAAGATCCGGCACGGCGCGTTCACCACGCTGGGCGCCGCCTCCGGCGCGGTCGCCGGTCTGGTCGCCATCACCCCGTCCGGCGGTGCGGTCTCCCCGCTCGGCGCGATCGCGGTCGGTGCCATCGCCGGTGTCCTGTGCGCCATGGCCGTGGGCCTGAAGTACAAGTTGGGCTACGACGACTCCCTGGACGTCGTCGGTGTCCACCTGGTCGGCGGTGTCGTCGGCTCCCTGCTGATCGGCTTCTTCGCCAGCGGCAAGGGCCAGTCCACGGTCGAGGGCCTCTTCTACGGCGGCGGCCTGACCCAGTTCTGGAAGCAGTGCGCGGGCGTCTTCGCCGTCCTCGGCTACTCCCTCGTCGTCTCCGCCATCCTCGCCTTCCTCATCGACAAGACCATCGGCATGCGGGTCACCGAGGACGAGGAGATCGCCGGAATCGACCAGGCCGAGCACGCCGAGACCGCATACGACTTCAGCGGTGCCGGCGGCGGCTCCGCCAGGACCGCCGTGTCCGCCCCGGCCGACACGGATGCCAAGAAGGTGGACGCATGAAGCTCATCACCGCCGTCGTGAAGCCTCACCGGCTCGACGAGATCAAGGAGGCCCTGCAGGCCTTCGGGGTTCACGGACTGACGGTCACCGAAGCCAGCGGCTACGGTCGGCAGCGGGGACACACCGAGGTCTACCGCGGTGCCGAGTACACCGTCGACCTCGTCCCCAAGATCCGCATCGAGGTGCTGGTCGAGGACGACGACGCAGAACAGCTCATCGACGTCGTCGTGAAGGCGGCCCGTACCGGCAAGATCGGTGACGGCAAGGTGTGGTCCATCCCGGTCGATACGGCAGTCCGGGTCCGGACCGGCGAGCGCGGCCCGGACGCACTCTGACCGGATCGGCCCGCAAGAAGAAAGACAGGAGTCGCTGGGTGACGAGTACGGACACGCGAGTGGAAGCAGAGGACTCGGGACCCAGCGGCTATGCGGCGGCCCGGCTGCGCCTCCTCCAGGAGGGGGCGCGGTCCGGGCCGCCGCGCCGTGCGGCCCTCGCCGAACTGACGGACGACTGGCTGACCGGCCTGTTCACCGCCGGATCCGAGGGCATGCGCGGGGTCTCCCTCGTCGCCGTCGGCGGCTACGGCCGCGGTGAGCTCTCCCCCCGCAGCGACCTCGACCTGCTCCTCCTGCATGACGGAGGCGACTCCGGCGCCGTCGCCTCCCTCGCCGACCGCATCTGGTACCCCGTCTGGGACCTGGGCCTCGACCTCGACCACTCGGTCCGTACACCCGCGGAGGCCCGCAAGACCGCCGCCGACGACCTCAAGGTCCAGCTCGGCCTCCTCGACGCCCGCCACCTCGCGGGAGATCTCGGCCTCACCGCCGGATTGCGTACGGCCGTCCTCGCCGACTGGCGCAACCAGGCACCGAAGCGTCTGCCCGAACTGCAGGAGCTGTGCGCGGAGCGCGCCGAGCGCCAGGGCGAACTCCAGTACCTCCTCGAACCGGACCTGAAGGAAGCGCGCGGCGGGCTGCGCGACGCCACCGCACTGCGCGCCGTCGCCGCCTCCTGGCTCGCGGACGCGCCCCGCGAGGGCCTGACCGACGCACGCCGCAGGCTCCTGGACGTCCGTGACGCCCTGCACCTCGCCACCGGACGCGCCACCGACCGCCTCGCGCTCCAGGAACAGGACCAGGTCGCCGCCGAACTCGGTCTGCTGGACGCCGACACACTGCTGCGCCAGGTCTACGAGGCCGCGCGCGTCGTCTCGTACGCCAGTGACGTCACCTGGCGCGAAGTGGGGCGTGTCCTGCGATCGCGTGCCGTACGTCCGCGGCTGCGCGCCATGCTGGGCGGCGGCAAGCCGGTCGCCGAGCGATCCCCCCTCGCCGAGGGCGTGGTCGAGCAGGACGGCGAGGTGGTGCTCGCCCGCGCCGCCCGCCCCGAGCGCGACCCCGTGCTGCCGCTGCGCGCGGCGGCAGCCGCCGCGCAGGCGGATCTCCCCCTGTCCCTGCACGCCGTACGGCGCATGGCCGCCGCCGCGCGCCCCCTCCCCACGCCCTGGCCGGCCGAGGCGCGCGAGCAACTCGTCACCCTCCTCGGCTCGGGCCGCCCGACCATCGAGGTCTGGGAGGCGCTGGAGGCGGAAGGGCTGATCACCCGGCTGCTGCCCGACTGGGAGCGGGTGCGCTGCCGGCCGCAGCGCAACGCCGTCCACATCTGGACCGTCGACCGCCACCTCATCGAGACGGCCGTCCGTGCCTCCGAACTGACCCGCCGCGTCGGCCGCCCCGACCTCCTCCTCGTCGCCTCCCTGCTGCACGACATCGGCAAGGGCTGGCCCGGCGACCACTCCGTGGCGGGCGAGATCATCGCCCGTGACGTGGCCGCCCGCATCGGCTTTGACCGTACGGACGTGGCGGTGCTCGCCACCCTCGTACGCCACCATCTGCTGCTCGTCGACACCGCGACCCGGCGTGACCTGGAGGACCCGGCCACCGTCCGCTCGGTCGCCGAGGCCGTCGGATCGCAGGGCACCCTGGAACTGCTGCACGCGCTCACCGAGGCGGACGCGCTGGCCACCGGGCCCGCCGCCTGGTCCTCCTGGCGCGGCTCTCTCGTCACCGACCTGGTCAAACGGGTCTCGGCCGTGCTCGCCGGGGACGCCCCCGAGGAGCCCGAGGCCGTAGCGCCGACCGCCGAGCAGGAACGGCTCGCGATCGAGGCGTTCCGCACGGGCGGGCCCGTCCTGGCGCTGCGCGCGCAGACGGAACCGGTCGATGGCGACGCCGAGGCGGACTCCGTCCCCCAGGAGCCGGAGCCGCTCGGTGTGGAACTTCTCATCGCGGTCCCGGACCAGCCGGGTGTGCTCCCCGCGGTGGCCGGCGTCCTCGCCATGCACCGGCTGACCGTCCGCACCGCCGAGCTGCGCGCCCTGGACCTGCCCGACGGCGTCGAGGGCTCGGTCCTGCTGCTCAACTGGCGGGTCGCCGCCGAGTACGGCTCCCTGCCGCAGGCCGCCCGCCTGCGCGCCGACCTCGTCCGCGCCCTGGACGGTTCCCTCGACATCGCGGCCCGCCTCGCCGAACGCGACGCCGCCTACCCGCGCCGCCGCGGAACGATCGCTCCGCCGCCCCGTGTGACGGTGGCTCCGGCCGCCTCGCGCCACGCCACGGTCATCGAGGTCCGTGCCCACGACGCCCCGGGCCTGCTGCACCGCATCGGGCGGGCCCTGGAGAAGGCGCACGTCCGGGTACGGAGCATGCATGTCTCCACGCTCGGCGCGAACGCCGTGGACGCCTTCTACGTGACGGGCACGAAGGGGGCGCCCCTGCCAGGCGCGGAGGCGGCCTCGGTGGCCCGTGCGCTGGAGGACATGCTGCGGGGATGAAGCGGTGCCGACCGTCCCGTACACCTGGCCGCGAGGGTGCCACAGGTCTCTCGTATGAACGCGGTGGAGACCCCACCGCACGCGGCCAGATACCCTGGAGGGCGATTCCCTTCGCCCCCGACCCCTGAGGACCGACGAGCGCCGTGTTCGATACTCTCTCCGATCGCCTCTCAGCGACGTTCAAGAACCTGCGGGGCAAGGGCCGACTGTCCGAAGCCGACATCGACGCCACCGCACGCGAGATCCGTATCGCGCTCCTCGAAGCCGACGTGGCGCTGCCGGTCGTGCGGACCTTCATCAAGAACGTCAAGGAGCGCGCCCTCGGCTCCGAGGTCTCCAAGGCGCTGAACCCCGCCCAGCAGGTTCTGAAGATCGTGAACGACGAGCTCGTCACGATCCTCGGCGGCGAGACCCGCCGCCTCCGGTTCGCCAAGAACCCGCCCACCGTGATCATGCTCGCGGGCCTCCAGGGTGCGGGCAAGACCACGCTCGCCGGAAAGCTCGGCAAGTGGCTCAAGGACCAGGGTCACTCCCCGCTCCTCGTCGCCGCCGACCTCCAGCGCCCGAACGCGGTGAACCAGCTCAGCGTGGTCGCCGAGCGTGCGGGCGTCGCCGTCTACGCCCCCGAGCCGGGCAACGGAGTCGGCGACCCGGTCAAGGTCGCCAAGGACTCCATGGAGTTCGCGAAGACCAAGGTCCACGACATCGTGATCGTGGACACCGCCGGCCGCCTCGGTATCGACCAGGAGCTGATGCAGCAGGCCGCGGACATCCGCGACGCCGTCAGCCCCGACGAGATCCTCTTCGTCGTCGACGCGATGATCGGCCAGGACGCGGTCAACACGGCCGAGTCCTTCCGTGACGGCGTCGGCTTCGACGGTGTGGTGCTCTCCAAGCTCGACGGTGACGCCCGCGGTGGTGCGGCCCTGTCGATCGCCTCGGTCACCGGCAAGCCGATCATGTTCGCGTCGAACGGCGAGAAGCTCGACGACTTCGACGCCTTCCACCCGGACCGGATGGCCTCCCGCATCCTCGACATGGGTGACCTGCTCACCCTGATCGAGCAGGCGGAGAAGACGTTCAGCCAAGAAGAGGCCGAGAAGATGGCCTCCAAGCTGGCGTCCAAGAAGGGCCAGGACTTCACCCTGGACGACTTCCTGGCCCAGATGGAGCAGGTCCGGAAGATGGGCAGCATCAGCAAGCTGCTCGGCATGCTCCCGGGCATGGGCCAGATCAAGGACCAGATCGCCAACCTCGACGAGCGCGACGTCGACCGCACGGCCGCGATCATCAAGTCGATGACGCCGACCGAGCGCCAGGAGCCGACGATCATCAACGGCTCGCGCCGCGCCCGTATCGCCAAGGGTTCCGGTGTCGAGGTCAGCGCGGTCAAGGGCCTGGTCGAGCGCTTCTTCGAGGCCCGCAAGATGATGTCCCGCATGGCCCAGGGCGGCGGGATGCCGGGCATGCCCGGGATGCCGGGCATGGGTGGCGGCCCCGGCCGCACCAAGAAGAAGCAGAAGCAGGCCAAGGGCAAGCAGCGCTCGGGCAACCCGATGAAGCGCAAGCAGCAGGAGGACGAGGAGGCGGCCCGGCGTGAGGCGGGTGCTCAGGGCGGCAACGCCTTCGGCCTCCCGCAGCAGGGTGCCCAGGAAGACTTCGAGCTGCCGGACGAGTTCAAGAAGTTCATGGGCTGACATCCCGTCCCGTACGGGAGTGCCTCAGCGACGCCCACTGGGGGCGCCCCTCACCGGAGGGGCGCCCCCAGTGGCGTGAGCGCGGGTGCCGGTGTCCGCCATGTGTCGTAGCGTCCCCCTATGGGCAACTCTGTGCCGCCGCGCAAGGCACCTGATCCGCCGTGGCGTACCGAGGGCACGCCACCCGAGTCGACACCGCCTTCGGGCGGCCGACGGAAGCTGCCCGGCGGCTGGTGGAGCCTCGCCCTGGCCGCGCTTGTCGTGTTCCTGATCGCGAACCTGGTGCTGTCCATCTACAACAAGGGCAACGAGCCGACGATCTCGTACACGGAGTTCAGCAGACAGGTGAACGACGGCAACGTCTCCAAGATCTACTCCAAGGGCGACGCGATCCAGGGGCAGCTCAAGAACTCCCAGGAAAACCCCGACGGCGACGGGAAATACACCAAGTTCAAGACCCAGCGCCCGGTCTTCGCGGACGACAAGCTCTGGGAGAACCTGCAGACGCACGACGTCACGGTGACCGCCTCGCCGGTCGTCCAGGAGCGCAGCTTCCTCTTCAATCTGCTGATCTCGCTCGCCCCCATGTTCCTGCTCGTCGTCCTGTGGATCTTCATCGCCCGGCGGATGGGTTCCGGCATGGGCGGCGCGGGCGGCATGCTCGGCCGCAAGGCGCCTCCGAAGCCGGTCGAACTCGTGCCCGGTGGCAAACGCACGACCTTCGCGGACGTGGCGGGCATCGACGAGGTCGCCGGCGAACTCAACGACGTCGTCGACTTCCTCAAGAACCCCGACGCCTACCGCAGGATGGGCGCGAAGATGCCGCGCGGCGTGCTGCTGGCGGGCCCGCCCGGCACGGGAAAGACCCTGCTCGCGCGGGCGGTCGCGGGGGAGGCCGGGGTCCCGTTCTTCTCGGCCTCCGCTTCCGAGTTCATCGAGATGATCGTGGGCGTCGGCGCCTCGCGCGTGCGCGAACTGTTCGCCGAGGCCCGCAAAGTGGCCCCGTCCATCATCTTCATCGACGAGATCGACACCATCGGCCGGGCGCGGTCGGGCGGTTCCGGCATGGGCGGCCACGACGAACGCGAGCAGACGCTGAACCAGATCCTCACCGAGATGGACGGCTTCTCCGGCTCGGAGGGCGTCATCGTCGTCGCCGCCACCAACCGCGCGGACATCCTGGACCCGGCCCTCACCCGCCCCGGCCGCTTCGACCGCGTGGTCAACGTCTCGCCCCCCGACCGCGGTGGCCGGGAGGCGATCCTGGAGATCCACACCCGCGAGATCCCGCTCGCCCCCGACGTGAACCTGACCCAGGTAGCCCGGACGACCCCGGGCATGACCGGTGCCGACCTCGCCAACCTCGCCAACGAAGCGGCCCTCCTCGCCGTCAAGCGCAAACAGGAGAAGGTGACCCAGGGCGACCTCTCCGAAGCGCTCGAAAAGGTCCAGCTCGGCGCCGAACGGTCCCTGGTCATGCCCTACGAGGAACGCCGCCGCACCGCGTTCCACGAGAGCGGCCACGCACTCCTCGGCATGCTGCGGCCCGGCGCCGACCCGGTCCGCAAGATCACCATCGTCCCGCGCGGCCGCGCCCTCGGCGTCACCCTCTCGACGCCGGACGCGGACCGGTACGCGTACACCGAGGAGTACCTGCGCGGCCGCATCATCGGCGCCCTCGGCGGAATGGCCGCCGAACACGTCGTCTACGACGTCGTCACCACGGGCTCGGAGAACGACCTGGAACAGGTCACCAACATCGCCCGCGGCATGGTCGCCCGCTGGGGCATGAGCGAACGCGTCGGCCGGCTGTCCGCTCTGCCCAGCGACGCCCAGCAGGCCTACGGCCTCGCGGCGGCCCCGGGCACCCTCGACTCGATCGACCACGAGATGCGCCGCATCGTCGACGAGTGCTACGAGGAGGCCTGCCGGAAACTCCGCGAACACCGAGGACAGCTGGACGCCCTGGCGGAGGCGCTCCTCGCGAACGAGACCCTGGAAGAGGTGGAGGCGTACCGGATCGCCGGGGTGCCTCGAACGGTCAAGGAGGTGTGACCCCTCAGACCGTTCTGGCGATCAGATACCGGAACACGTTCGGCATCCAGACCGTCCCGTCCCGCCGCAGATGCGGATGCAGCGCCTCGGCCACTTCCTTGTCGACCTGGGCCTGATCGGTGGCGTCCACCGCGGCGTCGAAGAGCCCCGTGGACAGCAGCCCTCGCACGGCACTGTCCACATCGGCGTACCCGAACGGGCAGGCCACCCGGCCCGAGCCGTCCGGCCGCAGCCCGGCCCGCTGGGCCACCTCCTCCAGGTCGTCCCGGCGGGCGGCACGCAAGGCCGCCGCACCGCGCAGGGGATCGGCCAGTTTGGTGGCCACCCGCAGCACGGCCGACGTGCTGCACCGTTCCGGCGGCCCCCACCCGACCAGCACCACGGGCGTTCCCCGGGCGGTGAGCGGTGCCGTCTCCGCGAGCAGCGAACGGAGGCCCTCGGAGTCGCCGGCCACGCACCCGATCGGCTCGAACGCGGTCACCAGGTTGTAGGCCGGCGCTCCCGCCACGGCCGCGTCCCCGGGAGAGCCGGCCACGAGCCGGGTGCCGCCGCGCGGGCGCGTGCCCCAGCCCTCCGGCAGCAGACGCTCCCGTGCGAGGGCGAGGCGTTCGGGTGACGAGGAGTCGACACCCGTGACCGCGGCGCCGCGGGAGGCCGCCATCAGCAGGGCGAGCCCCGCCCCGCAGCCGAGCCCGAGCAGCCGCGTCCCGCCGCCCACTTCGAGCCGCTCGTAGACGGCCTCGTAGAGCGGCACCAGCATCCGCTCCTGGATCTCGGCCCAGTCACGCGCGCGTGCACCCCGGTCCGCGCGGGGCGCTGGACCCGCATGAGGAAGGTGCTGCCGCACGAGCGTAGGTGTCATCGAAAGTGCCCCAATCCGCCGAGAGTTGCCGCCGGGCCTGTTCCTTCGCCCCCGCGCACGAGGCCCGCACTCCCCCCGTATGTCAGGTAACTCCGCACTCGACGTGCCGTCCAGGGGTTGCGGGGACCCGTTTGTGGTCGGGCCGCAAAGGGCGCGAGAATTCACATTCCGGCAACGTGGGCCCGTACGATCGCGGCATGGCAAAGGCACCCGTTCTCACGCCCCAGGCGGACGACTTCCCGCGCTGGTACCAGGACTTGATCAACAAGGCCGAGCTGGCCGACAACGGTCCGGTGCGCGGCACCATGGTCATCCGGCCGTACGGGTACGGGCTGTGGGAGCGGATGCAGCAGGAGATGGACGCCCGCATCAAGGAAGCGGGTGCCCAGAACGCGTACTTCCCGCTGTTCATCCCGCAGTCCTACCTGACCCGGGAGGCGGAGCACGTCGAGGGCTTCGCCCCCGAGCTCGCGGTGGTCACGCACGGCGGCGGCAAGGAGCTGGAGGAGCCGGTCGTCGTCCGCCCCACCTCCGAGACGATCATCAACGCCTCCTTCTCCAAGTGGGTGCAGAGTTACCGCGATCTGCCGCTGCTGATCAACCAGTGGGCGAACGTGGTCCGTTGGGAGATGCGCCCGCGGGTGTTCCTCCGAACGACTGAATTTCTCTGGCAGGAGGGCCACACCGCCCACGCCACCTACGAGGACGCCCGGGACTATGCCGCGCACATCCACAAGGAGGTGTACGCCGACTTCATGGTCAACGTCCTCGGCATCGACGTCGTCCTTGGCCGGAAGACGGCGAGCGAGCGGTTCGCGGGCGCCGTCAACACCCTCACCCTCGAGGGCATGATGGGCGACGGCAAGGCGCTCCAGATGGGCACCAGCCACGAGCTGGGGCAGAACTTCGCGAAGGTGTTCAACACCCAGTACCTGTCCAAGGACGGCAAGCAGGAGCTCGTCTGGCAGACCTCCTGGGGGTCCTCGACCCGCATGGTGGGTGGCCTGATCATGTCGCACGGTGATGACAGTGGGTTGCGGGTGCCGCCCCGGCTCGCCCCGGTACAGGTCGTCGTCCTCGCGATCAAGGGGGACGAAGCGGTTCTGGCCAAGGTCCGCGAGATCGGTGACCGGCTGAAGGCGGCGGGTGTACGGGTCCAGGTCGACGACCGTACGGACACCCCCTTCGGGCGCCGCGCCGTCGACTGGGAACTCAAGGGCGTCCCCGTGCGCGTCGAGGTCGGCCCCCGTGACCTGGAGAGCGGCACCGCGATGCTGGCCCGCCGCATCCCCGGGGGCAAGGAGCCCGTCGCCGTCGACGCCCTGGCGGCACTGCTTCCCGGGGTCCTCGAGGAGGACCAGGCGCTGCTCCTGAGGCAGTCGCGCGAGCGCCGCGAGTCCCGTACGTCGGACGTCGCGACGATCGACGCGGCGGTGGAGGCCGCCGTGGCCGGCGGCTGGGCGCGCATTCCGTGGGCCGACCTCGGCGAAGAGGGCGAGGCCAGGCTCGCCGAGCACGCGGTGACCGTACGCTGTCTGGTCGCGGAGGACGGGTCGGTGCCCGACACCGACGACGCACCCGGTAACGTCGCCGTCGTCGCCCGCGCCTACTGAGCGGGCCCGAGGGCGGCCGAAACACCTCTTGCGCATCTGCCGACCACAGGCGCCCCGGAGTGTGGATACCGTCTACGCGCCGGGGCGTACGTGTGCCTACGTACCGCCTTGGTAGGAGCTGTGACGCTTCTCCGCAGATCAGCGCACCCGCCCTCGTCAGGACGCATCAGCGGCAACTGACGGGTACGTGCAAATTATTTGGGATGCCCCGGAATAGGAACACAGAGGCACCCCCGCTCGTTGTCATTACGTGAGCACGACACCACCTGTTCTCGCCGCAGAGCTGGCAGGGGCGTGGGCCGACATTCAGCGGCACCACTCCGAGCTGCCCGATCTTGCCGCGCCAGAGTCCCTGATCGGAGAATCGTCGTCCGCCTGCGGACACGAGCTCTCCTTCGAACGACTGCTTCACGAAGCAGTCCACGGCATCGCCGCCGCCCGCGGAGTCCGCGACACCTCGCGCGCCGGCCGGTATCACAACCGCAGATTCCTCGCGATCGCCGAGGAGTTGGGCCTCGACCACCCCGAGGAGCCGCATCCCAGCAGTGGCTTCTCGCTCGTCACGCTCAACCCCGAGGCGAAGCGCCGCTACCGCCCGACGATCGAGCGGCTCCAGCGCGCGCTGAAGGCCCACTCGGCCGCCACCGCCGCCGACACCGCCCGCTCGTTCCGCGGCCCGGCCGCCCGCCACGGTTCTTCCGGGGGAGGCGTCCGCGTCAAGGCCGTCTGCGACTGCGGGCGCAATGTGCGCGTGGTCCCCTCGGTCCTCGCGCAGGCGCCGATCGTGTGCGGAGGGTGCGGCAAGCCCTTCCGGATTCCGGAGGTGGTCGGGGCGGCCGCGGGCTGAGGTGCGTGCCACACCGGCGCCTCGTGGGTGCCGGACGCGTACGCGCGGCCCGTGAGCAGTCGTGCCTCCCCCACCTCCTTCTGGGCGGTGGGGGGTTTCAGGAAGCACGAGTGCGCGCGGGCCACACCTCGTCGGCGCCCGGCGCTGCCGGTCCACGCGGGCCCATGGCTGACGGGCACCCGGAACGCCGGGTGCCCGTCAGCC
>NZ_JBSFYW010000007.1:82600-219635 GCF_053599975.1 Streptomyces sp. NPDC005141 | reverse complement strand
GCGGGTGAGGCGTTGCCGGGTGCGCTGGTGGAGCGTTGGCGCTTGTTGCTCGGTGATGGTCGGTTGGTCAATGAGTACGGTCCGACCGAGGCGACCGTCGGTACGTGTGTCTTCCCGATCGAGGGCGAGCACGACGGCGTTGTGCCCATCGGCCGGCCCTTGCCCAACATGGCCATGCGTGTGCTCGACGCACGACAGCAGCCCGTCCCGGTCGGTGTGGTGGGGGAGTTGTACGTCGGCGGCTCTGGAGTGGCCCGTGGCTATACCGGTGATCCTGTGCGGACGGCTCAGCGTTTCCTGCCCGACCCCTATGGCGAGGCCGGCACGCGGCTGTATCGGACCGGGGATCTGGCTCGTTGGCGTGCGGATGGTGCGGTGGAGTTCCTGGGCCGGATCGATGATCAGGTGAAGGTGCGCGGCTATCGGATCGAACTCGGTGAGATCCGGGCCGCGTTGACCGCTCATCCGGTGGTGTCCGACGCGGCGGTGATCGTGACCGCCGATCAGCGCCTGGTCGCCTACGTCGTCGGGGGTGACCCGGAGGAGCTGGCGGAGTGGCTGAGCGGCACGCTCCCCGAGTACATGGTCCCGTCCGCGTTCGTGGAGCTGGACCGGATTCCGCTGACGGCCAACGGCAAGCTCGACCGGCGCGCTCTCCCCGACCCGGAGGCCATCGCCGCGGACACGTACATCGCGCCGCGCAGCGAGAGCGAGGAGACGATCGCCGAGGTCTGGGGCCGGGTGCTCGGCCTGGACAAGGTCGGGGTGGCGGACAACTTCTTCGACCTCGGAGGCCACTCCATCAAGGCGATCGCCCTGGTGGGAGCCCTGCGCGCCGAGGGCTTCGAGGCAGCGGTGAGCGATGTGTTCCGGCACCGGACCGTGGCCGGACTCGCGGCCGCGCTCGGAGCACCGGCCGACACGCCGGAAGAGGCACCCTCCGCCGTGGAGCCCTTCGCCCTGATCCCCGCTCGGGTGCGGGACACGCTGCCCGAGGACGTCGTCGATGCCTACCCGCTCTCGCAGGTGCAACTCGGGATGGTGCTGGAGATGCTCGCCGACGACGGCCTGAACAAGTACCACAACACCTCGACCTTCCGGATCAAGGACGGGCGGCCCTTCGACCGGGACGCGCTCGCGCGTGCCGCGCGTGCGGTCGTCGGCCGGCACGAGATGCTGCGGACCTCCATCGAGTTGGAGGACTTCGAGGTGCCGCTGCAACTGGTCCACGCGGCGGCCGAGGCGCCCGTGGTCGTACGTGATCTGCGGGGTGGCACCGCCGAGGAGTTCGAGGAGGGGCGCCGTCGGCACATCTCCCAGGAGCGCGGTGACCTGTTCGATCTCAAGAGGGCGCCGCTGCTGAGGATTTCCGCGCTCGTCGAGTCGGACGAGGCCTGGCATCTCGGATTCACCCACTGCCACGCCATCACGGAGGGCTGGAGTCAGCAGTCCCTTCTGATGGAGGTGCTCGGTCTCTACCACGCTTACGGGAGGGGGGAGGAGCCCGTGGAGCCGGAGCCCGTGGCCGTGCGGTACGCGGACTTCATCGCGGCGGAACTCGCCTCCCTGGACTCCGGGGCGGACCGCGCGTACTGGCAGCGGATCGTCGACGAGCACCATCCGTGGAGCCTGCCGGCCGACTGGGGCGACGAACCCGGCACGCCGCGCGAGGACTTCAAGCTGTCGGTGGAGTTCCGCGACATCGAACCGGGGCTGCGGGCGCTGGCGGCCGGGACGGGCACCTCGTTCAAGGCCGTTCTGCTTGCCGCGCATCTGAAGGTGCTCAGCACCCTCACCCATGAAGAGGCCTTCCAGACAGGTGTGTTGTACAGCGCGAGGCCCGAGGTCCCGGGCGTGGAGCGGGTGTACGGCATGTATCTCAACACGCTGCCGTTCGCCCACCGGCGGGGCGCCCGGACCTGGGGCGAGCTCGTCCGCCAGGTCTTCGACCGGGAGGCCGAGGTGTACGAACGCCGGCGGCATCCGCTGCCGGCCGTGCAGCGACTCGCGGGCGGCCGAAGGCTGTTCGACGTCATGTTCCGCTACCAGGACTTCCATCAGGTCGACACCGGAACGGTCGACGTGCAGGCCGGCGCCGGAGACAGCTCGAACGAGTTCACGCTCTCCCTCGCCAATGTGCCGGGGCGTCTCGTCCTGCGGGCGATCAGCACCGGGCTGAGCCGGTCCAACGCCGAGCGGCTCGCCGGAATGTACCGGGTCGTGCTCGAAGCCATGGCTGCGGGCCAGGGCGGCGACGCTCGGGCGACGGTCGTCCCGGAGGCGGAGCGCGCGCAGATCCTTGAGGACTGGAACGACACCGAGGTGGAGTGGGAATGAGCAATCCCCGACAAGGACCACGCCGCGTGCACCAGGTGTTCGCGGACGTTGCCGCCGACCGCCCGGAGACCGTGGCCGTCGAGGCGGTGGACGGAACCCTGACGTACGGCGAACTCGACCGGCAGGCCAACCGTGTCGCTCACCGGCTGCGGGCGGCGGGTGTCGGCCCCGAGTCCGTGGTGGGCGTGCTGCTGCGCCGCCGCCGGGGCCTGCTGCCCGTGCTCCTCGGCATCTGGAAGGCCGGCGGTTCCCACCTGCCGCTGGATCCGGCACTCCCGCGCGACCGCCTCGCCTACATGCTCAGCGCGGCGGGCGCCCGGCTCGTGCTGACCGAGAGGGACCTGGCGGAGCGCCTGGGGCCCGGCCCCGACCGGCCACGACCCGACTCCCCGCGACGCGCTTCCCCGCGTTCCGTCGAGCCTGGTTCCGTGGAGCAGCGTTCCACCGAGCAGGGTTCCATCGACGCGGGTTCAGCCGAGTCGCGTTCCTTCGAGTCGCGTTCCATCGAGTCGAGTTCCATCGAGCGGGTTTCCGGCGGGCCGCGTCCGGACGCCTCCGGCCGCTTCGACGGCGTACTCCTGGATCTGGACGAGGAGCGGGACGGGATCGCCGGACAGCCGGACACGGCACCCGAGTCGGACCTCGGGGCGGCGGACGGGCCGCCGGACATTCTGCAACACAGCCTCGCCTACACGCTCTTCACCTCCGGCTCGACCGGACGGCCCAAAGGCGTGCAGATCGCCCACCGTTCGCTCCTGAATCTCCTCTTCTCGATGCGGGAGCGCTTCCGGTCCGGGCCCGATCACATCTGGTTGGCGGCGACTTCGCTGTCGTTCGACATCTCCGCGGCCGAGCTGTATCTGCCGCTGCTCACCGGCGGCAGGATCGTCCTTGCCGGTGACGAGCAGACGGGTGACTCCGGGGCGCTGCTGGAGCTGATCGACGGCCGGGCGGTCACCCATGTGCAGGCCACCCCAGCGGGCTGGAAGCTGTTGCGGGCCGCCGGGTTCGAGCACCGGACCGTCACCGCCATCACCACGGGGGAGGCCTGTCCGCCGCCCCTGGCACGGGAGTTGCACGGACATGTGGAACGGCTCGTCGACCTGTACGGGCCGACCGAGACGACCATCTGGGCCACCGGATGGGAGGTCGAGGCGGGAGTGGCCACGGTGCCGATCGGCCGCCCGATCCACAACATGCGGGCCTACGTGCTCGACACGGCGCTCCAGCCCGTCCCGGTGGGTGTGGTCGGCGAACTGTACGTGGGCGGCACCGGAGTGGCCCGCGGCTATGTGGGGCGGCCCGCCCTGACCGCCGAGCGGTTTCTGCCCGAGCCGTTCGGCGGGGCGCCGGGCTCGCGCATGTACCGGACCGGTGACCTGGCGCGCTATCGCGCGGACGGCGAACTGGAGTACCTGGGCCGCGAGGACCACCAGGTGAAGATCCGCGGCTACCGCATCGAACTCGGCGAGATCGAGGAGCGGTTGCTGGGCCGGGAGGGTGTGCGGGACGCCGTCGTCGTGGTCCGTGAGGACCCGGGCGGGGAGAAGTGGCTGGCAGCGTACGTCGCCGTCGACCCCGCCTCGGCCACGGACCAGGAGACGCTGCGCGTGGGCCTGACGGCGGAACTCCCCTCGTACATGGTGCCCGCGGCGTTCGTCCTGCTCGACGAGCTCCCGCTGAACGCGGCCGGCAAGATCGACCGCAAGGCGCTCCCGGCCCCCGGCCGTTCGGCGCTGGTCGCCGACGGGGCGTACGTCGCACCGCGCACCCCGACCGAGCAGCGGATGGCGGACGTCTGTGCCGAGGTGCTGGGCGTCCCGGACGTGGGTGTTCGCGACCGGCTGGCCGATCTCGGGGCCGATTCCATGCGGATCGTCCATGTCCTCGCGGCCGCCCGTCGCGCAGGCCTCGCCCTTACCTTGCGCATGCTCCTCGACAACGGAACGATCGAGGACCTCGCGACGGCCCTCGAAGCGACGGGAACGACAAGGGGAGAGACACCGACGATGACGACCGGCGCCGGCAGTGGTCCCTCCCCGGCCGAGATCGAGCGGATCATGGCACAGCACCGGATCCCGGGCGCGGCCGTCGCGCTGCTGCGCGACGGCGAACCCGTCGGCGTGCACTGCCACGGAATCCGCTCCACCGGGACGGGCGCACCGGTCACCCTGCACACCCGCTTCCAGGCCGGCTCCCTCAGCAAGCACCTCTCGGCCTACGCCGCGCTGCGCCTCGTCGACCGCGGCGCGCTCGACCTCGACGGGGATCTTGACGGCGTCCTCATCAGCCGTACGCTGCCGAAGGCGTCCGGCGGGCGGCCCGTGACGCTGCGCCAGTGTCTGTCCAACACCTCGGGTCTCGCGGGCTCTCAGGCCACCTGGTGGCGACCCGACGAGGTGATGCCGGACCTCTCCGGCATCCTGGACCAGGTCCGGGCGGAGCACGAGCCCGGCTCCCTGTTCCGCAAGGACGGTGCCCAGTGGGCGGTGGTCGAGCAGGTCGTGGCCGATGTCACGGGCCAGGACTTCGACAAGGCCGTCCAGGAGCTGGTCTTCGAGCCGCTGGGTATGCGGGACAGCGCCTTCGGCGCACCGGGCGGCCCGGACGCGGCGACGGGACACGACCAGCACGGGCGTGAACTCGTGGGCGGCCACCGGGTGCGCCCGGTGCGGGCGGGCAGCGGTCTGTGGTCCACACCGGCCGACCTGGCCGTTTTCGCCGGGGCCCTGCGCCGCGCGCACCGAGGCCTGTGCGACCTGTTGTCCGCACGTCTGGCGGGCGTCATGCTCACCGAGGCCTTTCCCGGCAGCTTCTACGGATTGGGCACCGTGATCGACGGCACCCAGGGCGAGCCCGAATTCGGCCACGGCGGCCAGACCGCCGGATTCCGCGCGCTCTCCTCGGTGCGGCTGCGGTCCGGCACCGGCCTCGTCGTGATGACGAACTCGGACAACGGCAAGGAGGTCCACCGGGCCGTCGCCGCCGCTCTCGGAAGGATCATCTCCGTGTAGGGCGTGTCCAGTCGATCGATCACGGCGGAGAGCATCGACGAGGCGCTGTTGGTCTCCTCCACCGTGATCGACCGGACAGGTTCTGGCGCAAGGCGCCGTCAAGCCAAAGAAGGCGACGGATAACGCAGGAATAACGGTCCTGCATAGCTTCTCCACCGAGTCAAGTTCCGCACATGTCAGAACGGGGGGTGCCGAATGGACTTCCAAGTCCTCGGCCCGGTGGAAGCCCGCAAGGGTGGCGTAAGAATCGCACTGTCCGGATCCAAGGTGCACACGGTCCTCGCGAGCCTGCTGCTCGCCCGGGGACGCGTCGTCTCCGACGATCGACTGAGTTCCATGTTGTGGGGGTGGGAGCCGCCCGCCACGGCGGGAGCGCAGATCTACACCTATATGTCGCGCCTGCGCAAGCTGCTCGGCGCCGACGTCGAGATCGACCGGCGCCCGCCGGGTTACGTCCTGCGGGCGCCGCACAGCACGATCGACCTCCTGGAGTTCGAGCAGCTCGACCGGGAGGGACGTACGGCTCTCGGCCGCGGCCGTCATCGGGAGGCCAGCACCCTGCTGAGCCGGGCGCTCGGCCTGTGGCACGGCGCCGCGCTCGGCAACGTGACGGAGTACTTGGCGGGCGCCGAACTGGCCCGCCTCGAGGAACTGCGTCTGCACGCCCTGGAGAGCCGCGTCGAAGCCGACCTGGAGCTCGGCCGGCACGAGCAGCTCACCGCCGAACTCACGGGCCTGGTAGCCGAGTTCCCTCTGCGCGAGAAGCTGCGTGCCCAGCTGATGACGGCCTTCTTCCGCTGCGGCCAGCAGGCCGACGCGCTGCACACCTACCACGAGGGCCGCAAGGTGCTCGACGAGCAGCTGGGCATCGAGCCCGGTGAGGCCCTCGGCGCCACCTATCAGGCAGTCCTCGTCGGCAGTCTCGGTGTCAGGAGCAGGAGCGTCACCCCGCTCCGGACGGTCGGCTCCGCCGCGTACGCCGACGAGGACAGCGCTGACCCCTATGGGCCGAGCCCGGCCACCCTTCCTCCGGACATCGAGGACTTCATCGGGCGCGAGGAGGAACTGGCGGCTCTGTGCGGGCAGTTGGCCGAGTCGCGCAAGGGTGGCGGACCGCGCGCCCTGCTGGTGACCGGCATGGCCGGCGTCGGCAAGACCGCGCTCGCGGTACGGGCCGCGCACCGCAGCGCCGGACACTTCCCCGACGGTCAGCTCTTCGCCGAACTCGCCCACCCCGACGGCCGCCCCAAGCGGCTGGAGGAGGTCCTGACGGTCCTCCTCAACGCTCTCGGGGCGCCGGTCGAGGGCACGGGTCGCGGCGCCGGGATCGACGAACTGATCCGCCGCTACCGGACCCGTACGGCGGGCAGGCGTCTGCTCGTGGTCCTCGACGGCGCTGTGGACAGCCGGGAACTGGACCTGCTGCTGCCGGGGTCGGCGGCGGCCGCCGTCCTCATCACGGGGCGGGCGAGGCTGACCAGAGTGACCCAGGCGAGGACCACCGTCCTCACCCCCTTCGAGCGGGACACCTCGTACGAGCTGCTGGCGGCCGGCGTCGGCCGGCGAAGGCTGCTCGCCGAACCCGATGCCACGAACGCGGTTCTCGCCTACTGCGCGGGGCTGCCGCTCGCGGTGCGCATCGCGGGCAGCCGGCTGGCAGCCAGGTCGCACTGGCCGGTCTCCTGGCTGGCGTCGCGGCTCGCGGAGCCCGAGCATCGGCTGCGTGAACTCTCGTACGGAGGGCTGGAGTTACGTCGCTCACTGCTTCCCTCCTTGCGGCAGCTGCCCGGACAGGCCGGGCGCACGCTCGTCCGCCTCGCGGGGATCGGCACTGAGCCCTTCCCCGCCCAGCGGGCCGCCCGTCATCTGGCCGAGCCGGAGTCCGCGGCCGAGGAGAGTCTGGAACACCTGGTGGACGCCGCGCTGCTCGACATCTGCGGGGTCGACCGTCTGGGCCGGCCGCTGTACCGCTTCCACGAGCTGGTCCTGCTCTTCGCGGAGTCTCTTGCGAATGCACATCGCGAACGGGAGAGGTCCGCCGCGGCGAGCTGAGGACAGCGCTGCTCACGGTTCGAGATACGGCCTGAACCGGGCCGACACAGGTCCGGCTCCGCCGATGCGGGGCCGGACCGGTCTGTCGACGGTGGGCTGCTCAGTGCCAGTCCTCTTCGTCGAGGCCGACGACCGTCGAACTGGCCGGACCGGTGGCATTTGTAGCGGCTCCGGCGAGAGGTCCCGCCGCGCCGAGCGCGCAGAGCGCGATGATCCAGACCGTGACTATCTGCCTCGCGGCCGCGCTCCAGGTGTTCTGCATGGCGACTCCCCATTCGTTGGCGGTGGCGGGTGCGCTGGGTGGCGGTGCTCGGCACAGGCGCCCTCGTTCGCAATCGAAACTAGGGGCACCGGGCTTCGGCCCCCTATCGATCCGCTTTCGTCCCGCATCTCACCGACACCCCGGTGCACCGGGCACCGCCGCAGACGTCCTCCAGTTCGGCACAAACCGCCGACTCGCCGACCCGCCGACCCGCGCAGAGCCCCGCCCCGCCCGGATCGTGCTCAGGGGCGCGCGGCGGATGTCGGTCCGGGTCCCGCTTCGGGCGTACCCCGGCTCAGTTCCGGTGTGCCGGCGTCGTGGCCGCGGTGCGTGTCGCGCTTCCGCGGTCCTGGAAATCGCCCGCCGATGCCGATGCCGATGCCGATGCCGATGCCGACGCCTGCGATGAGGCGCTCTCCGGACGCAGCGCGTCCAGGGCACCGTCGACCCGTTCCAGCCAGGACTTCACATCGATCCGGGCGAAGCAGTCCCGGGCCTCCGTCAGATGGCGCAGGGCGCGGGCCCGGTGACCGCACTTGGCGCAGGCCTCGCCCAGGATCAGCTTGATCCTCCCCTCCACCAGCGGATTGCTGACCTGTTCCGCCGCGTCGAGGGCCTGCGTCAGGGTCATCCGGGCCTGCTCCCAGCGGCCCGCCCCGAGCCGGACCTCGCCGAGCGCGAGGAGCCCGTGCGCGAGCCCCAGCGTGTCGGAGTTGTCCTGCACGATCCGGACCATGCGCAACAGGGCCTCCTCGGCCCGGACGAATCGCCCCTGGGCGAGCAGCACCCGGCCCAGCCGGTGTGTGGCGAGCGCGAGACTGCGCGAGCCGCCCTCCCCGATGGCCTCGGCGACCCGGACGGACTCGCGGGCCAGTTCGGCCGCCCGGTCGACGCAGCCGCGGTCGAGCTCGATCTGCGCCATGTTGTTGAGGACGTGGGCCTCCGAGGAGAGGTCGCCCACCGCTCGGAACACCTCGAGGGCCTCCGTGCTGCGGCTCATCGCTCTCGTCAGTTCGCCGCGCATCTCGTCGATCATCGCCATGCTGCGCAGCACCAGCGCCCGGCCGTGCCGCTCCCCGGCCCGGGTGTGCAGGGCCAGCGCGGCGGCGAAGTTCTCGTCGGCCTCCGGGAAACGCCGCAGCCGCATCTCCAGGGCACCCAGGATGTGCAGCATCGCGCCCTGCCCCCGGACGTTCCCGGCGGCCCGCGTCGCGGCCAGGGCGTGCTCCGCGCAGGCGCGCCAGTCGTCGGTGTGGTCCCGGGTCTCGAAGAGCACCACCGTGGACATGGCGAGGTCCCAGGCGAGTTCGTCCAGGCCCAGCTCCGCCGCCTGTTCCACCACGGCGGACAGGGTGAGGCGTTCCGCCTCCAGCCACTTCAGGGGCCGGTTCGCGAGATCGGCGGCCACGTCGGCGGGCAGCGGACGGCGCGGGGCGGTGCCGTGGATGATGCTGAAGTCACCGCCGTAGAAGCGCCGGTGGGCCTGGTCGGCCAGGGACAGCGCACCGCTGAAGACCCGTTCCCGCGCGGCCTGCCGCTGCGGCTCGGACTCCTCGTCGTGGGCGCGCTCATGGGCGTACAGCCTGAGCAGGTTCTGGAAGCGGTAGCGCGGCCGGCCCGTCGCGTCGGTACCGGCGACGTCCAGGAACTGCGCGTCGACCAGCTGCTCCAGGAGACGCTCCGCCGTCGCGGAGTCCGTGTCCAGGACCGCGGCGCCGAGCCACGGCGCGAAGTCGGGGATCTCCAGCAGGCCGAGCAGCCGGTAGAGCCGGGCGGCCTCGTCGCTCAGGTGGCGATAGCTCAGCGCGAAACCGGCTCTGACCTGTGACTCGCCCTCGCTCAGCTCGTCCAGCCTGCGCCGCTCGTCACTGAGCAGCGCGACGAGCCGCGCCACGGTCCAGTGCGGTTTGGCGGCGAGCCGGGCTCCGGCGATCCTCAGGGCGAGCGGCAGCCGGTCGCAGAGCTCGGCGACCCGGGCGACGGACGCGGGGTCGTCCGCGACACGCCGTTCGCCGACGATCCGCCCGAGCAGCTCGACCGCCTCGGGTGCGGTCAGGCGGCCCAGCTGCACCCGGCAACGCGGTGGCCAGGCGACGAGCTCGGCGAGCTGCTCCCGGCTGGTGATCAGCACGCAGCAGCCGGGGCTGCTGGGCAGCAGCGGCACGATGTGCGGGTAGGAGTGCACATTGTCGAGGACCACGAGGACCCGCCGTTCGGCCAGGATGCTGCGGTACAGCGCCGCCCGCTCCTCGAGGCCGACGGGTATGCGGTCGGCGGGCGCACCGAGCGCGCGCAGGAACCGGCCGAGAACCTCACCGGCCGGGGTCGGTTCGTGGTTCTCGTCGTAGCCGCGCAGATCGGCGAAGAGGTGACCGTCGGGGAAGTGCCCGGCGACGCTGTGCGCCCAGTGCACGGCCAGGCAGGTCTTGCCCAGGCCGCCGACTCCGGTGATGAGACCGGCCGTCGGCCCCCGTACCTCCTCCGTGCGATCCAGCAGAGCGTCCAGCAGTGTCATTTCCTCCGTGCGACCGGTGAACCCCGCGACGTCCGGCGGCAGTTCGAACGGCTTGGCCGCCGGGTCGCGCGGCCGCTCGTGCTCCGGGGCGGCCTGCTCCCGGTCGCGGGCGGCGGGAACGACGTCGTCGTGCAGGATCGCGTCGTGCAACTCGCGTAGAGCCGGGCCCGGTTCGAGCCCGAGTTCGTTGACGAACAGCCGCCGCCCTAATCGGAACGTCTCCAGCGCCTCGGCGCGACGGCCGGAACGATACTGCGCGGTGATCAGGTGGTGCCGGGTCCGCTCCCGCATGGGGTGTGCGCGGACGGTGGCGGCCAGTTCCGGAATGACTCTCTGGTGATGGCCGAGTTCGAGCTCTACGGCGATCGCGTCGTCGTAGGTGTTGAGGCGCAGTTCCTCCAGCCGCCGCGCCTCGTCCTCCACCGCCGCTCCGGTCACCCCCGCGAGTGCGGGGCCGTGCCACAGACGCAGTGCCTCGGAGTAGTGCCGGGCGGCGTCGGCGAGCCGCTTCCCCTGTACGGCGTGTTCGGCCCGGGAGACGAGCGCCGAGAATTCGAGGTTGTCGAGCTGATGACCGCCGACGCGCAGCAGATATCCCGGATGCGCGGTGACGATGACTTCCCCGGCGATTCCAGCCTTCCTGATTGATTTGCGCAAGGCGGCTATGCAAATCGAAACCTGGGTGCGCGCCGTGGCGGGCGGTTGGTCTCCCCAGACCGCGTCGACCAGTTTGTCTACAGATACGGTCCTCTCCGGATTGAGCAACAAGAGTGCCAGAATGGTGCGATGGCGCGGCCCGCCCACCTTCACCTGTACATCGTGTGCGAGTACGCCCAGCGGACCGAGAATCTTGAAGCGCAACGGCTTCTCCACTTGCCCTCCCCTGCTCCGAAGTCCCTGCCGAAGCTCGCGGGTGCCCCGTGACGGGCCATGGTTGATCCATTCTATGCACCCGGGGATGTGGAATTGTTAATTCCAGCGGAAGGGCCGGATTTGGTTGTTTCTGAATACGCGTCAGTAGAGTTGATGTTGAGTAAAGGATTCTGTTTGCGGATCAATAACCCGGGCGGAAGTTATTTCCTGAACAAGTCTCAGCTTCCCCCGGCGGAGTTCGGTTCTATCGGCTGGACTTCTCCGGGCCCTTCAGGGCCGGTGGCGCAAGGGGTGATCGGCCGGGATCTCGACCAGCACGATTTCGGTTCCGTCCGGGTCGGCGATCCACATCTCGATGAGCCCCCACGGCTCGCGCACCGGCCCACGCGCCACCTCGACACCGGCGGCCGTCAGTTCCTCGTGGGCCGCCGTCACGTCCGCGACCTGGAGCCACAGCTTCAGCGCGGGGGAGGGCGGCGTCTCGGACCGACCGGCGACTTCCAGGAAGCCGCCGCCGAGGAAGTACACGGTCCCGCGTTCGGGTCCCGTACCGAACTCGCGGTAGATGTCCAGGCCGAGCTGCTCGCCGTAGAAGGCACGCGAGCGCTCCGGGTCGGTCGGGCGCAGAAGGGTCCGGCTGCTCAGTACATGCACCATGCACCCGGAGCCTAGAGGAGGGTTACGCTCGGGCGTGCCCAGCCGCGCCACTGAATGGAGAACCGCTCCCATGGAAACCGCCGCCGCCACCGGACTGACCTTCCGCGACGCCACCGACAGCGATGTGGACGCCCTGGTCGAGCTGATCGACTCGGCGTACCGAGGGGACTCCAGCCGGATCGGCTGGACCACGGAGGCGGACATCCTCCAGGGGCAGCGGACGGACGTCGAGGCGGTGCTCGCCGTCGTGAAGGCGCCCGACAGCCGGCTTCTCATCGTGGAGCGGGACGGCGCGCTCGTCGCCTGCTGCCAGCTGGAGCACCGCGGCGACCACGCCTACTTCGGCATGTTCGCGGTCAGTCCCGCGCTCCAGGGCGGCGGCCTCGGCAAGGTGATCATCACCGAGGCGGAGCGGACGGTCCGTGAGGCGTGGGGCGTCACGGAGATGCACATGACCGTGATCTCCGTACGCGAGGACCTCATCGCCTGGTACGAGCGGCGCGGCTACCGCCGTACGGGACGGATGACGCCCTTCCCGTACGGCGACGAGCGCTTCGGCATCCCGCAGCGGGACGACCTGCGCTTCGAGCTGCTGGTCAAGCCGCTCGCCCAGGTCTGATCCGGGCGACCGCGGCGGAGGCCGTCCGGGGCGGTCGGGCATCCTGCCCCGCCGAGTGTCGCGATCACGCGAGAACCGGCCGCCCTCGGCCCGACCGCCGCCCTCGGTCAGCGGCCCGGCCGCTCGGGCCCGTCACGCCCGAGCGGCCCCTGTCCGCCGCTGCCCGCCTCGTCCCCGTCAGGCCGTGAAGCGGCCGGTGCGCTTGATCTCGGGGTAGTCGGTCGTGGCGCCGTCCAGCTCCAGGGCGCGCACCAGCCGGAGCTGGTCCTGGGTGTTCACCACCCAGCCGATGATCCGTAGGTCTGCCTTGCGGGCCGCTTCGACGACCTCCAGGCTCAGCCTGCGGATGTTGAGACAGACGGTCGCGGCGCCGACCTCCACGGCGCGGTCCACGACATCGATGCCGTAGCGGCTGGCGATCAGCGCGGTACGGACGCCCGGCACCAGCCGGGCGATCTCGTCGACCGCCTCGTCGTGGAACGACGACACCTCGACCCGTCCGACCAGGTCGTGCCGCTGCATCACCTCGGCGAGGGCCCTGGCCGCCGCGACATCCTTGATCTCGGCCTGCAGCGGTGTCCTGACGGCTTCCAGAACCTCTTCGAAGACGGGGACGCGCTCACCGCGCCCCGCGTCCAGCGCGCGCAGCTCCGCGAGCGTCTTCTCGACGATCGGCCCCGAGCCGTCGGTCGTACGGTCCACGTCGGAGTCGTGCATGACGACGAGGGCGCCGTCCTTGCTCAGATGCAGATCGAGTTCGATCAGGTCGAGGCCCGCGTTCTGGGCGGCGACGAAGGAACGGAGGGTGTTCTCGGGCTCGACACCCATCACTCCGCGATGACCGATGGTGAGGAAGTTCAAGATTCGACTCGCTTCCGTCGACGGCGGCTCGGCTCGCGCGTGGTTCCGACGGGGGCGTCCACGCGGCAAGGCCGCAGCCTAATGGCCTGACTGTGCGATGTACCCGTTCCTACGCGGGTCAATGGGAGTGTCGGGCTCACTCGGGGCACGGGGCGTGTCGGAGGGGGCGGAACGGGGGAGACATGCCCCGCGTCGCCGGACGGGCCGTTCCAGCCCGTTCGCCGAGTCCCTCCGCCCGCTCCGGAAGAGGTGTCGCGATGCCGAACGAACCCGCGCCCGACGTTCTCGCTCTCATCGACGCCATCAAGGTCCACTTCCCGGACATCGGCGGCGCCGTGACCGAAGCGGCCGAGGCCCGCCGCATCCTCGCCGCCGCACCCGCGTGGCCCTTCGAGCCGCCGGCGGTCGGCTCGGTCGAGAACCGGGCGATACCCGGCCCCGAGGGAGCGCCGGACATCCCCGTACGCGTCTATCTGCCCACTCCGGCTCCGGCGGCCGGAGCCGAGCCGGCCGTCTCTCCCCGCCCCACCGTGGTCTTCTTCCACGGAGGCGGCTGGGTCATCGGCGGACTGGACACGCACGACCCCGTCGCGCGGGCCCTGTGCCGGGACGCCGGTGCGGCCGTCGTGTCGGTCGGCTACCGGCTCGCCCCGGAGGCACGCTTCCCCGCGGCCGTCGACGACGCCTACGCCGCACTGTGCTGGGCCGCCGAACACATCGGCGAACTGGGCGCGGATCAGGATGCGTTGGTCGTCGCGGGCGACAGCGCGGGCGGCAACCTCGCGGCCGTCGCCGCGCTCGTCGCCCGCGACCGGGGCGGCCCGGCACTCGCGCTCCAGGTGCTCCTCTACCCGGCGACGGACGCGCGGCCGGGAGACGGCGCGCCCTCCACGGGCGGCCCCGCGTACTTCCTCACGGCGACGCACGGCCGGTGGTTCGTCGAGCAGTACTTCGGTCCCGAGGGCGACCGCGCGCACCCGTACGCCTCGCCCCTCCTGGCCGATCCGCACGGTCTGCCGCCCGCCCAGGTCGTGACCGCGGGCTTCGATCCCCTCTGTGACGAGGGCCACGCGTACGCCGTCAGGCTGAGGGAAGCCGGAGTACGGGTCACGGAGATCCACTACCCGGGCATGTTCCACGGGTTCTTCGGCTTTCCCGAGCTTCTCGCCGACGCCCGCGCCGCCCAGCAGGCTGTGGCGGATGTCATTGCCGCGACGGTGTCTGGCAGGAAAAAGAGCGGTGAAGGTGTGGGTGCGCAGGACAATCTCCCGGGTTCCCTCTTGCGGGAAGGAACCTCGCAAACATACGGTGTTCATACGCGAGGTTTTCCTGTGGAGGATGGGACATGACGGAAGTTCTTGTGCAGGTGGGTACGGAGGAGCGGGTTCCTCCCGTGGCCAGGGTGGTGGAGCACCCGGCATGGCCCGTGCTCAAGGCTGCCGTGGAGGAGATCCGGCCGTGGCAGTCCAAGGACGGCTCCATCGACTTCGAGGGTGACGCCGCCCCCGACGTCTCCGACATCGAGCTGGCCGTGCGCCGTGCGATAGACGCGATCGAGCGGCTCTCCCCGCTGCTGCCCCACGACGTCGCCTACCACGAGGCGCTCGTGAAGGACCTGCGCGGCTGGGCCGACGGCGGCTTCAAGGTGCCCGACTTCCTCGACTCGCTGCTGGCCTTCCAGCCCGCCGCGCACCGTGAGGACGGGCTCCAGCACCTGGTCGTCTTCCCGATGTACACGCAGAACGGCAACCCGGACCGCAACTTCGAAGCGGTCGTGCTGCGCATGGTGTGGCCCGAATGGCTGGCCGAACTGGAGCGCACCCGCTACGACAATCCGCTGTTCTGCGGCATCACTTTCGAGGACTTCACCGCGGGTTACGACACCAATTCGGCCGTTCTCTTCCCGGAGACGATCGCGGTGCGCGAGGCGCCCGAGCGCTTCTCCTGGGGCGGCATCTTCTGCGACCGCGAGGCCGCCCGCTTCCGTGCCGTCACCGACGCCGCCGTGGACACCCTCGGTCTCGAGCTGCCCGAGGACATCGCCGCCATGGTCCACGACCAGGAGCGCTGCGAGAAGGCCTTCGTGCTCTGGGACATGGTCCACGACCGCACCCACAGCCACGGTGACCTGCCGTTCGACCCGTTCATGATCAAGCAGCGCCAGCCGTTCTGGATGTACGGCCTGGAGGAGCTGCGCTGCGACCTCACCGCCTTCAAGGAGGCCGTGAAGCTGGAGTCCGAGGGCAACGAGCACGGCCGCGACGTGCAGTACGCCGTGCTCTTCGACCGGATGTTCCGCTTCCCCGTCACCGGCGACCGCGTCCGCAACTACGACGGTCTCGGCGGCCAGCTGCTCTTCGCCTACCTGCACAAGCACGACGTCGTCCGCTGGACCGACAACAAGCTGCACATCGACTGGCAGCGCGCCCCGCAGGTCACCAACCAGCTGTGCTCCGAGATCGAGGACCTGTACCGGGCGGGCATCGACCGCCCCAAGCTCGTCCACTGGTTCAAGGCGTACGAGCTCGTCTCCACCTACCTCGCCCCGCACCCGGGCTCCCGCTGGGCCAAGGGTCCGGACGCCCTCGACCTGTCCCAGCCGCCGCGCAAGCTCGTCGACGACGTGCTTCCGGACGAGTTTCCCCTGAGCATGTTCTATGAGGCGCTCTCCAAGAAGCTGAAGAACGTGATCGCCTCCACCAAGGGCATCACCGCGGCCGACTCCGAGCGGATCGCCGCGTGACCGACCGCGGTACCGAGAACATTGCTCAGGAGGCGAAGACCATGGGGAACGGGGCTCTCAGCGGTGCGGTGATCGCGGTGGCCGGCGCGGGTGGACCCGCCGGCCGGGCGGCACTGCTCAGGCTCGCCGAGGCGGGCGCGACCGTCATCGGCGCGGACAACGACGCGGAGCGGCTGGCGGAAGCCGTGGACGCGGCCCGCTACGCGCACGGCGGCTCCACCGTCGTCGGCGACACCGTCGACCTGCTGGACCTCCAGTCGACCCGCGACTGGGCCGCGCGCATCCAGAAGGACTTCGGCCAGGTGGACGGCCTCGTCCACCTCGTCGGCGGCTGGCGCGGCAGCGAGACCTTCACCAAGACGGTTCTCGACGACTGGGACCTGCTGGAACTGCTGCTGATCCGCACGGTGCAGCACACCACGCTCGCCTTCCACGAGGCGCTGCAGAGCAGCGAACGCGGCCGGTACGTCCTGATCAGCGCGGCCGGCGCCAGCAACCCCACCGCGGGGAACGCCGCCTACTCCGCGGCCAAGGCCGCGGCCGAGGCGTGGACACTGGCCATGGCGGACTACTTCCGCAAGGCCGGGAACGCCGAGGGCGCGGAGGGCCCGACGTCCGCCGCTGCCATCCTGGTGGTGAAGGCGTTGGTGCACGACGCGATGCGCGCCGAGCGACCGAACGCGAAGTTCGCGGGCTTCACGGACGTCAAGGAACTGGCCGAGTCCATCGTCGACGTCTGGGACCGGCCCGCCGGTGAAGTGAACGGAAAGCGTCTGTGGCTGACCGAGAAGCCGTGAATCCTCCGAAGACCGACGCCCGGCGTCATCACGACCCAGCCGTCCGCGGCTTCGCCAGCGACAACTACGCGGGGACCCACCCCGAGGTGCTCGCCGCCCTGGCCCTGGCCAACGGCGGGCACCAGGTCGCGTACGGCGAGGACGCCTACACGGAGAACCTCCAGAGGATCATCCGCAGTCACTTCGGTGCCACCGCGGAGGCCTTCCCGGTCTTCAACGGCACCGGCGCGAACGTGGTCGCGCTCCAGGCGGTCACCGACCGCTGGGGCGCGGTGATCTGCGCGGAGAGCGCGCACATCAACGTCGACGAGGGCGGCGCTCCCGAGCGCATGGGAGGGCTCAAGCTGCTCACGGTGCCCACGCCCGACGGCAAGCTCACGCCCGACCTGATCGACCGGCAGGCGTTCGGCTGGGACGACGAGCACCGTGCGATGCCGCAGGTCGTCTCGATCACCCAGAGCACCGAACTGGGCACGCTCTACACACCCGGCGAGATCCGCGCGATCTGCGACCACGCCCACGCGCACGGCATGAAGGTGCATCTGGACGGGGCCCGGATATCCAACGCGGCCGCCTCCCTGGACGTCCCCATGCGGACTTTCACCGACGCGGTCGGCGTCGACATCCTGTCGCTGGGCGGCACCAAGAACGGCGCGCTGTTCGGCGAGGCGGTCGTCGTCCTCAACCAGGACGCCGTCAGCCACATGAAGCATCTGCGCAAGCTGTCGATGCAGCTCGCCTCCAAGATGCGCTTCGTCTCGGTGCAGCTGGAGGCGCTGCTCGCCAAGGACCTGTGGCTGCGCAACGCCCGGCACGCCAACGAGATGGCACAGCGGCTGGCCGAGGGCGTACGCGCCGTGCACGGAGTGGAGATCCTCCACCCGGTCCAGGCCAACGCGGTCTTCGCCCGGCTGCCGCACGATGTGAGCGAGCGGCTGCAGAAGCGCTACCGCTTCTACTTCTGGGACGAGCCTGCCGGCGACGTCCGCTGGATGTGCTCCTTCGACACGACCGAGGACGACGTCGACGGGTTCGTGGCCGCGCTCAAGGAGGAGATGGCCCAGCAGTAGGGGCCCTCCGGACACGCGCGCAACGCGCAGAGATGCATAGGTATGCGGTCATCTGAAAAGTCATTGACTCTCGGGTGATCGCATTCCTATGCTCTACGGGCATGGAGCTGATCCAGGAAACCAGTGACCTGTCCGCGTATTTGGCCGCCGACGAGGTGGTCGACCATCATCATCCGCTGGTCCGCGAGACGGCCGCACGGCTCGCGGAGGGAGCCGTCGACTCGTATGCCTATGCACGCTCGGCGTTCGAGTTCGTGCGCGACACCATCCCGCACTCGCGCGACTCCGGTGATCTGCGGGTCACCTGGCGCGCCTCCGACGTGCTGGAGCGGCGCACCGGCATCTGTTACGCCAAGGCCCACGCGCTGGCCGCGCTCCTGCGGGCCGAGGACATCCCCACCGCGTTCTGCTACCAGAAGTTCGACGAGGTGCACGGGCTCGTCGCCGTACGCTTCCGCGGTGCCTGGCACCGGCAGGACCCCCGTGGCAACAAGCCCGGCGTGGACGCCCAGTTCTCCCTCGACGGTGAGCGGCTGGCCTTCGCACCCGACCTCAAGTCCAATGAGTTGGACTACCCGGTGTTGTACGCTGAACCTCACCCGGCCGTGCTCAGCGTCCTGAAGGCCGCCCCTGACCGGTTGTCCCTGTGGCGGACGCTCCCCACCGCACTCTGAGGCGAGGCAGACGATGACGCTCACACTCACCGTGTCCGACGAGGTGCGCACCCTCGCGCCCGGATTCACCCATGTCGCCGTCGAGGCGGACGGGCTGGTCAACGGACCCAGCACGGAGGGGACTTCGGCCCTCCTGGACGACGCCGCCCGGCGGCTGGCCGGACGGCTGGCCGGGCGGGCTCCGCACGAGGACCCGCACATGGCGGCCTGGCGCGAGATCTACACGGCGTTCGGCTCCAAGCCGTCACGCACCCGCAACTCCGCGGAGGCGCTGGCCAAGCGGGCGCTCTCGGAGGCGGGTCTGCCGCGGATCAACGTCCTCGTGGACGTCTACAACGCGATCAGTGTGGCCCACCTGATCCCGGTCGGCGGCGAGGACACCGATCACATCCGGGGTGCGATGCGCCTGGTGCGCGCCACGGGCGACGAGGACTTCGTGACCGTCGCCGGCGGTGAAGAGGTCGTCGAACACCCCGACGCGGGCGAAGTGGTGTGGCGCGACGACACCGGCGTCACCTGCCGCCGCTGGAACTGGCGCCAGGGACCGCGCACCCGGCTCACGGAGGAATCCACCGCGGCGGTCTTCCTGCTGGAGAGCCTGGCCCCGATGCCGGTCGCCGACGTCGAGGCAGCGGGCGCCGAACTCGCCGAGCTGCTCCAGAAGTTCAGTCCCGGGGCGCGGATCACCGTCCACGCCCCGGAATGACGACTGGGCGCGCGAGGCGCCGTAGGCGAGGGATCAGCGCGCCTCGGCGGCGCGCACCTGTTCGGGGGTCGGCGCGGTGCCGCCGAGGTGGGCGGGCATCCACCAGGTGTCGTCCTGCCCCTTGGGGCGAACGGGATAGGCGCGCTGCGCCGCCTCGAGCAACTCCTGGACACGCTCGCGCAGACGTCGCGTGATGGCCCCCGCGTACTGGTCCTGCGGGGCCTCCACCGGCTCGCCGACCCGGATCGTGATCGGCGTGTGGCTGCGCTTGAAGTTCTTCGGGTGGCCCTTGGTCCACAGCCGCTGCGTGCCCCACAGGGCCATGGGGATCAGCGGGACGCCGGCCTCCTGGGCCATGCGCGCCGCACCCGACTTGAAGCTCTTCAGCGTGAAGGACTGCGAGATGGTCGCCTCGGGGAAGACGCCGACGATCTCACCGGAACGCAGCGAGTCCAGCGCGTGCTGGTAGGCGGTCTCGCCCTGCTGGCGGTCCACGGGGATGTGCTTCATGCCCCGCATCAACGGACCGGAGATCTTGTGCCGGAAGACCGACTCCTTCGCCATGAAACGCACCAGGCGCTTCTGCGGAAGGGCCGCCAGGCCGTCGAAGATGAAGTCCAGATAACTGATGTGGTTACTGACCAGCACGGCGCCGCCCGAGCGCGGAATGTTCTCCGACCCCTTGCAGTCGATCTTGAGGTCCCACGCCTTGAAGAGCGTCTGGGCGAGGCCGACGACGGGACGGTAGACAAGCTCTGCCATGGACGGGGTGGACCCTTCTCTCTGCCTGGGAAGGGGTCTCCCGGCGGGAAAGTTACGCAGCCGTAGGTTTACGGCATTGCGCAGATCGTGCCCGAAGAACGGACGGGGGGCCAGTCCTGGTGCCGGAGAACGGCGAGATCCTCGTCACGTCGCCCCCTTGATCCACCTCGGAGTTTTAACCCGCCTTTACTCAGCGCGTACTGTCACGCGACGCACGAACAGGTACATCTCACACCCGAGGCAGTACCCGAACACCGCATTGAGAAACGCCGCCGCGAGGGCGCACCCGGTTGCCACGGACCCCAGCCACTGCGGGCCCGCGGTCCAGCCGATCAGCGCCACCACCGCGAAGGCGAGCCCGACCGCCTGCGCGAACTGCGGCGGCTGCGGCGGCTCGAGCTCCGTCGGCGGCCCGAGCCGCGGCCGTACGGCCTTCTTGTACAGCCAGCCATAGGGCGACCGCGCCACCCCGCCCGCTGCGCCCAGCGCGAACGCCAGCGTCTGCCACGCCAGCAGCCAGACGCTCCCGGTGATCAACGTCACCGCCAGTACGACCGTCGTCACGGCCGCACCGAACCGCGGCCCTCTCGCATCGATGTCCATGAATCAAGCATTCCGCATGGGAAGCCATGCGTGGACCCGGGAATCTTTGCGGTCTCATGAATGCTTGTGCATGTGATGAACGGACTTGTGGTGTGCGTGGTGGTGCTCGCGGCGGCGAGCCTCTTCGGGGTGCTGCACCGGTGGCGGAGCGGGAGGGTGAGAGTGCGCGGACGCGATGGCGGAAAGCGGCTCGGCGCGGCGGAACTCGGGGAGGGGCTCGGTGAACGGGCCACGCTCGTGCAGTTCTCCAGCGCCTTCTGCGCCCCCTGCCGGGCGACCCGGCGGGTGCTCGGCGAGGTGGCCGGCATGGTCCCCGGCGTGTCCCACGTGGAGATCGACGCCGAGGACCGCCTGGACCTCGTACGCGAACTGGGCATCCTCAAGACACCCACGGTGCTCGTGCTCGACGCGGACGGACGGATCGTACGGCGGGCCACGGGGCAGCCGCGCAAGGCGGATGTCGTGGCCGCGCTCGGAGAGGCCGTGTGACCTGTGGCGATCATGGTGAGGCATCTCCCATATGCCAGTACGCCCTTGACTGCGCCCGTCACCTCTCGTCAGCCTGACCGTATGTTCCCGGAACTCCTTCTCCCCGAGCTCGTCCACGTGGACCAGGCCCGCACCACGAGTGCGCGCTGTCCGGGCTGTTGAGCAGCCAAGGACCACTCCCCGTACTCGGCTCCGCCCGTGACGGGGGACGCCCACGTCGGCCCTCGCAGAAGGACATCTCCATGACGGCCACGCCCCGCCTCGGCACTCCTCGGCCCGCCTCCCCGGATCTGCTGCGCTCCGTGTTCCGGCGGCACGCCGCCGGTGTCGCCGTGATCACCGCCTCCGGCGCCCGGGGTCCCGTCGGGTTCACCGCCACCTCGCTCACCTCGGTCTCGGCCGAGCCCCCGGTCGTCTCGTTCGGTATCGGCACCGGTGCCTCCAGCTGGCCCGCGATATCCGAGGCCGACCATGTCGGCGTCCATGTGCTCGGCGAACACCAGCGGGAGCTGGCCGCCACCTTCGCCCGCAGCGGCGCCGACCGGTTCGGCTCACCCACCCGTTGGAGCAATGGGCCCGAGGGAGTTCCCGTACTCGACGACGTCCTCGCCTGGCTGGTGTGCCGCGTCGTGGCGCGGGTACCGGCGGGAGATCACCGCATCGTCCTCGCGGAGGTCGTGCAGGGTGATCCGACGGGTGCGGGCCGCCCGCTCCTCTATCACCAGGGGCGTTTCAGCGGCCTGCGCGACTGAAGTCGCAGGCCGGGCTACTCGCCGGTTCTACTCGCCGGTTACACAGCGTTGCGAAGGTCACATTCCAAAGCGCTTGCTTAGTGGGCGTCCAGTGGGTGTACTGACGAGTAATATTTCGTTCGGAGCGCGGGCCGCCCCGACCGGGATCGGCCGCTTCAGGCGCCTATGCTGCCTGAAAGAAGGCAGCCCAGAAATGACGATGCAGTAGGAGAGCCGGCGTGAGCTTGAGGATCGTTGTCACTGTGAAGTACGTGCCCGACGCCACTGGCGACCGGCACTTCGCCGATGACCTGACCGTCGACCGTGACGACGTGGACGGTCTGCTGTCCGAACTCGACGA
Organism: Streptomyces sp. NPDC005141; assembly: GCF_053599975.1. Lineage (NCBI taxonomy): Bacteria > Bacillati > Actinomycetota > Actinomycetes > Kitasatosporales > Streptomycetaceae > Streptomyces > Streptomyces sp. NPDC005141. The sequence continues at coordinate 197,509 of NZ_JBSFYW010000007.1, read as the reverse complement.
GTACGCCGTCGAGCAGGCGCTGCAGATCGCCGATGAAGCGGACGACGCCGAGATCACCGTGCTGACCGTCGGGCCCGAGGACGCCAAGGACGCGCTGCGCAAGGCGCTGTCCATGGGCGCCGACAAGGCCATCCACGTCGAGGACGACGACCTGCACGGCACCGACGCCATCGGCACCTCCCTGGTGCTGGCCAAGGCGATCGAGAAGGCCGGCTACGACCTGGTCATCTCCGGCATGGCCTCCACGGACGGCACCGCGGGCATCGTCCCGGCGCTGCTGGCCGAGCGCCTCGGTGTCCCGCAGGTCACCCTGCTCTCCGAGGTCTCCGTCGAGGACGGCGTGGTCAAGGGCCGTCGTGACGGCGACACCGCCTCCGAGCAGCTCGAGGCCTCCCTCCCCGCGGTCGTGTCGGTGACCGACCAGTCGGGCGAGGCGCGTTACCCGTCCTTCAAGGGCATCATGGCCGCCAAGAAGAAGCCGGTGGAGTCCTGGGACCTGGAGGACCTGGAGATCGAGGCGGACGAGGTCGGTCTCGAGGGTGCCTGGACCAAGGTCGACTCCGCCGCTCAGCGTCCGGCGCGCACCGCAGGCACGATCGTCAAGGACGAGGGCGAGGGCGGCAAGCAGCTCGCCGAGTTCCTCGCGGGCCAGAAGTTCATCTAGTCGCCGAGGGTCCGGGCTCGCCCCCGGACCGTTGCAGCGGCCAAGGCCCACCCCGCTTACCGCCCCTCAGACTTCGCAATCCGCAGGAGCATTCCCATGGCTGAAGTTCTCGTCTATGTCGACCACGTGGACGGTGCCGTCCGCAAGCCCACCCTTGAACTGCTGACGCTGGCCCGCCGCATCGGCGAGCCCGTCGCCGTCGCCCTCGGCTCCGGTGCCGAGAACACCGCCGCCGCGCTCGCCGAGCACGGCGCGGTGAAGGTCCTCACGCACGACGCGGCCGAGTACGCCGACTACCTCGTCGTGCCGAAGGTGGACGCGCTCCAGGCCGCGTACGACGCCGTCTCGCCGGCCGCCGTGCTCGTCCCGTCCTCCCCCGAGGGCAAGGAGATCGCGGCCCGCCTCGCGGTCCGCATCGGCTCGGGCATCATCACCGACGCCACCGACCTGGAGGCCGGTGACGAGGGTCCGGTGGCCACGCAGTCCGCGTTCGCCGCCTCCTTCACCACCAAGTCCCGCATCTCCAAGGGCACCCCGGTCATCACGGTCAAGCCGAACTCGGCCGCCGTGGAGGCCGCCCCGGCCGCCGGCGCCGTCGAGGCCCTCGCGGTCTCGTTCTCCGAGAAGGCCACCGGCACCAAGGTCACCGCCCGCACGCCGCGTGAGTCGACCGGCCGCCCCGAGCTGACCGAGGCCGCGATCGTCGTCTCCGGCGGCCGTGGCGTCAACGGTGCCGAGAACTTCTCGATCATCGAGGGTCTCGCCGACTCGCTCGGTGCCGCCGTGGGTGCCTCGCGTGCCGCGGTCGACGCCGGCTGGTACCCGCACACCAACCAGGTCGGCCAGACCGGTAAGTCCGTCTCGCCGCAGCTCTACATCGCCTCCGGCATCTCCGGCGCCATCCAGCACCGCGCCGGTATGCAGACGTCGAAGACGATCGTGGCGATCAACAAGGACTCCGAGGCGCCGATCTTCGACCTGGTCGACTACGGCGTGGTCGGCGACCTCTTCGAGGTCGTCCCGCAGCTCACCGAGGAGATCAAGACCCGCAAGGGCTGATCGCTCAGTGCCGTACGAGGCCCCCGTGACCGCGCACCGGTCACGGGGGCCTTCGTTCGTCCCGGGCCCGGGTTCATCCCAGGGTCAGTGAGGCCTGCACGGGCAGATGGTCGCTCGGGAACTGGCCGTTCCGCGAGAAGGTGCTGATCGACGCCCGGTGCGTGGTGACGCCCGGCGTGGCGAGGATCCAGTCGATGCGTTCGCCGTCCGGCGTCAGCGGTCGGTAGCCGTGGAAGGTCGCGTAGAGCCTGCTCCGCGCGGCCGCCGTGTCCCAGGTGTCGGCGAGTCCGGCACCCAGCAGGATGTCGTAGGCCGCGTTCCCGTGCGCCGCCGCGTTGAAGTCGCCGGTCACCAGACACGGCAGGGACGCGTCGAACTCCGCGATCCTCTCGGCGATGAGTGAGGCGCCCCGCGTACGCGCGTACTGCCTCGCGTGGTCCAGGTGCGTGTTGAGGACGTGGAACTCCCGCCCGCCGTCCCGCAGATCGCGGAAACGCACCCAGGTGGCGATGCGGGGAAGCGTATTGCCCCAGGTCTTCGAGCCGATCTTTCCGGGCGTGTCGGAGAGCCAGAAGGTGTCGTGTCCGACCGGAGCCAGGCGGCGCGTGTCGTAGAAGATCGCGACGGACTCGTCGCGGCTGCCGCCCTCACGTCCGGTGCCGATCCACTCGTAGTGCGGTGCGAGATCCGACTCGATGTCGAGCAGTTGCTGGTAAAGGCCCTCCTGGGTCGCGAGGACGTGCGGCGTCTCGCCGCGCAGCAGCTCGCGCATCACCGGACGGCGCACCGCCCAGCTGTTGGGCTCGGCGGTGCTCGCGTAACGCAGGTTGAAGGTCATGACGTCCAGGCGGGGGCGGGCGCGCCAAGTGGCGGAGGCCAGCGCCGTGGTGAGCAGGGGCATGGCGAGCGCGGCGGCCACCACGGCGCCGAGCCCCACGCGTCGGGTCACTCTGCTGGAAACGGGCACGCGTGCTCCTTCTGTCGCGAGTCAGGATGGGGGTGGGCATCACCGGAGGGGAAGAAGGCGCCGAGACGGACTGCCCGGAGCGACCGAGTCGGGAGTGGCCGCGGTGGGGCGGCGGAGTGTCACGCGGTGCGAGAGGGTGTTGACCCGCAGGAAGCTCGCCGGATAACTTCATTCAACGGATTGTTGATTCCGCACTGCGGAAAACGGGAGGGTACGGGATGGGCCAGGGTCAGCAGGAGAAGGTGGCGACGAGCCTCGCGGGCGCCGTCAGTGAAGCGATCAGCGCCTCTCTCGCCCCCGTCGACGCCGAACTGGAGCGCCTCTATCCAGGAGACCCCGGCACCCGGCAGCCCGTCCACACCGTGTACGTCCCCGGAGACGCCTTCGCCGCCGACACCATCCGCACCTGGGGCGACCGCGCCCTCGCCGCCCTCGACGAACACGCCCCGGACGCCGCGTCCTTCGCCGCGGTCCTCGGTCTCACCGACGAACTCGCCGGGCCCGTGTACGACCGCGTCCGCGCCAAACTGGAGCGCGAACCCGTCGAGGACCTGCGCGTCGACTTCGAGGACGGCTACGGCCCGCGCCCGGACGCCGAGGAGGACGCGACGGCGGCCCGCGCGGCCCGGCTGATCGCCGAGGCGTACCGGAACGGCACCGCGGCCCCGTACATGGGCATCCGCATGAAGTGCATGGAGGCACCGGTGCGCGACCGGGGCATCCGCACCCTCGACATCTTCCTGACGGGCCTGATGGAGGCGGGCGGCCTGCCCGAGGGGCTCGTCCTCACCCTGCCCAAGGTGACCTACGCGGAACAGGTCACCGCGATGGTCCGGCTCCTGGAGGAGTTCGAGAAGGCTCGGGGCCTGGAGTCCGGCCGGATCGGCTTCGAGATCCAGATCGAGACCAGCCAGTCCATCCTCGCCGCCGACGGGACGGCCACGGTCGCCCGCATGATCCAGGCCGCCGAGGGCCGCGCCACCGGTCTGCACTACGGCACCTTCGACTACAGCGCCTGCCTCGGCGTCTCCGCGGCCCACCAGTCGAGCGACCACCCGGCCGCCGACCACGCCAAGGCGATCATGCAGGTCGCGGCCGCCGGCACCGGCGTACGCCTCTCGGACGGCTCCACCAACGTCCTGCCCGTAGGCCCCACCGAGAAGGTGCACGCCGCCTGGCGCCTGCACTACGGCCTCACCCGCCGCGCCCTGGCCCGCGCCTACTACCAGGGCTGGGACATGCACCCCGGCCACATCCCGACCCGCTACGCGGCCGTCTTCGCCTTCTACCGCGAGGGTTTCGAACAGGCCGCCGCCCGCCTCGCCCGCTACGCCGGCCACGCGTCAGGCGACGTGATGGACGAGCCCGCCACCGCCAAGGCCCTCAGCGGATACCTCCTGCGCGGCCTGGACTGCGGCGCCCTGGACATCCCCGAGGTGGCCCGAGCGACAGGACTGACCCGCAGAGACCTGGAGAACTTCGCCGGGCCGCGGCGGGGGGATCTGACGGTTTCGGGGCATTGACATCGCCCGGGCCCAAGGCCCGGGATTCCCGCCTGTTCCCGCACGGGGCTGCGGACGGGCCGGGTGCCGGGACACGGCTCCGCGGATGCGTGCGCGGAGCCGCAGAAGGGCATCGCCCAGAGCGCTCGGGGGTCGATGCGGCACCGGATCAGGGCGCCGGCGGCAGTTCCCCCGATCCCCGGGTGATCAGCCGGGTCGGGAGTTCGATGCGCTCCGGAGCGATGAGGTTGCCGTCGAGCTGGCGGAAGAGGCGTTCGGCGGCGGTGCGGCCGAGGGCGGCGGCGTCCTGGGCGACGACGGTGACGCCGGGCTCCAGGAGGTCGGCGAGCTCGATGTCGTCGAAGCCCACGAGGGCGACGGGGCGGCCGCGTTCGGCGATGACTCGCACGACGGTGACGGTGACACGGTTGTTGCCCGCGAAGACGGCGGTGACGGGCGAGGAGCCGGAGAGCATGTCCTCCGCCGCCTTGCGCACCCGCTGCGGATCGGTGACGCCGAGGGACATCCAGTCGTCCTCGACCGGTATGCCGACGTCCTCCATCGCGGCCCGGTAGCCGCGCAGCCGCTCGGCGGCGGTGTGGATGCGCGGCATGTCGCCGATGAAGCCGATCCGGCGGTGGCCGTGGGCGATGAGGTGGGCGACGCCGTCGCGGGCGCCGCCGAAGCTGTCCGACAGGACGACGTCGGCGTCGATCCTCCCGGCCGGGCGGTCCACGAAGACCGTGGCCACGCCCGCCTTGATCTCCGGCTCCAGGTAACGGTGGTCGTCGCCGGCCGGGATCACCACCAGCCCGTCCACGCGGCGCGCGCAGAGCGCGAGAACCAGTTCCTGCTCGCGGTCCGGGTCCTCCGCGCTGGAACCGTTGATCAGCAGGGCGCCGTGGGCACGGGCCACCTCCTCGACCGCGCGGCTCAGCGGGCCGTAGAAGGGGTCGGCGAGGTCCTCCAGGACCAGCCCGATGCTCGCGGTGCGGCCCTTGCGGAGCACCCGGGCACTGTCGTTGCGGCGGAAGCCCAGCGCCTCGATGGCCTCCTGGACGCGCCGCTCGGTGTCCGGGGTGACCCCCGGCTCACTGTTGACCACGCGGGAGACCGTCTTCAGGCCGACTCCCGCACGCGCCGCTACGTCCTTCATGGTCGGACGGTTTCCGTAGCGGTTATCGGATCGGCGGGCGGTCTCGGCCACGATGTGCTGTCCTGTCCTGTCGTCCACGGGGATGCGTAGGTCCATGGGGTTGTATGAGGATGTGGCGTCGAGCATAGAGCCTGGACAACGTTGTCAGATGCGGGAGACACTGTCCACCGCAATCTCCGGCCTGCGCCTTCCCCAGGGCGCACGGTCCCCGTCGTCCGCCGATGCCCTCCGCGCGGCGCGCGACAGGGCCCGATCCTGCCCGGTTCCCGGCCGGGGACCCCGGGTCCGCGGCGCGGCGGGCTCGTTTCGACATCCCATGGGAGACCTGACTCTGATGCACACCGACCTCGTGGCCGCGCTCGACATCGGCGGCACCAAGATCGCCGGAGCGCTGGTGGACGGCCACGGCCGGATTCTTCTGCGCGCGCAGCGCGCGACGCCCGCGCGGGAGGACGGCGACACCGTGATGCGCGCCGTCGAGGACGTGATCGGCGAGCTGGCGGTCTCCCCGCTGTGGAGCAGGGCAGGCGCCCTCGGTATCGGCAGCGCGGGCCCGGTGGACGCCTCCGCCGGTACGGTGAGCCCGGTGAACGTGCCCGGCTGGCGCGGCTACCCGCTCGTCGAGCGGGCCGCCGAGGCCGCGGGCGGACTGCCCGTCGAGCTGATCGGCGACGGCGTGGCCATCACGGCGGCGGAGCACTGGCAGGGCGCCGCCCGCGGCCACGACAACGCGCTCTGCATGGTGGTGTCCACCGGTGTGGGCGGCGGACTCGTCCTGAACGGACAACTGCACGCCGGCCCCACCGGCAACGCAGGCCACATCGGACACATCAGCGTCGACCTGGACGGCGATCTCTGCCCCTGCGGCTCCCGAGGCTGCGTCGAGCGCATCGCCAGCGGCCCGAACATCGCCCGACGCGCGCTGGACAACGGCTGGCAGCCCGGCCCCGACGGCGACACCTCGGCCGCGGCGGTCGCCAAGGCGGCCCGCGGGGGCGACCCGGTCGCCGTGGCCTCCTTCGAGCGGGCCGCGCAGGCCCTCGCGGCGGGCATCGCGGCGACCGCGACCCTGGTGGAGATCGACATCGCCGTCATCGGCGGGGGAGTGGGCAAGGCGGGCGAGGTGCTCTTCACGCCGCTGCGCAGGGCCCTGGCCGACTACGCGACGCTGTCCTTCGTCCAGCGGCTGACCGTGGCGCCCGCGCTGATGGGCACGGACGCCGGTCTGGTCGGTGCGGCCTCCGCCGCCCTCACCCGGAAGGCCCACGCGCCCGCCGCCCGCGTCTGACCCCGGTGGTCGCGCGGGTGGCACCGCGCCGTGGCGGCTCCCGGGGCGCCGTGGTGGACGCGCCCGCCAGGCCGCGTGTCCTGCGGTGCGGGGTGGCCAACGGTGCGGGCTTGTCAACGGTGCGGGGTGGCCACCGGCGCGGGGTTGCCCACCGTACGGTCCGTGCCGACGGTGCGTCCGTGCCGGTCATGCCAGGTCTGCCCGCCGTGTTGGTGTGCCCACCGCCGGGTCTGCCCGCCGTGTTGGTGTGCCCACCGCCGGGTCTGCCCGGCAGGCCCGGCGTCTCGCGCGCCAGGCCGGATGAAGGTGCCTGATCCACCCGTGACTCCGTCCGGCCTTCGTAGTTGAACCGGGCATGAAGAAGCGCAGCATGCTCGCCATCGCCTCCCTCGCCACCGGGTTCGTCGTCGCGGCGATCACCCCGTCCCATGCCCTGGGCACGGACGCCCTGAGCGATCTGAACGTCAACGACACGCTCAGCACCGTCGATCACATGCCCAGCAGCGACAGCCTGGCGGTGGACGACGGCGCCCTCGGCGGTCAGGAGAGCTGAAGGACCCGCACGCGGCGCCGGTGTCCCCGTCCGGGGCACCGGCTCCGCGCTGTCGGCGCCCTCATCAGCGGCTTGTTTCCGTGGCAGGGTGGAGCGGGCAAGCCTCAGGGGGCCAACAGAAGAGGGGGAATCGTGATCGTCTGGATCAACGGTGCGTTCGGTGCGGGGAAGACCACCACCGCACGGGAACTGATCGAGCTGATCCCGAACAGCACGCTCTTCGACCCCGAGGTCGTCGGGGGCACACTCACGCACCTGCTCCCGCCCAAACATCTCGCCGAGGTCGGTGACTTCCAGGACCTGCCGATCTGGCGCAGGCTCGTGGTCGACACCGCGGCCGCCATGCTCGCCGAGCTCGGTGGCGTGCTCGTTGTCCCGATGACCCTGTTGCGCCAGGAGTACCGCGACGAGATCTTCGGCGGGCTCGCCGCGCGCCGGATCCCCGTCCGCCATGTGCTTCTCGCCCCGGCGGAAACGATCCTGCGGGAGCGAATAGCCGGGCGCGAGGTGCCCCAGGACCTGCCCGACGGCGAGATGCGGGTGCGTCCGAGGTCCTACGACCACATCGAGCCCTACCGTGCCGCGCTCGCCTGGCTCACCGCCGACGCCCACCCCGTGGACACCAGCGCGCTCACCCCGTACGACACCGCCCTGCGCATCGCCGAGGCCGTACGCACCGGGGAGGCACCCGTGTGCGCCATCGTGCAGACCCCCGAACCCACCGCCGAGACGGTCGCCGCGGGGGTGCTCCTCTTCGACGAGAACGACCGTGTCCTGCTCGTCGACCCGACGTACAAGGCCGGCTGGGAGTTCCCCGGCGGGGTCGTCGAGGCCGGCGAGGCCCCCGCCCGCGCCGGGATGCGCGAGGTCACGGAGGAGACCGGCATCACCCTCGACGAGGTGCCCACGCTCCTCGTCGTCGACTGGGAGTCGCCCGCACCTCCTGGCTACGGCGGTCTGCGGCTCCTGTTCGACGGCGGACGCCTCGACGAGCAGGCCGTCCGGGGACTTCTGCTGCCCGGACCGGAGCTGCGTGGCTGGCGCTTCGTCACCGAACACGAGGCGGCCGACCTCCTGCCGCCCGTGCGCTACGAACGGCTCCGCTGGGCCCTGCGGGCCCGCGAGCGCGGCGCGGCGCTGTACCTGGAGGCCGGGGTGCCGCTCGGCTGACCCCGCGACCTTCGACGCAGGCATCCTTCACCAGCCCTGGCACGCGCGACGGGTGCGTACGGACCACGGGTCGCACCCGCGCGGGGCGTGGGTGCGACCCACCGGTCGGCCTGCGGAACCACGGGTTGACCCGCGCGACGGTGTTCTACCGACCTGCCGGTTGGCCCGCACGTCCGGCCAGTTCGCCTGCAACCGGTGTGTACGGATCACCGGTTGCCGCGGACCATCTGCGGGCAGGGCAGGGCAGGGCAGGGCAGGGCACGGCACGGCACCCACCGTCACCCGTGTGCAGCGGCGCGAGGGACGGGTGCCAGGGGTGCCCGGGGTGCCCCAGGCGTCCCGGGCGCTGGGGGTCTCCGGTGTCCCGGCGGGCGTCTCCCGAGGGACCTCCGCCGCGTTCGGGCACCGAACAGCCCAGGGGCCCACGTCCGACGACGTGGGCCTGCCGTGCTGAGGACGGATCAGCTCGCCGCGTAGGTCCGCAGGAACAGCGCCTCCGCGACCGACAGCCGCTCCAGCTCGTCCGGGGAAACGCTCTCGTTCACCGCGTGGATCTGCGCCTCCGGCTCGCTCAGGCCGATGAGCAGGATCTCCGACTGCGGGTACAGCGAGGCCAGCGTGTTGCACAGCGGGATCGAGCCGCCCATGCCCGCCGACTGCATCTCCTGGCCCGGGTAGGCGACCGCCATGGCCTCGGCCATCGACGCGTACGCGGGGCTGGACGTGTCGGCGCGGAACGCCTGGCCCTGACCGATCTGCTCGGTGCTCACCCGCGCGCCCCACGGCGTGTGCGCCTCGATGTGCGCCTGCAGCAGCTTCGTCGCCTGGCCCGCGTCGACGCCCGGCGGCACCCGCAGGCTGACCAGCGCACGGGCACCGGCCTGCACCGACGGCGTCGCGCCGACGACCGGCGGGCAGTCGATGCCGAGCACGGTGACGGCCGGACGGGCCCAGACGCGGTCGGCGACGGTGCCGGAGCCGATGAGCTCCACTCCGTCGAGCACCTTGGCGTCCTCACGGAACGCCTGCTCCTCGTACTGGAGGCCGTCCCACGCGGAGTCGCCCGCGAGACCGTCGACGGTCGTCGAACCGTCCTCGTCCCGCAGCGAGTCCAGTACGCGGATCAGCGCCGCCAGCGCGTCGGGCGCCGCCCCGCCGAACTGTCCCGAGTGCAGGTTCCCTTCGAGGGTGTCCACCTGCACCCGTACGAGGGTCATGCCGCGCAGGGTCGCGGTGACCGTCGGCAGTCCCGCACGGAAGTTGCCCGCGTCGCCGATGACGATGGCGTCTGCGGTCAGCAGCTCAGGGTGCTCCTCGGCGTACCGCTCCAGACCGCCGGTGCCCTGCTCCTCCGAACCCTCGACGATCACCTTGACGTGCACCGGAACGCCGCCGTTCGCCTTCAGGGCGCGCAGGGCCAGCAGATGCATGACGACGCCGCCCTTGCAGTCGGCGCTGCCCCGCCCGTACCAGCGGCCGTCGCGCTCCACCAGCTCGAACGGCGGTGTCGCCCAGGACGCTTCGTCCAGCGGCGGCTGCACGTCGTAGTGCGCGTACAGCAGGACCGTCTTCGCGCCCTCGGGTCCCGGCAGGAAGCCGTACACCGACTGCGTGCCGTCCGGGGTGTCGAGCAGGGCGACGTCCTGGAAGCCCTCGGAGCGCAGCGCGTCGGCGATCCAGTTCGCGGCGCCCTCGCTCTCGCTCCTGGGATATTGGTCGAAGTCCGCCACCGACTTGAAGGCCACCAGCTCGGTGAGCTCCGCCTTCGCCCGGGGCATGAGCGAGGCGACGGTCTCGGCGACCGGATTCGACGACATGGGCACGCTCCTCGTAGGTGCGACGTTGTACTTCTGTGTACAGATGATCGGGTGATGCGTACTGGTGTGCAGTGCGCATACGCTGCCGATCCTCCCACAGCGGCCTGCGGCGATGCCCGCCGTAGGATGCGGGAGACAGGTGCGGCAGACGGCTGGACTGGGAGCAGTAGACCAACGTGAGCAGCGAGAACTCTTCGGCGGACGACGGGCGACGTACGGCGGACGACGGGCAGCAGGTGTGGGACGTCGTGGTCGTCGGCGCGGGGCCGGCGGGCGCTTCGGCCGCCTATGCGGCAGCGGTCGCGGGACGCAGCGTCCTGCTGCTGGAGAAAGCCGAACTGCCCCGCTACAAAACATGCGGGGGCGGCATCATCGGCCCCTCGCGCGATGCCCTGCCACCGGGCTTCGAACTGCCCTTCAGGGACCGGGTGCACGCGGTCACCTTCTCGATGGACGGCAAGTTCGCCCGCACCCGGCGGTCCCGGCACATGCTGTTCGGGCTGATCAACCGGCCTGAGTTCGACCAGCAGCTCGTCGAGTTCGCGCAGAAGGCGGGCGCCGAGCTGCGTACGGGTGCCACGGTCTCGCGTGTCGAGCAGCACGGGTCGGCGGTGCCGGACCGGCGCACCGTCGCCGTCGTCCTGCAGGGCGGTGAGACGGTTCTGGCGCGGGCGGTGGTCGGCGCCGACGGCAGCGCCAGCCGGATAGGAGCGCACGTCGGGGTGAAGCTCGACCAGGTCGATCTCGGTCTGGAGGCCGAGATCCCGGTGCCGGCGACGGTCGCCGAGGACTGGCAGGGGCGCGTCCTGATCGACTGGGGCCCCATGCCCGGCAGTTACGGATGGGTCTTCCCGAAGGGGGACACGCTCACCGTCGGTGTGATCTCCGCGCGCGGTGAAGGTGCCGCCACCAAGCGGTACTTGGAGGACTTCACCGCCCGGCTCGGTCTCGCCGGCTTCGAACCGTCCATCTCCTCCGGCCACTTGACGCGCTGCCGCGCCGACGACTCGCCGCTGTCACGCGGCCGGGTGCTCGTCTGCGGCGATGCGGCGGGACTGCTCGAACCCTGGACCCGGGAGGGCATCTCGTTCGCGTTGCGCTCCGGGCGGCTGGCGGGCGAGTGGGCGGTCCGGATCTCCGAGGCGCACGACGCGGTGGACGCCCGCCGGCAGGCCCTGAACTACGCCTTCGCGATCAAGGCGGGGCTCGGCGTCGAGATGAGCGTCGGCAAGCGCCTGCTCGCGGCCTTCGAGCGTCGCCCCGGCATGTTCCATGCGGGACTCACCGGCTTGCGTCCGGTGTGGAAGGCCTTCACGGGAATCACCCGCGGCTCCACCACACTCGGCGAGATCATCCGGTCCCACCCGATGGTCGGACGCGCCCTGACCGCGATCGACCGCGGGCCGCAGGCTGCGGAGGCCGAGCAGGGCGAGAAGGCCGAGCAGGGCGAGAAGTAGGGGAGGTGGCCGCCGTCGACCGCACTCGATCGTCGGCCACACTCGATCGTCGGGCGCTTCGGCCGTCGACGGCTGGGGGAGGCGGCTGCTGCTGCGGTTGCCGTCAGCTCGTGACCCTGATCCGGAAGACCGGGTGGTCGGGAGCGATGCGCCGCAGTTCCTCGTCGGACGAGTCGGGGCCGACGCCACCGAAGAACACCCCGACCTCGGCCTTCCAGCGCTTGAGGTAGGCGCGCAGCAGCGAGACCTTGTCGTCGTCGGCGACCTCGACGGCGGTGAAGGTGTCGACCTTCTTGCCGAGGCGCAGCTCGCCGCCGCCGGCCGCCCGCATGTTGTGTGTCCACTGGACATGTCCGCGAGGGGCCACCAGGTACTGCTCGCCGTCCAGGATGAGCAGATTGACCGGCGTCGTACGCCACTGGCCGCTCTTGCGGCCCCGGACGGCCAGGACACGCGAGCCCCAGACGCTGATGCCGCGCCTGGTCATCCAGGCCACTGCGCGGTTGAAGACGTTGACGGTGAACCAGCCCGGCTTCTGGACGTGTGTGGACACGGTGACCTCTCGAGATCTGTGATGAGAGCGCCGATCTCTTTTGTGAGCACCGCTCTCGCTTGAGGAGAGTCTGCATCAGATCGGTGATCCAATGCAAGAGCGCTGCTCTCGTTTTTGTGCGCCGATCTCCTTAAGGAGCGCCGATCGCATAGTGGAGCACTGATCCATTTTCGGATCACCGCTCACTTTTGTGTGCACCGCTCTGGAAACGTGGAACACTGCTGCTCATGACTACCGCGCGAGGGGCACGTGCCCGAGCCAGGATCGAGGTCACCGCCGCCATCAAGGAAGAGGCGCGCAGACAGCTCGCCGAGGAGGGCGCCGCCAAGCTCTCGCTGCGGGCCGTGGCCCGCGAGCTCGGGATGGTCTCGTCCGCCCTCTACAGGTACTTTCCCAGCAGGGACGACTTGTTGACCGCGCTCATCATCGACGCCTACGACTCCCTCGGTGAGGCGGCCGAGTCGGCCCACGCCGGAGTGGCCGCCGCCGGCCCCCGGGAGCGCTGGATCACCGTGTGCGTGGCGGCGCGACGCTGGGCGCTGGGGCATCCGCACGAGTACGCGCTCATCTACGGTTCCCCCGTCCCCGGGTACACGGCGCCGCAGGAGACCGTTCCGGCCGCCTCCCGGGTCGGCCTGCTCCTGATCGGCATCGTCCGGGACGCGTATCGGGGCAAGGGGGTGGCCCGCACACCACTGCCCGCCGAGCTGAAGGCGGAGGCGCAGCGGATCTCCGCCGATCTCGCGCCCGATCTGCCGCCCGAGGTGATCGTGGCGCTGGTCGCCGCGTGGGCACAGCTCTACGGGTTGATCGGGTTCGAGCTGTTCGGCCAGTTCAACCGGGTCGTGGAGGACCGTGAACCGTTCTTCCGGCATGCCGTGGGCCGGCTCGCGCACGATGTGGGGCTCGTCCATCCGGAGACGGGCGCGACCGCCGGCGGGCGGCCTTCGTCGTAGTCCCGGCTCGCCGACGCCGTACTCCACGGGGAGTACGGGTGATCACCTCGCCCGGCGGACGCCCCCGCCGTGTCCGTCCGTCTAGCGTGACGGTCATGGAAGAGCAGCACACGCCCGCGGGCCCGACGGGGGGCGGTCCGCCGCGGCGGTGGCACGGGCCGCCCGGGTGGAACCGCTGGAACGACGAGGAGCGCCCCGCGCGCCGGCCGTGGCGTTCCACGCTGCTGCTGACCGCCTTCGTGCTCATCGGCTCCAACTTCGCGGCCCACGCCCAGCACGGCGACCGGCTCGCCCTGGACTTCTTCGCCAGGGCACTCCTCGTGGTGGGCTCCGGTCTGCTGTTCTGGCGGCAGCGGTACCCCGTGTTCGTCGTGTTCGGCACCGCCACCGTCGCCTTGGTCTATGTGGCCGCGGGATACCCGTACGGTCCGGTCTTCCTTCCCGTCGCAGTCGGCTGCTTCAGCGCCGTGGTCGCCGGACATCGCCGCGCCGCCTGGACGGCGGTCGGCCTCCTGTGGGCAGGCCATCTCGTGGTGGCCCACTGGCTGTACCGCGGGCTGCCCCCGACGGGCGACGGCCCCCCTTCCTGGATGCAGGAGATCGGCATCGCCACCTGGGTCGTGGCGGTGCTGGCGCTGTCGGAGCTGGTCCGCGTACGCCGTGAGCAGTGGGCCCGCGACCGTGCGGAGCGCGCGCAGGCCGCCCGGAGGCGCGCGGACGAGGAGCGGCTGCGGATCGCCCGAGAACTGCACGACGTGCTGGCGCACAGCATCTCGGTGATCAATGTCCAGGCGGGTGTCGGCCTGGCGCTGCTGGACTCCGATCCCGAGCAGGCGCGTACGGCGCTCACCACCATCAAGGCGGCCAGCAAGGAGGCGCTGGGCGAGGTCCGCCAGGTGCTCGACACGCTGCGCGCGCCGGGTGAGGTGCCGCGCGCCCCCGCGCCCGGACTCGACCGGCTCCCCGAACTGGTCGAGCAGGCGGCGGGTGCCGGCCTGACGGTCGAGATCGAGGGCGAGGTGCCGACGCCGGCACCCGGCACGGATCTCGCCGCGTTCCGCATCATCCAGGAGGCGCTCACCAATGTCGTACGGCATTCGGGCTCGCGCCGCGCACGCGTGCGGCTCGATCACGCGGAGGGCGCGCTGCGACTGCGGATCGACGACGACGGGCCGGCCACCGGCGCGGACGCGGGCGGCAGCGGCAACGGGCTCGCGGGTATGCGGGAGCGGGCGGCCGCACTGGGTGGCACGATCGAGGCGGGTCCGCGCGACGACGGAGGGTTCCGGGTGCTGGCCGTACTGCCGTGGAACGTCAAGGAGGACCGGTGATCCGCGTACTGCTCGCCGACGACCAGTCACTGGTCAGGGCAGGCTTCAAGGCGCTGCTCGACGCGCAGCCGGACATCGAGGTGGCCGGTGAGGCCGCCGACGGTGAGGACGCGGTGCGCATCGTCCGTGAACTGCGCCCCGACGTCGTCCTGATGGACATCCGGATGCCCCTCCTGGACGGTCTCGCCGCCACGCGCCGCGTCACCGGCGATCCGGACCTGAAGGACGTCAAGGTGATCATCCTCACCACCTTCGAGCTCGACGAGTACGTATTCGAGGCCATCCGTTCCGGTGCTTCCGGCTTTCTGGTCAAGGACACGGAGCCCGAGGAACTGCTGCGGGCGGTACGGGCGGTGGTCGAGGGCGACGCCCTGCTCTCGCCCGGGGTGACGCGTCGGCTGATCTCCGAGTTCGCGGCCCGTTCCAAGGAACCCGAGTCCGCCGCGTCCCTCGCCGAACTCACCGAGCGGGAAAGGGAGGTGATGGCCCTGGTCGGTATCGGCCTCTCGAACGACGAGATCGCCCGGCGCCTGGTCGTCAGCCCGCTCACGGCCAAGACCCATGTCAGCCGGACGATGGTGAAGCTCGGGGCGCGCGACCGGGCCCAACTGGTCGTGCTGGCCTATGAGTCGGGGTTGGTGAGACCGGGCTGGCTGGGCTGAGGCTCCGCATGGTTGTGGAAGCGGAACAGTACGGTGGCCACCCGTAGAGCGAAGAGGACGGCGGCCAGGCCGGCCCCCGCGGTGACGAGTGCCCGTTCCGCGCCGTGCGACAGGTCCAGGAAGAGGGCGGGCCCGCTGACGGCCCCGAAGGCGACCGCCGCGACGAACACCGCGCTGGCCAGGGCGTATCCGATCTCGACGGTGGCCGCGTCCCGCTGTGCCTGAGTGCGCCGAGCGCGCGTCCCTTCCGCGCGAGCGCTGTAACTGGTCCTGCTCTCCCCGTTGCTGCTCATGCGCCGAGTCAACAGGCTTGTGCCCGGCGGGGCAAGGACCCGCCGGGCGCAAGCATCGGAGGCGTCCACTAGTCGCGGACGGCGACACGCTCCGTCTCTGTCACCGACTGCGACTCCGTAACCTTCCGGCCGGACTGGGCGACGACGACGGACTCCTGCGGCCGTCGTGTCCGCAGGCCGGGCAGAGTGATCAGCAGACCCGCGAAGGCGATGCCGGTCACCACCATCAGGCCGGGCCGGTAGCTGTCGAGAACGTCCTGGGGCGAGGAGCCCTCGGAGGAGTTCGCGGTGACGACCGCCGTCACGACCGCGAGGAAGATCGCGCCGCCGACCTGCACGGAGGTGTTGAGGAGGCCCGAGACCATGCCTTGCTCGTGGTCGTCGACGCCGTTGGTCGCCTGGATGTTGAGGGAAGGGAAGACCAGGGCGCACGCGGCGCCGATCAGCAGCATGGTCGGCAGGATGACCGCCGCGTAGACCGGATCGAGGTCGACGCGCAGGAAGAGCGCGTACCCGACGACCATCAGCGCGAAGCCCGTCGCGATGAGCCGGGGCGTGCCGAATCGGTCGACGACGGCACCCACCTTGGTGGAGGACAGCGCCACCAGCGCACCGGCCGGCAGGAAGGCGAGCGCGGTGTGCAGGGCCGACCAGCCCAGCAGCGACTGCATGTACAGCGTCACCAGGAACTGGAATCCGACGTACGAGCCGAAGAACGCCATCGCGCCGAGCTGGGCCCGGATCTGGCTGCCGGAACGCAGTACGCCGAGCCGGATCAGCGGGCTCGGACTGCGTCGCTCGATACCGACGAAGACGGTGAGCAGTACGGCGACGGCGAGGAAGGAGAGCAGGGTGCGGGCCGATCCCCAGCCGGCCTCGGGTGCCTGGACGACGGTGAAGACGAGCAGCAGCATCGAGGCGGTGCCGAGGATGGCGCCCGGGATGTCGTAGCCGCGGTGGTCCTTCTCGCGCTCGCTGCGCGGGATGAGCTTCAGGCCCGCGAACAGGGCGGCGACGGCGATGGGCGCGGGAAGCAGCATGGTCAGCCGCCAGCTCGCCTCGGTGAGCAGACCGGACAGCACCAGGCCCATGGAGAAGCCGGTGGCCGCGCAGGTGGTGTAGATGGAGAGCGCGCGGTTGCGCAGCGGGCCCTCGGCGAACGTCGTGGTGATGATCGACAGGCCCGCGGGCGCGGTGAACGCGGCGCTCAGACCCTTGATGAAACGGCTGGCGATCAGCAGCGGGCCCGAGTCGACGAGCCCGCCGAGCAGCGAGGCGAGCGCGAACACCCCGAGGGCCACCAGGAAGACCTGGCGGCGGCCCAGCAGGTCGGCGGTGCGTCCGCCGAGGAGGAGCAGCCCGCCGTAACCCAGGATGTAACCGCTGACGATCCATTGGAGCGTCGAGGTGGAGAGGTCGAGTTCGGAGCCGATGGACGGCAGCGCGACGCCGACCATCGACACGTCCAGCGCGTCCAGGAACATCGCGGCGCAGAGCACGAGCAGGGTGCCCCACAGGCGAGGGGTCCAGCGTCCCTGGGGCGCGGGGTGGGTGAGCGGAGAGGTCATGCCTCAGACAGTACATGCACATGCATTCAATGCAAGTGCATTTAATGACGGTGCAACAATCTTGATTCTTTGCTACGGTGCGCGCATGGCGGCGAAGAATGCCGAGCAAGGGCTCGTGGACCAGTGGCGTGACATCCTCGCGGTGCACGCCCGCACCCTCTGTGAGCTCGACCGCGAGCTGCATCGACACGGCCTGGGCGCCAGCGACTTCGAGGTCCTCGACGTGCTGGCGGAGGGCACCGCGACGGACGGCGGCCCCTCCTACCGTGTCCAGGAGATCGCCGAGCGGGTCCACCTCAGTCAGAGTGCCTTGTCCCGGCTGATCGGACGCCTGGAGAAGGACGGTCTCGTGACACGCGGGATGTGCCCGGAGGACCGACGGGGTGTGCGCGTGTGCATCACGGCGAAGGGGAGTGAACTGCACGGCGAGGTACTGCCGTTGCAGCGCGCGGTCCTTACGCGGATACTGGCGGAGGGCCCGGCGGCGTCCTCCGAGTGACCGCAGGTCCCGCCGCCCGGCTTGCCCTGTTCAGGCCGCGCGCTGAGCCACGGGCTCGCCCTGTTCAGGCCGCGCGCTGAGCCACGGCGGTTCGTTCCGGGTGTCCCGGCCATGCGCCGGCCGTCTGTGGATGCCCTGGACTCCGGCTTCGCGCGTCAGCTCCAGGTGATGCCGGACTTCTCCCGCCACAGGCCGGCGAGTGCGGCGTCGCCCGTCACGCCCGGGAAGGGCGCGCGGTTCCACAGCGCCAGGTAGAGCCGTGCGGCCGGACCTGTCAGCTCACAGTCCACGTCCGCGCGCACGTCCGCCTGGGCGGGTTCGCCACGTTCGCTGAGCGGCGGCTGGGACGAGAGCCGTACGGTCCACACCGCGTCCGGGCGGTCGGTGGCACGCACCCGCAGCACACGTGGTTCCTCGGTGCGCACCCTGCTCTTCGAGCGCCCGTGGAACCCGCGCAGCAACTCGTCGATCCCGTCGACCGCGAAGTCCGGTGGGATCACGGTCGGCTCCCCGCCGAGCGCCGATTCGGCGTCGACCCGGTGCACGGTGGTCTCGTGCGCCTGCCTGCGCGCCCAGAAGGCGAGCGGCGAGGGAGCCGGAAGGAAACTCCAGCACCGCACATCGGGCGAGGCGCCGGCCAGGGTGTCCACGAGTGTTCGGTGCCCCTCCCTGAACCAGGTCAGCAGCTCGTCGTCGTCGAGATCCGGCAGTCCGCCGTCGGGGTGGTACGAGGTGTGTCCCTCGGCGACGAACGCGGTGGCCCAGCGGTGGACCATCCCCGTGTGCCGTACCAGATCCCTGACCTGCCAGTCGGGACAGGTCGCGACCTTGGCGTCGACGCCGGCCTCTTCGGCGGCCGCGGCCAGCAACCGGCCTTCCCGGTCCAGGGTTTCCACGAATTCCGGAATCTCCATGCCGCGAGTGTGCCGGATGCGGGGCGGTCGGGGGAGTACGGAGCAGACCAGGGCGTGCCGCTGTCCGGGGGTCGCGAGGCGGCAGGGGCACGCACGAGCCGTCCCCCCGGTGCTGCCGACGCCCCGTCAGGACGTAACAGGCCAAGGACGTTTGCGTCCATGCGGCTGCTCTTCCAACCCCCCTGACCTGCGGCGAAAGTAGTTCCTGCCACCGGGCGTCACACCCGAGACATCCTTCACAGCTGCACCTGCAGGGCAGCTGTTTGGGCCGGGGATGTGCTCGCCCGCTCGACTCACATGCCGCAGGAGACATCATGAAGCTGAGCCATGCCATCCGCCGTACCACCGCCGCCGCGGTCGCCGTCGGCGCGATGTCCGTCGGACTGGTCGCGATCACCGGCGGTGCCGCGCATGCCGTCGCCTCGTGCACCGGCAACGTGTCGATGTACGGCACGCTGTCCGACGGCCGGCTGACGTACTCGCAGATCGAGCCGAACACCGGCGACCGGGTCAAGACACTCATCGGCCCGAACCTCGGCTTCACGCCCAAGGCGATGGCGACCCTCAACTTCAACACCGTCCTGGTCACCTCGACCTCCGGAGACCTCTACCGGGTCGACGTGCAGACGAACAACACCTCCCTCGGGGTCGCGGGCGTCACCAAGATCTGGGACGGCGGCTGGACCTTCGACAAGATGGTCTACGACGGTGCCGGCCACCTCTACGGGACGGTCGACGGACAGCTTCACCAGTACTTGGTGTCGCAGGACAAGCCCGCGGGGTCGGCCCACATAGGTCAGCACGTCGTGATCGACACCGGCTTCGTCCTCAAGACGCTGGCCGCCGCGGGCGACGACCGCATCATCGCCTCGACCTCGGACGGCCGACTGCTCAGCTACAAGATCAACGGTGTGAACGACTGGGACCGTTCGGTCCTGAAGTCGAGCGGCTGGTCGGCGGTGGACTCACTCTCCTCGCCGGGTGGCGGCCTCTACTACGGCCGTACCAGCGGCGGCATGTACTGGTACCACGACTCGGACCCGACCGACGGTGACGGCAGCGACATCGCGTACCACCCCAACGACCCGGTGGACGCGTCCGGTTGGACCCAGTCCTTGCTGTCGGCGTACGCGGACAACTGCGCCTACGTGGCACCGGCCCCGCCGAAGTCCGTGCAGGGCGGAACGATCTACCGCAGCGAGGTCATGACCCGGGCCAAGGACTGGTACAACCGCAACGTCCAGTACAGCCAGAGCGCCTACGCCGGCGACGTCGAAGGCGACCACTCCTATCGCACCGACTGCTCCGGCTTCGTCTCCATGGCCTGGCACCTCACCACCTCGCTGACGACCCAGTCCCTCCCCAGCGCGAGCACGCAGATCTCCAAGGCCGACCTCCGACCCGGTGACGCGCTGAACGACAGCTCCGAGCACGTCGTCCTCTTCGCCGGCTGGAAGGACCAGGACGCGGGCACCTTCCACTACTACTCCGAGGGCAGCCCCTCCTCGGACATGAACTACTCGACCGCGAACGTCTACAGCGGCACCATCGACAGCCACCCGGCCTCGTCCTACGTCGCCCTGCGCTACGACAAGATCGCCTGACGCCCACCCACCGCCTCGAAGGCCCCGCCGATCCCCGGCGGGGCCTTCGAGGCGTCCTTGCGTCCTTGGCCGACCTCGGCCTCAGGAGCAGCAGAATCCTCACCACCGCGGCCGCCAGGCCGAGGTCGTACTCCCGGTGGCCGCGCCGGCCGGAGCGGCGCCGTACTCGGCAGACGGGCTCCACCAACTCCAACAAGGCTGGGCTACCACCGTCGCCCGCACCGCCGAGGCCACCGTCGCCCGCACTGCCGAGGCCACCATCGCCCGCATCGCTGAAGCCACCGTTGCCACGCCGCCGAGGCAGGCGTCGGCTTCCCGGCCTGTCGTGTGCTCAACGCAGTTGGTGGCGATGCTCAGGTCGTGCTGGTGGCCGTGCGCAACTCCTCCTCGGCCGGAACCGTTCGGGTCCGGCACCCCGGTTCGCGACCGACGCGAGCTGCTCGTCGTACAGCCCTGGGGATCCACGTCATGGAGGGTCGAACTCCCCTCCGCCCACGCCAAAAGGGCGGCGCCCCCTCGGTCCGAGGGGGCGCCGCCCTGTTCAAGTTCGCTGGCATCAGTACCAGTTGTTCGTCGTGTTCGTCAGTACCAGTTGTTCGCCTGCCAGAAGTTCCACGCGTTGCAGGGGGAGCCGTAGCGGCCGTCGATGTAGCTCAGACCCCACTTGATCTGGGTGAGGGGGTTCTCCTTCCAGTCGTCGCCCGCGACGTCCATCTTGGTGGCGGGCAGCGCCTGCGGGATGCCGTAGGCACCGGAGGAGGAGTTCGTCGCGTTCCAGCGCCAGTTGCTCTCGTGGTCCCAGAGTGTCTCCAGGCAGGCCCACTGCGCGGAGGTGGCCCAGGAGGTGTCCTTGTTGTTCATCATCTGCCTGCCGGCGGCCTTGACCGAGGTGATGTTGTCACGGTCGACCGTCTCCGTGGTGGTGGTGCAGGTGTACGTGACCGGCTGGGCGGACAGCAGTCTCTGCGTCCAGCCGCTGGTGTTGACCGGGTCGTCGAGGTGGTACGAGATGTCGGAGCCGGAACCGTCGGTCGGGTTGGCGTCCTTGTACCAGTACATGGCACCGGTGGACAGGCGGCCGTAGTAGAGGCCGGCGCCTGGCGAGACCAGCTGGTTGAAGCCGGACCAGCCGGAGGACTTGAGGGTGTTGCTCTTCCAGGAGCCTGCGCCCGCTACCGAGTAGTCGAGCAACCGTCCGTCCTCGGTGGTGGCGCTGAGTCGGTCGTCGCCGGTGGCGGTGAGGGTCTTCAGGACGAACCCGGTGTCGATCTCGGTGCGCGCGCCGATGTGCTGGGAGCCGGCGGGCTTGTCCTCGGTCACGTTGTAGCGCAGGAGCAGGCCGGCGGCGGTGGTGCCGTAGAGGTGGCCGTGACCGTCGTAGGTGAGCTTGTCGTGGGTCCAGCCGCTGTCGGCGATCTTCACCGGTGCGTTCAGCAGGGCGAGGCTGGTGTTGTTGGTCCTGATGTCGACGCGATAGAGGGCGCCGGAGGTCGAAGTCACCAGGACGGTGTTGAAGTTGAGGGTCGCCATGGCCTTCGGCTCGAAGCCGAGGTCCGGCCCGACGAGCACCTTGGCGAGGTCTCCGGTGGCCGGGTTGATCTGGCTGAACGTCAGTCTGCCGTCGTCGAGTACGCCGTAGATGTTGACTCCGCCCGAGCAGGTGGTGGCCGCTTCGGCGGTCGGGGCGGTCACCGTGAGGAGTCCGGTACCGAGAGCACCGGCCGTCAGCAGACCAGCGATTCTCCGGCCGTTCTTGCGGATGTTCTTCACTTTCGATCCCCCGGGGGCAGTTGTGGTCGGTCGATCGGGCGGACATAGGACGGTGGCCGACTGGCCGGTGAGTAGGCGTCGGCCGCAACGAGTGGCTGTCGGCGGCGTCGGTCTACTGCCAGCCGGCGTCGGCCGGGGCGACCTGCCAACCGGCGTCGACGGCGAGGACGGAAGAGGTCGGAACCGTGTCCGCCGTGGTGTGGAGCGTGACCACCGGGGCGGCGAGAGCCGCGGCGAGGACGAGGGAGGAGACCGCGGCGACCTTGGCGATTCGGGTGCGAAGCATGGTTGTTTTCGTTCCTTCCAGGAGGTGAGGTGCGATGTCCGGCCTGTCGTCGCGTCCCGCGGTGACGCTCGGCTCGGCCGGTGATCAATAGGTTCGTCGCAGCTCAGGTCCGTGAGAAGAGTTCAGGGATGGACGGAAAGGGCCTTGGACTGATGCGTCCACGCGGGCCGCTTCAGTCCACCGTCTGCGGTGCGAAGGCCAGCGGCATCAGCGGCACCCCCGCGCCCGTCAGTCTTGCCGTGGCCAACTGTGGTACGTCGCACAGCATTCGATGGCAGACCCGGACGGCCCGCTCCTCCGCCTCGTCCAGCGAACCGGCCAACAGATAGAAGCCGAGCGTGAGTTCGGTGGTCGAGACGGGGTGCACGGCAACGTGCTCGACGCGGTCGCGGGGGACGATCGCCGATCGCACCAACGCCCTGATGTTCTGCGGCAGTTCTTCGCCGGAGGGCAGTTCCAGATGCGTGTGGACCAGGTACATGCGCTCCAGAGTCTCAACGGAAGTCGTGAGCAAGTGGCCCTGGGATCTGGACGGTTGAGGCCATGGCCGGTTCCGTCCTGCCCCTGTGACGATCCCTCGCGCCTCTGCGAAGATCATCGTCGAACAGGGGACGCTTTGTGCAGAAAACTGGGGGGAACCAGATGCTGACCGCTCTTGGGCTCGACTCCGTCGCGGAGACGGTGTACCGCGCCATGCTCAGACACCCGGCCGCCGGGGTCGCGGCCCTCGCCGATGCCGTGGGGCTGTCCGGGGAAGAGGTGCGCGAAGCCCTCGACACATTGAGCGAGCTGGCGCTGGTGCGCCCGGCGGCCGGGGACGCGGGCCGGCTCCGGGCGGTCTCCCCGGACATCGGCATGGAGATCCTGATGGGTCGCCAGCAGGCCCAGCTGGCGGCCCATCAGCAGCGCCTCGAAGCCTCGCGGTCGGCCGCGGCCCAGCTCATCTCCGAGTACGCCGAGCTCCGTCCGGCCACCAGCCATCCCGGGGTGGAGCAACTGGTCGGCCTCGACCAGATACGCGACCGGCTGGCCGTGCTCACCCGCGAGGTGCGCGAGGAGTTCCTGACCTTCGCCCCGGGCGGGCCGCAGACCGCGGAGAACATGGCCGCCTCCCGGCCGCTCAACCAGGATCTGCTCGGCCGCGGGGTGCGCATGCGCACGATCTACCTCGACAGTGTCCGCACCAACCGGCCCACCGTCGAACACGCCACCTGGCTGGCCGGACTCGGTGGGCAGATCCGCACGACTCCGTCCCTGCCGACCCGGATGATCCTCATGGACCGGATGACCGCCATGATCTCGGTCAGCAGCGACGACACCGCCGCGGGCGCCGTCCTGCTGACCGGCCAGGGCACGCTCACCGCGCTGTGCGCGCTCTTCGAGAGCACCTGGGAGGCCGCCCAGCCGCTCGGCGAGGTCGTCCCCACCGACCCGAACGGGCTCACCGGCCAGCAGGCGACCGCCCTCCGTCTCCTGGCCGCGGGCCACACCGACGAGGCGATCGCGAAACGGCTCGGGGTGTCGCACCGCACGGCCCGGCGGATCGCCTCCGAACTGATGGACCGTCTCGACGCACGCAGCCGTTTCGAGGCCGGCGTGCGCGCCGTTCAGCAGGGCTGGCTGCCGGTCCGTCCCTGAAGCGCGGTCCAGGGACGAGGCAATGCGACGACTGCCGGGGTGGGATGAATGACCCCAGGAGTGGTTGTGGCAGTCGGGCGAGGTGCTGAACGGTGCTTCCTCGGTAGCCCGCTGAAGCCCCGGGACTGAAGTCGCGGGACTGAAGTCGCGGGAGTCACCCACGTGGTGGTCGCGGTCGGGGTCGTCGTGGACGACGCGGGGGTCCGAGACGTGGACAACGCGGCGGAGGCGCCGGCTGTGGCGACGGAGGATCCGCGTCCTCTCACCCCACCGCGGCCCGGCGCGTCGCGAATCCGATCAGGGCGGCCACGGCCGCCAGCGCCGCGACGCTGGTGAGCGCGGTCGGCAGGGAGTACCAGTCGGCCATGAACCCGATCGCGGGCGGCCCGAGCAGCATGCCCCCGTACCCGAGGGTGGAGGCGATGGCGACCCCGCTCGCTCCGGCGAGCGCCCCGGCGCGTTCGACCGCCACAGGGAAGATGTTGGCGAGGCCGAGCCCGGTGACGGCGAAGCCGAGCAGTGCGGCCCAGGTGGAGGGCGCGAGCGAGCCGAGCAGCATGCCTAGCGCGGCCGTCGTGCCGCCCGCCACCAACGTGCGGGTCCGGCCGAGGCGTTCGAGCAGTGCCGTCCCGTTCAGCCGGCCGATCGTCATGGCGAGGGCGAAACACGAGTAACCGGCGGCGGCGATCCCCGGGTGTGCGTCCAGGTCCTGCTCCAGGTGGAGCGCGCCCCAGTCCGCGAGCGCGCCCTCGCCGTACGCCGTGCACAGGGCGATCAGGCCGAAGACGACGACCAGACCACGGGTACGGCCGTCGAGACGCGCTCGCGCCGGGCTCCCGTCGCTCCGTGGGCGCTCCGGTGCCGTGGGGGCGTCCTGCCGCAGCAGCGCGCGTCCCGCGACGGCGGTCACCAGCAGGCCGATGACGGCGATCCCGAGCAGATGGCGCGTCGGTGACAGATGCGCGGCGACCAGCCCCCCGAGCCCCGCCCCGAGCATGCCGCCCAGACTGAACGCCGCGTGGAAACTGGGCATCACCGGGCGCCGCAGCGTGGCCACGAGATCGACGGCCGCGCTGTTCATGGCGACGTTCATACCGCCGTACGCGGCGCCGAAGACCAGCAGGACGAGGCCCAGAGCAGGTACCGAGTGGGTGAGCGGGGGCAGGACGACGCTCAGGGACAGCAAGACGCCGCAGACCACGGTCACGGGGTGGCTGCCGAACCGCCGGCAGAGTCGTCCCGTCAGCATCATGGTGATCACAGCGCCGGCGGAGACGCCGAGAAGGGCGAGGCCGAGAGCGCCGGCGGAGGCACCGGTCTGCTGCTTGATGGCGGGGATGCGGACGACCCAGCCGGCGAAGACGAAGCCGTCGAGGGCGAAGAACGCGGTGAGGACGACGCGGAGTCGGGTGAGGGAGCGGTCCGGCACAACGCTGTGCGGGATGGTTTTGTTTATTAGCGGCACAAACTCACGTTAGACGGGTGCCCCGCTCAGGGCAAGGGAAGCGTTGGGCGGGTGCCGGGTGCCGGGTGCCGGGTGCCGGGTGCCGGGTGCCGGGTGCCGGGCGGGGGCGAGGGGAGCGGTGGGGCGGCGCGCGCCGGACGGGGCACCACGAAGGAACGGGGCGACCAGGGCCCCGATGAGAGGGGATTCCCGGTCGCCCCGCGGCTCGGTGTTCGCCGTCCCGCCTGTCCGGACGGCGAACCACGCGGTGTTCGCCGACCTACCTGCCCGGACGGCGAACCACGCGCTGCTTCTGGCTCAGACCGCCGGAGCCGGGTACGTCGGGTACTCCACGCCGGAGACGTGCTGGACGACGCGGATGACCTGGCAGGAGTAGCCGAACTCGTTGTCGTACCAGAGGTAGAGGATCGCGTTGTCGTCCTCGACCTTGGTGGCGCCGGCGTCGACGATCGAGGCGTGACGCGAGCCGATGAAGTCGCTCGAGACCGCGTCGGGAGCGCTGATGAAGTCGATCTGGCGCTTGAGCGGCGAGGTCAGCGAGACGTTGCGGAGGTAGTCGAGGACCTCCTCGCGCGTGGTCTCGCGGCCCAGACGCAGGCTGAGGATCGCGATCGAGACGTCCGGCACCGGGACACGGATCGAGCTGCCGGTGATGGGCGCCTTGAGGTCGGGCAGCGCCTTGGCGACCGCGGAGGCGGCACCCGTCTCGGTGATGACCATGTTGAGCGGCGCGGAGCGGCCTCGGCGGTCGGAGCTGTGGTAGTTGTCCAGCAGGTTCTGGTCGTTGGTGAACGAGTGGACGGTCTCCACGTGGCCGCGCAGAACGCCGTACTCCTCCGCCATCGCCTTGAGCGGCGGCACGATCGCGTTGGTGGTGCAGGAGGCGCAGGACAGGATCTGCTCGTCCGGCTTGATCGTGTCGTGGTTGACGCCGTGCACGATGTTCGGGACGTCGCCCTTGCCCGGCGCGGTCAGGACGACCTTGTCGATGCCGGGGCGCAGGTGGTTCGAGAGGCCCTCGCGATCACGCCACTTGCCGGTGTTGTCGACGAGGATGGCGTCCTTGATCCCGTACGTCGTGTAGTCGACCTCGGACGGGTCGTTGGCGTAGATGACCTTGATCTCGTTGCCGTTGGCGATGATCGTGCTGCTCGCCTCGTCGACGGTGATCGTGCCCTGGAACTGGCCGTGGATGGAGTCGCGGCGCAGCAGTGAGGCGCGCTTGACGATGTCCTGGTCGCCGCCCTGACGGACGACGATGGCGCGCAGCCGCAGGCCGTTGCCGGAGCCGGTCTTCTCGATCAGCAGGCGGGCGATGAGGCGGCCGATGCGGCCGAAGCCGTAGAGGACGACGTCGCGTCCCTCGCGGCGCTCGATCTTGTTCTCGCCCGTGGCTCCGGCGACCGCCAGGGCGGTGAACTCCTCGACCGACAGACCGCGGTCATCGGCCCGGTACGTCGCGGCGAGCATGCCGAGGTCGATCTGGGACGGGCCGAGGTCGAGCGTCGTGAGCGCCCGAAGGAACGGCAGGGTGTCGGTGACCGAGAGCTCCTCGCCGGCGATCTGCCGGGCGAAGCGATGGGTCTTGAGGATGCTGACCACTGACTTGTTCACCAGGGAGCGGCTGTGCAGGAGGATCGTGACGTCCTGCTCCCGGTGCAGCCTCCCGATGATCGGGATCATCGACTCCGCGATCTCTTCGCGGGTCTTCCAGTTGGTGAACGCATCGTCGTTGACAGTCACAGAATCATCTTTCGAGCTAGGTGGCGCTCATATGCTAACCGGCCGTTCGTTCTCATCTTTCACGTGGTGCCCCCTTGTACGGAAAGCGGCGTCCGAGGGGGCCGTCGCGACCTCGGATTCCGACCCTCCGCGGACTCGCCGTCAGGCTCGCGGTGTCGGCCATCAGTACGACAAAGCCTTCGTCTTCCGACCTGGACGCATTCGTTGCGGTAGGCACCCTTGACAGCGTGCGTACTGTTTCGCGACGTTTGAGCCCCGCCGATTGGCTCGGATCTCGGTCCTCGACCGGGAGACGAGTCTCTGTGCGGCGCGGGACGGCAAAAATCAGAAGAGTGGCAGGACGCGGACAGCGCGTCATGGGGGGAGCTGTCGCCCATGCGATCCAGCAGCAAGGATCCACACGCCCTACTGGCCTGTGCTGTGACCGGTACGTTCCTCGCAGCGCCCACGGAAGGGTGGTTGATCTGAGGTGGAGATCACGATCCACAGACTCGACGGCTTGAGTGTCCCGCTGTGCGAGGCCTGGCACCGGGCGATGGACGAATCGCCCGAATACGCCAATCCGTTCCTGGCGCCGGAGTTCGCGACGGGGGTCGGCAGATACCGGAGCGGTGCACAGGTCGCGGTCCTGCGCGAGGACGGGGAGCCCGTCGGTTTCCTGCCGTACGAGCGCAACGTGTTCGGCGTCGGCAGAGCCATCGGCCTCGGACTCTCGGACTGCCAGGCCCTGGTGCACAGACCCGGGGTCACCTGGGACGCACCGGAGGTGCTGCGCGCCTGCGGGATGTCCATCTTCGAGTTCGACCATCTCGTCGAGGAGCAGAAGCCGTTCGGCAGATATGTGACGGGGACGTTCGCCTCCCCGGTCATCGACCTGAAGCCGGGGGACAGCGGCTACCCGGAGTGGCTGCGCAGCGCCTACCCGGGCCAGGCGAAGACGACCCTGAAGAAGGAACGGCGTCTCGCGCGTGATGTGGGCGAGGTGCGGTTCGTCTTCGACGAGCGTGACCCGCGGATGCTGAGCACGCTCATGCGGTGGAAGTCCGCCCAGTACCGCAGGACGGGACGCATGGACCGGTTCGCGCGGCCCTGGATCGTCGATCTGGTGAACCACCTGTTCGACGTCCGCGAGGAGCACTTCACCGGCGTCCTGTCCGTGCTCTACGCCGGGGACCGGCCGGTCGCCGCCCACTTCGGACCCCGGTCGCGCACGGTGCTCGCGGCCTGGTTCACCGCGTACGACCCTGAATTCCACCGGTACTCGCCCGGGCTGATGATGCACCTGCGGACCGCCGAGGCGGCCAGTCGGCACGGCGTGAGCCTGCTGGATCTGGGGCGCGGCGACAAGGAGTACAAGGACTGGCTCAAGACCCGCGAACTGCGCGTGGGCGAAGGGTTCGTGGCCCGGCCCCATCCGGTGGCGGCGGCCCACCGGTTGTGGCGCAGGCCCGTGCGCGGTCTGCGGAACACGGTCCTCGCCCATCCGACGCTGCGCGACCCGGCCGACCGGCTTCTCAAGACAGTGGGCACGCTCCGTGCGTCACGCCGCGCGGAAGCCGGCGGAGCGGGGCCCCGGGCACGCTGACCGAGCGGCGCGGCAACCCCGGGGGTGGGAGTTTTCGAGGCCGCCCGGCACGGGTGAGGAGACCCTCGGGCTCGCCCGCGGAGCAGCCGCGCCCATGGTGCTGCCGAGCCCGCGCCCGCAGGGCAGGAGCGGCTGGGCGGTGCGGTTCGGTGATACTTGGCGAGGCTGTCCGCTGGGGCGTGGCCCCTTTCGGCCGGAGAGGAGTCCGCCGGGCCTGCGCGTCCGCTCGCGGTCGTGGCCCGGTGCCAAGTCGGGCCCGGGGAGCGCCGAGACGCGCCGGCGGAACCGCACGCTGATGACGGGGCGCGGGGGATGGCCCCGAGGTCAGGGGATGGCCTCGAAGTCAGGGGATGGCCCCGAGGTCAGGGGATGGCCTCGAAGTCAGGGGATGGTCCAGAAGTCAGGCGACGGCCCCGAATCCGGGGGATCGGCGCGGCGTCATACGGCGATGACCTCGACCCCCGCCTCCTCGAACCGCCCGATCGTCTCCGGCCCGGCCGCCACGTCCGTGACGAGCGTGCCCACCGACTCGGCCGCGCAGATACGGGCGAACGCGCGCTGTCCCAGCTTGCTGGAGTCGGCGGCGACGATCACGCGCTCAGCCCGCTCGCACAGGAGGCGGTTGATCGCGGCCTCAGCCTCGTCGTGGGCGGCGGCGCCGTGCGTGGCGTCGAAGGCGACCACGCCGAGCACCGCGACATCCAGGGTGATCTGGCCCAGCACACCGTCCGCGAGAGGCCCGATGAGCTCGTAGGACTGGGGCCGCGCGACCCCGCCGGTCACCACGATCTTGAACTGGGGGCGCACGGCGAGTTCGTTCGCGATGTTCAGCGCGTTCGTGACGACGGTGAGTGCGGGGGAGCCCGAGGCCAGATCCGGGCGTACGGCCAGGGCGCGGGCCACTTCGGTCGTCGTGGTGCCGCCCGTCAGACCCACCGCCTCGCCGGGCGCGATGAGGTCGGCCACCGCCTTGGCGATGCGCTGCTTCTCCGAAGCGTGGCGGGCGGTCTTGTAGCGCAGCGGCAGTTCGTAGGAGACGCCGTGCACGACCGCGCCGCCCCGGGTGCGCACGAGCATCTGCTGCTCGGCGAGCTGGTCGAAGTCGCGCCTGATCGTCGCCGCGGAGACCTCCAGCCGCGTCGCCGCCTCCTCGACATCCAGGCGGCCCCGCTCCACCAGCAGTTCCAGCAGCGCCTTCCAACGGGCGTCGCGCGACATCCGCACCCTCCAGTCCTCGATCTTCCGCGACCCTAGCGCACCTCACCTCCGCTCAAATGCTTGATTGTGCTCGAAAACTCGCTATATCTTGCAAGAACAAGCATCCGTGGGAGGGGTACGGCATGACCCATGTCGAGGACGAGCTGAGCAGCCAGCCCGAGTGCTGGATCCGCGCCGCGCAACAGGCGGCGGTGCACGGAGCCGCGCTGCCCGCAGCGGGGGAACGGGTCGCGATCGTGGGATGCGGCACCTCGTTCTTCATGGCCCAGGCCGCGGCCGTACTGCGCGAACAGTCCGGGCAGGGCGAGACCGACGCCTTCGCCGCCTCGGAGTTCCCGGCGGGCCGGTCATACGATCGCGTGGTCGCCCTGACGCGCTCCGGGACGACCACCGAAGTGCTCGAACTCCTCGGGAGACTGCGCGGACACACCCGTACGACCGCCGTCACCGCCGATCCGCACACGCCCGTGATGGAGTCCGCGGACGACGTCGTCGTGCTCGACTTCGCCGACGAGCGGTCCGTCGTGCAGACCCGGTTCGCGACCACGGCGCTCACCCTGCTCCGGGCCCACCTCGGTCTGCACAGCGACGCCGTCGTCGCCGACGCGCGCACCGCGCTCGACACCCCGCTGCCCGAAGAACTCGTCGCCTGCGCGCAGTTCACCTTCCTCGGCCGCGGGTGGACCGTCGGTCTCGCCAACGAGGCCGGGCTCAAGATGCGGGAGGCGTCCCTCGCCTGGACCGAGGCCTACCCGGCGATGGAGTACCGGCACGGCCCCATCAGCATCACCACCCACGGCACGGCCACCTGGATGCTCGGCGAGGCACCCGAGGGGCTGGCCGAACAGGTCCGGCGGACCGGCGGACTGTGGGTGGACGGCGGCCTCGACCCGCTCGCCGAACTCGTCCGCGCCCAGCGCCTGGCCGTCGCCGTCGCGGCGGCACGCGGTCTGGACCCGGACCGGCCGCGCCACCTCACCCGCTCCGTGATCCTCAGCGACTGAACCGCCCCGACCACCCACGGAGAAGGAGGAGTTGTGCCCCTCGCAGCAACCGGTGAGCTGGTGGCCCGGGCCGCCCGGGCGCGGACCGCCGTCGCCGCGTTCAATGTCATCACCCTGGAGCACGTCGAGGCCGTCATCGCGGGGGCGGAGTCCGCCGGCGCGCCCGTCGTGCTCCAAGTCAGCGAGAACGTGGTCAAGTTCCGCTACGGCCGGCTGCTTCCGCTGGCCCGTGCCGCGACCACCGCCGCCGAACGCGCCACGGTGCCCGTCGCGTTGCACCTCGACCACGTCCAGAGCGACGACCTGCTCCGGCAGGCCCCGGGCGCCGGGTTCAGCTCCGTCATGTACGACGCGTCGCGCCTGCCCTACGAGGAGAACCTGACCTCGACCCGCGCCGCAGCCGACTGGGCTCACGCCCAAGGTCTGTGGATCGAGGCCGAGTTGGGTGAGGTCGGCGGCAAGGACGGTGAGCCGCCGCGGGACGCGCACGCGCCCGGCGCCCGCACCGACCCGAGCGAGGCCCGCGCCTTCGTGGCCGACTCCGGCGTGGACGCGCTGGCCGTGGCGATCGGCAGCTCCCACGCGATGACCACCCGCACCGCCGCCCTCGACCACGACCTGCTCAAACGTCTGGCCGCGTCCCTCGGCGTCCCTCTCGTCCTGCACGGCTCCTCCGGGGTCCCGGACGACGAGCTCCGGGCGGCCGTCGAGGGCGGTATCGCCAAGGTCAACGTCGGCACCGCGCTGAACATCGCGATGACGGGTGCCATCCGGGAGTTCCTCGCGGCCCGCCCCGAGGCCGTGGATTCACGGAAGTACCTCAGCGTGGGGCGGGAGGCGATGGCCCGAACCGTTGCGGGGCTCATCGGCGTGCTCCAGGGGTGAGCGTCAACTCCGCCCCGCAGCCGCGGTGTCGACCCGGTCGCTCCCGGGTCGGCTCCCGCCCGGCGGACAACCGGTCGGACCTCCGTCGCGGACGTCAAGGGTCCGCTCCGGTCCACTGACCCCGTGAACCCCCGCTTCGCTGAAAGCCGTTCGAGACGGTGGTCCTCCCGCCGGGCCGATCCGCTCGTCGTATACCTGCCTCTACAGCCCGATATGCGGGCCAAAGCGGTCACGCTGCCGGTGCCGGCTCCGTCCGGAGCCGGTCCCGACGCATGTGCTTTTGCACCCACGGCAGTTCGAGTGGGTGACAAGGTGGCTAGTGTGAACAAGTATGAGAAGGCCGAAAGGGCACGGCAGGCTCGCGGGCGAGACATCGACCCGAAGGCCACTCGGGCAGGCGTCCGTATGCCCCTTTGACGCGGGGAGCAGGGGTTGGCGGTGTTTTCGGGGCAGAGCCGGCGCTGGACCGGGCGCGGGACGGTGGAGGCCTTGAGCGGTCAACTTCTGGCTGGAACCAGCACATCGGAGCGCGGCTCGAACGCGTGCGCCCTGGTGAACATCGTGTTGTCCGCGACCGGTCCGCGCCCCGGCGCGCATCGAGACGTCCGCCGGCGATTGCCCCTGGGTCCGATGTGAACGGACTGATCTACTACCTGGCCGCGGCCATCCTGTGGATGGGACTCGCCGCTCAATTGCCGGACCTGCGTCGCCACTGGAGAGATCCGCTGAAGCGGTCCTTCTGCGCCGTCATCCTCCTGTCGGGCCTCTGCTTCGTGCTCGGCGCGCCGCCCACCGTCGCGCTGGTCAACAGCCTCACGGGCATACCGAACGTCGCAGCGCCCCTGACATACGGCGCGGTGACCGCCTTCGGGGCGGCGTCCCTCATCCTCATCGTGCACTGGCGGGGCAGCGACCCCGTCCGGGTACGGCGCACCTCCCGGGCGTGGCTGTTCAGCTACCTGGGAGTGATCGCCGCCGAGGGTGTCCTGTTCACGCTGGGCGACGCGCCGGTCGAGCGCCGGGCCGACTTCGACACCTACTACGCCTCGACTCCGTTCATCCGAGAGATGATCGTGCTGTACCTGGTGGCGCACATGGTGGCCGCGGTGATGACGACCCTGCTGTGCTGGCGCTGGACACGGAAGGTCAAGCGCTGGACGCGTGGGTCGCTGGCCCTGCTCGTGGTGGGCTGGCTGTTCACCAGTGCCTACAGCGTCGTCAAGGCCGTGGCGCTGACCGCTCACTGGCTCGGGCGCAGCTGGGACGGCCTGAGCACCAGCGTCGCTCCACTCGTGGCCGTCGGCTCCTGCCTCGCCTCGGCCGGCTACATCCTTCCTCTCATCGGTCCGCGCATCGACTCCGCCGTCACGTTCGTACGGCTGCGTCCGCTGTTCTGTCTGCTGGCGGGGCCGAACAGCCGTAGGCGCTGCGTCAGGGCACTGTCGTGGCGGACGATCGGCGACGTCGAACTCCAGCTCACCACGCGTGAGACCGCCATCCGGGACGGCCTCAGGCGACTGGCCGGACAACTCGACGACCAGGTGCGGCGCCGCGCCTACCGGGAGGCGCTCGCCGCCGGGTCCAGTGCGGCGGACGCCGAGGTGATCGGGCTGGCCGCGATGGTCGCCGTAGCCGCTCTCGCCGAGGCTCCGTCCCCCGTCGCGGAGACCGGCACCATCGGTATCTCGGTCGGGGACGTCGACGTGGTGGTCTCCGTCAGCGCGCGCGTACGACGTCCCGCCGCCGGTTCGCGGTCGTTGGACACGGGCCAGCCGTCACTGCTGAGCCTGTCCCGGGCGGTGCGGACCCCCATCGTGGATGCGGCGATCCAGTCGAGGAGAACGTCGGTGCGGCAGCTCTCCTGACCGCGCCCGCGGTGACCTTCGGACCGGCTGCCTCGACCGCCGCGCCGGACCCACGCCCGGAGCGCGGACCGCTGGAACGCGTTGAGCGCGGACTCTCGCCCGATCGCCCGGGGCGCGGACGTCGGGCCCGCGCTCGTACCGCGGACGCCGTCAGACGGGAACGGGGCCCAGGGCGTCGAGGAAGGCGCTCTCCTCAGGGGTCAGCGGCGGCCCGGACAGGGGCTCCATGACAGGTCCCTTCAGAGTGGCGAGCAGCAGCCTGGGGTGCACGAGACGGCTCGCGTCGGCCTGCAGTGTGAGGACCTCGCACATGGCCGCGGACACGGGATAGGAGGTGGTGGCCACGCGAGCCATCCGGCCCATGTAGAGGCTGAGGAGCCGGTCGACGAGCGTCGGAGCCCTGCCGATGACCTCCGGGAACCACTGGTCCTGCGAGGTGCTCAGGGTGTACGCGGCCGAGACGGACTTGGCGGCCGCACGCTGGACCCCGCGGGCGAAACCCGGTGCGGTGACATCGGCCTGCCGCAACCGCCGGCTCAGAGCCAGGGCTCCCAGGGCCGCGACGGACATGCCCTGCCCGTAGACGGGGTTGTAGGTGGCGACGGCGTCACCGAGCACCACCAGGCTCTCGGGCATGGCCGCCTTCTCGAAGTCGCGGCGCCTGTTGCGGGTGCTGCGGCTGAGGGACACCTCGCCGAGCGGCTCGGCACCGGAGATGAGCTGCCCGATGAGGGGGTGGCGCAGGCCGAGCGCGAAGCGGGTGAACTCCTCGGGATCAGCGGTGGGTTCGCCGCCGCGGGTACCCGCCAGGCTGACCAGCCAGCGGCCGTCCTCGATGGGCACCAGATTTCCGGAACGCCCCGGCCGGGAGTCGACGGGGTCCGCCTCGACCTGGGTCAGCGGGAAGTTCTCCGCGCCCGGCGGAACGCGGAAGACGCGGCTGGCGTAGACGAGACCCGAGTCGACCTCGTCGGTGGGTACGTCCGTCACGCCGAGCGATTCGAGCCAGTGCTCGACGCGTGATCCCCGCCCGCTCGCGTCGACGACGAGATCCGCCCGCAGGTCCTCCTCGGTGCCGCCGGCGAGGACGCGTACGCCGGTGACGCGCTGGGCGGTTCCCAGCAGGGACACCGCCTCGGCACGGCGGACGGTGACCGGGGTGGTGCCGAGGACGGCCTCGCGGACGGTCCAGTCGAGCAGGTCGCGGCTGCACAGGGTGAGCAGCAGTTCGTCGGTGAGGGTCGGCCAGCGCCGGAACCAGCCCTGCGGGCCGAAGCCCAGCATGCCGGTGAGGGACTGTTCATGAGCTCCCGACGCGAGCAGCCGCTCGCGTACGTCGACTCCGGGAAGCAGCTCCTGGATGGCGTCGCGTCCGCTGGGCAGGAGGATGTGAGCATGTCGTGCCTGCGGAATCCGCCTGCGTGACTGCGGTCCGTCGCGAAGCTCGTCGCGCTCCAGGACGGTCACCTCGTCCATGGACCGGGAAAGAGCCGCGGCGGCGAGCATGCCGGCCACGCTCCCACCGATGACGACAGCACGGCGCGACATGGTTCCCCCAGTTGTCATGGACGAGCGGCCACACTCTACGTTCGTACACGTGGGCGCATACGGGAGATCAGAAAGTGGTGCCGATCCTGTCTCTGGGCTCACTCCCGGGCTCGCTCCCGGCGTCGACCAGCCTCTCGAAGAAGAACTCGTGCTTGAGGAACGACACGTCGTACTCGTGCCCCGGATACGGCGGGATCAGCTGGGCCGCCTGGAACAGCCGCCAGCCGTCCTGTAGGGCGTGCACGCCCGACGTGTACGGGGGCTCGTCGCCGTCGCCGGTCGTGGGCGAGGTGCGGCCGGTGCCGTCGTAGAGCGACCAGCCCACCACGTCCGCGTCCAGCGCCGAGGTGGCCAGATAGAGGACGAGAACCTGCTGACGGAACGTCATGCGATCTTCCCCTCGGGACGGTTGGAGACCCGGGTCACCCAGTGGTCCAGGTCGAAGGAGTCGTCCCCGGTCAGCGAGCGCCACAGCAGGACGCGGTTGTAGACCTCCAGGCGGCCGGTGGCGGGCTCGTACCAGGGGAACGTGGTGGCGAGTTCCTCGGCGACACCCGGATCGGCGAGGTCCGAGGTGTCCCACAGCCGCCGTTGCCGCACCGTCGGGTTGAAGCGGATCTTGAACATGTAGCGCGCGCTGTCGCTGTCGTTGCGCCGTCCACCGTGCCACAGGCCATGGTGCAGAAACACCACGGTCCCGGCGGGGCAGACGAGCCGGTTCTGCCCGCGCAGGTTCTGGTAGCGGCCGGTGTCCGACTCGTTGGTGCGGCGCAGATGGCTGCCCGGCACGCTGAGGGTGCCGCCCATGTCGAGGGTGATGCCGTGCGGGTAGTACATCAACTGGACGTCGAAGGCGTCGGTGCGCACATCGATGATCGCGTCACCGTGCAGGGGCTGGGCCCGCCCCTCGTGCGGCTCGCGGATGTGGACCGCGTGGTGGTCGACGGCGGGGCCGGGGCCGACCAGACTCCGCAACGCGCCTGCCAGCACGGGGAGTTCGAGGAGGCGGCGGACGAACGAACCCTCGGTGTAGGCCTGAGGGACAGGCGTGCCGTACGGCACGGCGGGCAGGCCGTCGCGGAGCACCTCCATGGCCTCGGCGTTCATCTCGGGCGGCACCACGGCGTCCAGCCGCAATGAGCCGTGAGCCACGAAGTGCGCCATGCGCACCGAACTCAGAAGCTTGGCGTCGGTCATGGCCCCACCGTAGGAGCGGCGCCGTCCGCGGCGCGTTGGCCCCATTCACCATCACTGGTAATTTCTCACCATGCGTGAGACGCGCCTGCACCTCGGCGAGCCGCCGGAGGTGGCCGGCGCCGGAGTCGGTGTGCACGGGGTGGCGAATGCCACGGACGTCTTCCGATTGCCGGAACTGTGGCAGCTGCACCTCTACCGGTACGACGCCGAGCTGACCGTCGACGGCACGGCCCACGTCATCCGCCCCGGCCGTGTCAGCCTCGTACCGCCCGGTACCACGGTCCGCTACCGCTACCAGGGCCGTTCGGAGCACCTGTACGCGCACCTGCGCGTCGCCCCCGTCGGACCGTCGCGGACCGTCCCCGTCGTGCAGGACGCGGGACCCGAACTTCCCTTGCTGTCAGAGCTGTTGCTGCACGCCATCGCGGCGGCCCCCGGAGCACCCGAACGCACCAGGTCCGAGATCTGGACCGCGCTGTGGCGCATCGCCGACCTCACCCCGGCCCTCGTCACCCCGGGTCCGCACCCCGCGGTCGGCACCGCGATCGCCCACATCGAGGCCCGGCTGGCCGCTCCGCTCACCGTCCCGGAGATCGCCCGCGCCGCCGGGATCTCCCACAACCACCTCACCCGGCTCTTCCGCGCCGAGACCGGCACCACGGTCGTGGCCTACATCCGCCGCCGCAGACTGGAACGCGCCCACCACCTGCTCCGCGTCTCGACCCTGTCGATCCCGGCCGTGGCGGCCTCGGTCGGCATCCCCGACCTGCAGGCCTTCAACAAGGCATGCAGGCGGGAACTGGGTGCCCCGCCCCGTGTGCTGCGCGGGGCTACTGGCTGACGTCCTTCTTCACGGCTCGCAGAATCACGAACTTGGCGTCACCCGCGACCAGTTCACTGTTGCCGAAGAGCCGGCGCAGCTTCAGGTGGTAGCCCAGGTGGCGATTGCCGATCACCCACAGCTCGCCGCCCGGCCGCAGCGCGCGCCGCGCGTCCGAGAACATCCGCCAGGCGGTCGTGTCCGTCGTCGCCTGGTGGGAGTGGAACGGCGGATTGTTCAGGACGAGGTCGACGCTCCCGGTGGGGACGCCCGCCAGTCCGTCGGCGACACGGAACTCGGCGATCCCGTCGGCGTTCACCCGGTAGGTCGCCTCCGCCGAGGCCACCGCCTGGTACGACTCGTCGGCGAACAGCACCTCGGCGTCGGGATTGGCCAGCGCCATCGCCGTACCGACCACGCCGTTGCCGCAGCCCAGGTCCACGACCCGCTCGGCGCCCCGGCTGCGTGGCAGATGCTGGAGGAAGAAGCGGGTGCCGATGTCGAGGCGGTCGGCGCAGAAGACGCCCGCGTGGTTGACGACCGTGCGGCCGGACACCACACCGACGCCGTCAGGGAGCTCGTAGCTGTACGGCCAGGGGTTGGCTTTCCGGGCGATCCCCTGGAGCGGGGTGCAGAAGATCAGCCGGGCCTTCTTCTCGGCCAGCGAGGTGCGGGTCGGACCGAGGATCCGCTCGAAGAGGTGCAGCGTCGAGGTGTGGATCTCCTTGACCATCCCGGTGCCGACCACGACGGTGCCCTCGTGCACGCCGGGCGCCAGCCGGTGCAGCTGATCCTCCAGGAGGGCGAGGCTCCTCGGCACCCGCACGATCAGCACGTCGATCCGCTCGGGAGGCGGATCCTGGGTCGTGAGGAGCCGGACCGCGGACTCCTCGGCACCGGCCCGCGCCAGATTCGCGCGGGTCGCCTCCTGCGCCAGCAGGGAGTCGGTGATCTGCGTCGGCCGCCGGGACGACAGCGCCGTGGCGAGCGCGCCCCACCGGTCGCCGACGATCACGACCGAACCCGTCAGGGGGATCTCGCTCTCCGCGAGGTGCTGCAGCAAATAGGTGTCGGCGGCGTCCCAGGCGCGCAGCCGCTCGCGAGGGTCCTCGGGAAAACGGGCGAGATCGTAATCGCCCCAGGGTGTGGTCATACCGTCGTTCATCGTGGGTCCAGGCTATGCGACGCGGAGCGGCCCGGGTGCGCGAGGATGGGGGCATGTCGATGGACGCGGAGCTGTTTCCCCGCGGCCGGACGGAGATCGCTCCCGGCGCGGTGCACCTCCCGGACTGGCTGGACGCGGACCGTCAGCGGCGGCTTCTGGAGGCCTGCCGCGGCTGGGCCCGCCCGCCTGCGGGCCTGCGCACGGTCCGCACCCCCGGCGGCGGCACGATGACCTCCCGGCAGGTGTGTCTGGGCTGGCACTGGTACCCGTACGGCTACGCCCGCACCGTGGTCGACGGCGACGGTTCCCCGGTGAAGCCCTTCCCCGGCCTGCTCGGCGACCTGGCCCGGGAGGCGGTCGCGGACACCCTCGGCGCCGCCGCCCCCGGCACGGACGAGCCCGCCCCGTACGACATCGCCCTGATCAACTTCTACGACGCCGAAGCCCGCATGGGCATGCACCGTGACAGCGACGAATCGTCCGACGCCCCGGTGGTGTCGCTGAGCCTGGGCGACACCTGCGTCTTCCGCTTCGGGAACACGGAATCCCGGACACGGCCGTACACCGACATCGAGCTGCGCAGCGGCGATCTCTTCGTGTTCGGCGGCGCGTCACGGCTCGCGTATCACGGGGTACCGAGGGTGTACGCGGGGACGGCGCCTCCGGAGTTGGGACTGACCGGGCGGCTGAACATCACGCTCCGGGCCGGCGGCTTCTAGGGCGTGTCCGGTCCGGAGCCGTGTCGGACCGCATGGTCCAGGTGCGATCCGAAAGCCAGGCCCTGCGCCCGCGTGTCGCCTCGCGCGGGCCGCCGGGACCGGACGGGCCGCGCCGGAGCGGATCATGGGAGACTCGCCCTCATGAACGGCAAGGCGGGCCCCCGGACGGCGGGGGATGGGAACACACGGACACGGCTCGACCGGGGGCGCGGGGCGCTCGGCCCGGCGCTGGAGCTCGTGCACACCGGGCGCGCGCCGACGCGTGCCGTGCTCACCGCCGAACTGGGAGTCACCCGGGCGACCGCGGGAGCGGTGGCCGCCGAGCTGGAGGCGCTGGGGCTGATCCGGGTCGACGCGCGGCCCGGTGCCGCCGCCGGTTCCCAAGGGCGCCCCTCGCACCGGCTGGAGGTCGCCGAGGACGGGCCCGTCGCGCTGGCCGCGCAGGTGCACGCCGACGGTTTCCGCGCCGCGCTGGTCGGCCTCGGCGGTCGGATCGTCGCGACCGCGCCCGGCTGCGAGGCCGTCGACGCCGATCCGGCCAAGGTCCTCGGCTCGGTCGTCGACGCCGGCGCCGAACTGCTCCGCGAGACCGGCCGCCGCTGTGTGGGCGCCGGGCTCGCCGTGCCGTCGGCCGTCGCCGAACCCGAGGGGCTCGCCCTCAACCCACTGCACCTGGCCTGGCCCGCGGGCGCCCCCGTCCAGCAGATCTTCGCCGAACGGGTGCGCGCGGCCGGTATCGAGGGGCCGGCGTTCGCCGGCAACGACGTCAACCTCGCCGCCCTCGCCGAGCACCGGCACGGAGCGGGCCGCGGAGCCCGTGACCTGCTCTGCGTGGCCACCGGACACCGCGGCGTCGGCGGCGCCCTGGTGCTCGACGGGCGCCTGCACACGGGCAGTTCGGGGCTCGCCCTCGAAGTCGGCCACCTCACCGTCAATCCCGAGGGCCGCCCCTGCTACTGCGGCAGCAGGGGATGTCTCGACGTCGAGGCGGACCCGCTGGCCTTCCTCACCGCGGCCGGCCGCGCCCCGGGACCCGAGGTGTCGCTGCTCCAGCAGGCCAACGAGTTGATCCGCGACGAGTACGCCGATCCGTCCGTCCGTACGGCCATCGAGGCGCTGATCGACCGCCTCGGCCTCGGCCTCGCGGGCCTCGTCAACATCCTCAATCCGGACCGCATCATCCTCGGCGGACTGCACCGCGCCCTGCTCGACGCCGACCCGGACCGGCTGCGCGCCGTCGTCGCCGACCGCAGCCTGTGGGGACGGAGCGGCGGGGTGCCGATCCTCGCGTGCACCCTGGACTACAACAGCCTCGTTGGAGCTGCCGAGTTGGCGTGGCAGCCGGTGCTGGACGACCCGCTGACCGCACTGCCCGTCTGACGCTCATGAATGCCAGGCGACGGCGAAGGCGCACCCGGCGTTCTCGGTGAGAATCCGGTCCACCAGGTCCGTGCCCAGGGCGAGTTCGAGCCTCGGGCGGACCCGGCGCAGCAGATACGGCATTCCCGGGCCGCCGTTGACCGAGCGCGCGGCCGCGGTCGTCGTGTCGCCGCCGAGGAGCAGCCGGTGGCCGAAACCGGCGTCGGCGAGGGCGCGTACGGCGTCGGGCATATGCCAGTCCGTGGCGTGGTTGGCGCGCGAGGGGCCGTCGAAGGCGAGGAAGGCGCCCGACTCGGCTGCCTCGCGCTGCACCAGAAGGTCCGGCGAACGATTGACGTGCCCCAGAATCACCCGGTGCGGCGGCACGCCCAACTCGCCGCACAGCAGGTCGAGTACGTCGAGAGCGCCGGTGCCCAGCTCCAGGTGCACGGCGATCGGCGCGCCGGTGGCGTGATGAGCCTCCGCCGCGGCGGTCATCGTCCAGCGGGCGTGCGCGTCCAGGGCGTGGAAGCCGCCCGCGACCTTGATGAGCCCGGCCCGGACGCCGGACGTACCGATGCCCGACGTGAGTTCGGCGACGAAGAGGTCGGCCGCCCGCCCGCGCAGCCGACTCAGCAACTCCGGTGTGTAGTGCGCCGCTTGGTGCAGGCCGGTCGCCGCGACGACGTGGACCTCGGCGTCGCGGGAGATCAG
This sequence comes from Streptomyces sp. NPDC005141, assembly GCF_053599975.1. Classification (NCBI taxonomy): domain Bacteria; kingdom Bacillati; phylum Actinomycetota; class Actinomycetes; order Kitasatosporales; family Streptomycetaceae; genus Streptomyces; species Streptomyces sp. NPDC005141. The sequence goes on along the minus strand of NZ_JBSFYW010000007.1, from coordinate 156,515 downwards.
CGGCAGATCCGCGGCCCGCCTGCCCAGACCGTACGGCGTCCACTGGATCACGGCGGCGCCGCCCTGCGCGCGGAACGCGGCCAGTTCGGCCCGTGCGGCGGACGCGTCGCGCAGTTCCTCGCCCGGGAGCCGGGGACTGCCGAAGAAGAGATGGTCGTGTGCGTCGCAGATCCCGAGGTGCTCGGGGAGCACGTCACCCAGGACCGTACGGACCGTGGCGACCGGGCTCACCACTGCCGCCCCCGCGGCAGCCGCTCGCGTTCCGGCTGGGACAGGTGCAGCACCTGGAAGATCTCACCACACGCCTTGGGCGAGTCGTGGTCCCAGAGTGAGAAGAGCACAACCTCCCAGTGGCGCGGATCGACGGCGGCGGCCGCGCCGACGGCCCCGTCCATCGCGGCCAGCCGCCCGGCCTCGCGCACCGCCTCCTCCATCGCCTCGGACAGCTCCACGCCCTCGTCGACGGGCTGCCGGCGGCGGACCGCGACCTTGGCCGGCGAGCCCGCGGCGGCGCCCTCCTCGTACGCGAGGCCGGTCCAGTGCTGCACGACGGGGCGCCCGAAGTCGTTCACCAGGCCCTGGAAAGCCCCTCCCCAGAGAAAGGAGTTCATGCCCTCGGTGGTGTTCCACAGATAGAACGGCGCGTACTGGTCGACCGGTGAGCCGTCCACCCCGCGCTCGCGGATCAGATACGCCTTGAACCCGAGGCCGTCCCACGCGTCGAGCAGATGGCCGATGCGGGAGACCCGATCCCGGATGACGGTCATGTCGTAGTCGGCGGGCAACGTCAGCTCGTACTGCATGGCGTGCATCGGAGGGTCCTTCCTCGAGCTTGCCGGGTCATTCTCGGAAAGCCGCGTCCGTGGCCGCGTCCCGCTGATCCTTCGCGGGGTCGGCGGACGCGCGCCCCGGGGGCTTTGGACGGCGGTGTCAGCGGGCGGGCGCCAGCAGGGCGAGCAGCCCCCGAACTCCCGCGTCGAACCCGGCCGGTGAACCGGAGGCACGCGCCAGGACGTAGCCGCCCTGGACGGTGGCGAGGATCGTCGCGGCGATCTCCGCGCCGTCCAGCGCGGCCGCGAACTGCCCCTGCTCCTTGCCCTCTTCCACGATGGCGGCCAGCCGCTCGCGCAGCCAGTCCAGCGTCTCGTCGACGGGTGCGCGCAGTTCGTCGCTCGCGATCACGTCCGGGTCCATCGTGAGCCGCCCGACGGGGCAGCCGCGCAGGACGTCGCGTTCGCGGCGCAGATAGGCCTCGATCCGCTCGTACGGCGATCCGGGCGAGCCGAGGACGGCCTCGGCGGTGGCCCGCATCTCCTCGGCGGTACGGCGGATCGCGGCGAGCGCCAGGTCGGGCTTGCCCCGGAAGTGGTGGTACATGCTGCCCTGCCCCGCGCCCGCGTGCTCCAGGATCGCCTTGGGGCTGGTGCCCACGTACCCGCGCTCCCACAGCAGCTCCCGCGTGGACTCGATCAGTCGGTCCGGAGTGCTCATGAAGCTACTGTACATACCAGTAGGTACAGAGGGGAGATCCCCTGCTGTCCGGACCGGGACGCAGGTTCCCTGCTGTCCGGGCCCGGACGCGCGGTGAGCGTGCCGGCCGCCGCGCCACCTGGGGGAGGGCCGCCGCACGAAGCAGCCCGTACCCCCCGGCGTACTCCCCGGGGGGTACGGGCACTGCCGCTGGCCGTACGACGACTCGGACCCCCTGCCTGGGCGACTCTCGAGGCATCGCAAAGAGGTCCCGCGAAGACGCGCGATTTCCACCCGCGATTCCCACCGAGGAGATGACTCGAGATGCAGACCCTGGCGAACTGGGACGGCGGCCCCGGCCCGTGGATCCTGTTCCTTCCGCTGATCTGGGCGGCCGTCGTGATCGGCGTCGTGACCGTGCTGCGGCGCACCGCCTGGCGCGGACGCCGTGGTCCGTGGCGTGCGACGGGCGGATTCGGCCCCGGCGGCGCCCTCCCGGCCGGCGACTCACCGATCGCCGTGCTCGGCCGCCGTTTCGCCTCCGGAGAGATCGACGAGGACGAGTACTGGCGCCGGCTCTCCGTCCTCGACGAGCAGTTCGGGCGCACGGGCAAGGGCGGTGCGGCATGACGGCCACGACCGCCCGCCGGGACGCCGCACGCGTCACCGACGCCGTGAAGGTGTACGGCAGCGGCGACACCGCCGTGAGGGCCCTGGACGGGGTGGGCGTCGGCTTTCCGGCCGGTCGCTTCACCGCGATCATGGGGCCCTCGGGCTCCGGCAAGTCCACCCTGATGCACTGCGCGGCCGGCCTGGACACGCTCACCTCCGGGGCCGCGTACATCGGCGACACCGAGCTCGGCACCCTCGACGACCGCCGTCTGACCCTGTTGCGCCGCGACCGGATCGGCTTCGTCTTCCAGGCGTTCAACCTCATTCCGACGCTCACCGTCGCCGAGAACATCGCCCTGCCCATGGACCTCGCCGGAACCAAGGGCTCCCGCGCATGGACCGACGCCCTCGTCGATGTCGTCGGTCTGCGCGACCGGCTCCACCACCGGCCCAGCGAGTTGTCCGGCGGACAGCAGCAACGCGTCGCCGTGGCAAGGGCGTTCGCCGGACAACCTGACGTCGTCTTCGCCGACGAACCCACCGGCAACCTCGACTCCCGCTCCGGTGAGGAGGTTCTGAACCTTCTCGGCAGGGCGGTGCGCCGGATGGACCGGACGGTCGTGATGGTCACGCACGACCCGGTCGCCGCCGCGCACGCCGACGAGGTGGTCTTCCTCGCCGACGGACGCCTCGTGGACCGGATGGAGAAGCCGACGGCCGACAAGGTCCTCGACCGCATGAAGGCCTTCGACGGCATGGGGGCACCGGTATGAACGCCGCACTGCGCCTGAGCGCCTCGTCGCTGCGCTCCCGCAAACGCCGCTTCGCGGGCACGTTCTTCGCGGTGCTCCTAGGCGTCGCCTTCCTGGCGGGCACCCTCGTCATGGGCGACACCCTGCGCGCCGGGTTCGACACGATGTTCGGCAACGCGACCAAGGGCACCGACGCCGTCGTCCGCAGCGCCGACACCATCACCACGCCGGGGGAGAGCCAGGGCGTCCGCGCGCCCGTCGGCACCGAGCTGGCGCGGACGATCGAGCGGACCCCCGGTGTCGCGGCCGCCGCGCCGGACATCCAGGGCGCCGGCCAGCTCATCGGCGCCGACGGCAAGCCCATCGGCGGCCAGGGCCCACCCACCCTCGCGGGCAACTGGATCGACGATCCGAAGCTCAACGCGTACCGACTCGCCGAAGGCCGCGCCCCGTCGAAGTCCGGCGAGGTCGTGGTCAACAGGGGCGCCGCCGAGAAGGGCGACCTGAGGATCGGCGACACGACGACCCTGCGCACGCCCGACCCCGTCCAGGTGACGATCGTGGGCCTCGCGACCTTCGGTGGCGAGGACGGCATGGCCCAGGTGACCTTCACCGGGATGACGCAGGCCGACGCGGAGAAATACCTGACCGCGAAGCCCGGCGAGGCCGCGAGCATCCGCGTGCGCGCGGGCCCGGGAGTCGGTCAGGACGAGCTCGTCTCCGATCTGACTCCCGTGCTTCCCAAGGGAGTCGAGGCCATCTCCGGACAGGAGTCCGCGCAGGAGAACACCGACATGATCTCCAGCCAGTTCCTGACCGTCTTCACCACGCTCCTGCTCGTCTTCTCCGGCATCGCGCTCCTCGTCGCGACCTTCTCCATCCACAACACCTTCGCGATCGTCGTCGCCCAACGCACCCGCGAGAACGCGCTGTTGCGCGCCCTGGGTGCCTCGCGCCGACAGGTCACCGTGTCGACCCTGGCCGAGGCGAGCGTCGTCGCCGTGACCGCCTCGGCCGTGGGACTCGTCGGCGGCATCGGTATCGCGGCCGGACTCCAGGCGCTGTTCCCGGCCATCGGGTTCCCCTTCCCCGAGGGCGACTTGGTGATCAGCGCTCTCTCCATGGTGCTCCCGCTCGGCGTCGGCATCGTGGTCTGTCTCGGCTCAGCCCTGCTGCCCGCCGCACGGGCCGGACGCACCGCGCCGCTCGCCGCGCTGCGCGAGACGGCGGTCGACGGCTCCGGCGCCTCCCGCGGACGTGCGGCCGTCGGCGGGGGACTGGCGGCCCTCGCGGTGGCCGTCACCCTGACGGGCGTCCTGCTGACTCCGTCGCTGTGGCTCGCCGGACTCGGCGCCGTGCTGGCTCTCGCCGCCTTCGTGGTCCTCGGTCCGGTCGCGTCCACGACCGCCGTACGGGTCCTCGGCGCGCCTCTCGACAAGCTGCGCGGGGTCACCGGCGGACTCGCCCGGCGCAACGCGCTGCGCAGCCCCAAGCGGACCGCATCCACCGCCGGCGCCCTGATGATCGGCGTCGCCGTCGTCTCGCTGTTCACGGTCTTCGGCGCCTCGCTCAAGGCCACCATGGACCAGACGGTCTCCCGCTCCTTCGCGGGTGACATCGCCGTCAGCACGCCGTCGTTCGGCGCGGGCGGCAGCGGCCTCAGCCCGGAACTGGCCCCGGCCATCGCACGTCAGCCGACGGTCGAGAACGCCGTGGGGCTCGGCAAGGGAGTCGCCGAAGTCAACGGAAGGGGCCGCGCGTTGACGGTCACCGACCCGGTCACGCTCGGCAAGGTGTTCGACCTCGGCGACGTGCACGGCTCGCTGAACGACCTCGGCACCGACGGCATCGCCATCACCCGCGGGGAGGCCGACAAGCAGCACTTGGTGACCGGTGACACGGCCCGGCTCGCCTTCGCCGACGGGCAGAAGGCCGACTTCACCGTCCGTGCCGTCTACGGCCGGTCGGAACTGGCGGGCGACTACGTCATCACCCGCGCCGGCTGGGCCCCGCACCGGGCCCAGGACTCCGACACAGTCGTCGCCGTCTCCTTCAAGGACGGCGTGAGCACCGCGGAGGGCAAGGCCGCGGTGGAGAAGGTCGCCGAGCGGTACGGCAGTCCCGAGGTGCAGACCCGGGACGAGTACGCGCAGTCCTCGGCGGGCGGCATCGACATGATGCTGACCCTGGTCTACGCCCTGCTCGCCCTCGCGGTGCTGATCGCGCTGCTCGGCATCGCCAACACCCTCACGCTCGCGATCCACGAGCGCACACGGGAACTCGGTCTGCTACGGGCCGTCGGACAGACCCGGGCGCAGCTGCGCGCCATGGTCCGCTGGGAGTCGGTCCTCGTCGCCGCGTTCGGCACGGCGGGCGGGCTCGCCCTCGGTGCCTTCCTCGGCTGGGTGCTCGTCGAGGCCTCCGACGGAGCGTCGGACAGCGCCTTCGCCTTCGCGATACCGCCGCTGCGGCTCGTGGTGGTGGCGCTGGTGGGCCTCGCTGCCGGAGCCCTCGCGGGACTGCGCCCGGCACGGCGGGCGGCGCGCCTGGACGTGCTGCGGGCCATCGCCACCGAGTGAGCCACCCGCGGCCGTACGGCGCCCGCGAACGAGCGGCGTACGAGGCGGGGGTCACCGCCCGGTCAGCCGGCAACGGCTGACCGGGCGGGAGCGTGTTCCGGCCTGCGCACGTCGGCGGTGTGCCTGAGAGTGGCCTCGCAGGCGATCTCGTACGGCGCACGGAGGGCGGCCGTCACCACGGGCGACGACGCCGGAAGCGTGAACCACACGACCTTGCCCGACTCGCCGTCGGGCTGTACGCCCCAGCTCTCGCTGACCGCCGCAACCATGGCGAGGCCGCGTCCGCAGGTGGAACCGGGGTCCGGCTCCCGCACCACGGGAAGCCGGGGGTCGTGGTCGTGCACCGAGACCGTGAGCCGGTCGAGCAGCAGCTCGATCTTCACGGTGCACAGTTTGTCCGGCTGGGCGTGCCGGTGAACGTTGGTCAGCAACTCGGTGACTCCGAGCGCGGCCCGGTCTATCAAGGGGTCCAGATGCCAGTAGCGCAACTGCGCAGAGACGATTCTGCGGACCTGGCCGATCCGCGACGGCAGGGCTTGGAGCTCCACCGTGCAATGCCTGCTTGGCTGGCTGATCACGGCTGCGACTCCCCGAATTGAGGTCCGGAAGAAGACGGAGATCGGATCCAGCAGAGCGGCTGAGTGGAACGGCCGCCTGCTGTGGTTGCCGGCGGGCTGGTTCGCAGCGTTATCGCCGGTAAACCCAGAGTGATGTGACATCAGAGTGACGCAGGGGGCGCGGTCCTGCAACTCGCGGCGCTCCACGAAAGGTAGCGGGCGTGGGGCGCACCTCAGCCGTTGCGTCCCGCCGCCCTGCGGACCGCCTCGATGAAGCGGCGTGCGGAGGGTGGCCCCGGCCGGCCGGGCGCTGGATCGTGCTCGCCGAGCGTGAGGGAGTAGCGCGTGCCGTTGACGTCCGCCGACGCCCGGTCCTCGTGCGCGAACCAGGGCTTCGACGCGCGCACCGCCTGCACCGGCGCGCTGTCGATCTCGCTGCCGTAGCTGGTGAGCAGTTCCAGCCTGCCGTCGCTGATCCGGACCTGTCCGGCCCGGGTGAGCGAGCGCAGCCTCTTTCCGATCCGCACGCCTGTGGCTGTGAACTCCGGCTCCGCCATGATGCCCCGCCCCCTTGTGCGCTCCGGCCGTGTCTTGACGTGACCCAGTGTGCATCCCCGCCGGGGGCGACCGCCCCGTGCGGTGCAGTCTGCCCGCGGGCGGCGTCGAGCACCAGTGCGTATGACGAGGTGGTGGGTGCGGCGGGAGCAAAGGCCGGGATGCGCCCCCTCCCTTCCGGTTCCCCTCCGTCCCCCCAGGGATGTCTTTGGGCTGCTCAAAGGTGTGTTTATGCAGGTGAGAAGCGTGTGGAAGGTGTTTATGATCGAGGCGTCCGACCAGCTGAAGCGGTGTCGGCGCCATGCGTTAGGAGCCTTCCCGTGAGCACTCCCCAGCAGTCCCGGACCGGCGAGACCCTCGATGTCGACCACACGGACGCGGAGTACCGGAGCTGGCTCAAAGAAGCCGTCCGCAAGGTCCAGGCCGACGCCAACCGCTCTGCCGACACCCATCTGCTCCGCTTCCCGCTGCCCGAGGAGTGGGGCATCGACCTCTACCTGAAGGACGAGTCGACCCACCCCACCGGCAGCCTCAAGCACCGCCTCGCCCGCTCCCTCTTCCTGTACGGCCTGTGCAATGGCTGGATCCGGCCGGGCCGTCCGGTGATCGAGGCGTCCAGCGGTTCGACCGCCGTGTCCGAGGCCTATTTCGCGGGGCTCATCGGCGTGCCTTTCATCGCGGTCATGCCCCGCACCACGAGCGCCGAGAAATGCCGCTTGATCGAATTCCACGGCGGGCAGTGCCATTTCGTGGACGACGCGCGCAAGATCTACGAGGAGTCCGCCGCCCTCGCGGTCGAGACCGGCGGCCATTACATGGATCAATTCACTTATGCGGAACGGGCCACCGACTGGCGCGGGAACAACAACATCGCCGAATCCATCTTCCGCCAGCTGTCGTTGGAGCGATTCCCGGAGCCCGCGTGGATCGTCGCCACGGCCGGCACCGGCGGTACCTCGGCGACCCTCGCGCGCTATGTCCACTACATGCAGGCGGACACCCGTATCTGTGTCGCCGACCCGGAGAACTCCTGTTTCTTCGAGGGCTGGACCACCGGCGATCCGGACGTCACCTGCGACTGCGGTTCGCGCATCGAGGGCATCGGCAGGCCACGCATGGAGCCGAGCTTCGTGCCCGGCGCCATCGACCGCATGATGAAGGTGCCGGACGCGGCGAGCGTCGCGGCCGTACGCGCCCTGGAGCAGGCCATCGGCCGCAAGGCGGGCGGCTCGACCGGCACCGGCCTGTGGAGTGCCCTGAAGATCGTCGCCGAAATGGTCGCCGAGGGGCGCAAGGGAAGCGTGGTGACGCTGCTGTGCGACCCCGGGGACCGCTATCTCGACAAGTACTACTCGGACGCGTGGCTGGCCGAACAAGGCCTGGACATCGCGCCGTACACCGCGGTGATCACCTCCCTGCTGGCGACGGGCGTCTGGCCGGCCTGACCCGCCCTCGGCGTCCGGGCATGCCTTTGGGCCGGGCTGTCCAAACCCCGCCCGGGGGAGCGCAGTTGTTCTGGTGGCCGGTGGCCGGATGCTGGACGCCGTCTCGGGGCAGGCAGGCGCCCGACCCTGTGTGGGGGCAGGTCAGACGCCGGGCGCCAGACCCTGTGAGATCAGGCCGGATGCCGGATGCCGGATGCCGGATGCCGGATGCCGGACGCGCCACGCGTGGGGCCTGATTCGGTGCGCCGGCGAATTCAGGCCGGCGCCGGTGTCAGCCGCCGGTCCAGTGCCGTGACCGCGCTGCGGAAGGCGCGACCCAGGCCGCCCCGCCCCACGGTGAGGGCCGCCCGGAAGAGAGCTGTTCCGTCGGCGGCGAAGGTCCACTGAACGCGGGTCCCCTTGCCCGCGGGTGTCAGCCGCCACTCCTCGACCAGGGCGCGTATCCCGGGAGCGTTCGTGACATCGACCCGGTACGTGTACACCTGGGAGGCCTCGGAGACAAGGACGGTCTCCTCGAAGCGTATTCCTCCGCGGAGCCGCACCTCGCGCCCGGAGCCGTCCGCGGTGGGCCGGGCGAGGGTCACGGCCGAGAACCACTCGCTCCAGCCGGACACGTCCTCGGCGAGCGCCGAGAAGACCGCCTCGGGAGGGGCGGTCACCTCCCGCGCGAACACCAGACGCACCGGAGCCGTCTCGACGAAGTCGGGCCCCACCGGACGCGGGCGACGTGCCATGAGCGAACCCCCTTGCGGGAACCGGGTCCTGGCTCCCGTACGTGTACGGAACGCCCGTGACGGGACCCGCCCGGCCGCTTCGCGGAACCGACCCCGGTCGGCGGCCGACGACGACCTGGTCGCACCCGCGCCACGGACGGCGCCGGCTGTGTCACCGGCGGCGCGGGCAGCGTCACCCTAGCTGGCGGACCGTCAGATGTCTGTATCGTCCTCGGGTTCACCGGCCACCACCAGGCGCCGCAGGTGCTCCGCGATCTCCGCGCGGGCCTCGGCGGGCATCCCGCGGTCGGTCACCAGCGTGTCGACCTGCTCCAGCGCGGCGAACGAACTGAGGCCCACCGTGCCCCACTTGGTGTGGTCGGCGACCACGACGACGCGCCGCGCGGACTGCACGAGCCGCCGGTTGGTCTCCGCCTCCGCGAGGTTCGGCGTCGACAGTCCCGCCTCGGCCGATATGCCGTGGACACCGAGGAAGAGGACATCGAAGTGCAGTGCCGCGATGGCCTGATCGGCCACCGGCCCGACCAGGGAGTCGGACGGTGTGCGTACCCCACCCGTGAGGACGACGGTCGCGGCGCCCGGACGCTGACCGGAGGTGCGCTGCGCCGAGTGGAACACGTCCGCCACGCGCACCGAGTTGGTGACCACGGTCAGGTCCGGGACGTCCAGGAGCTGATGGGCCAGCGCGTATGTCGTCGTGCCACCTGAGAGGGCGATCGCCGAGCCCGGCGCGACCAACTCGGCGGCGGCCCGCGCGATGTCCTCCTTGGCGGTCAGCTCCAGGCCCGACTTGGCCTCGAAACCCGGTTCGTGGGTGCTCGCCTCGATCACCGGCACCGCGCCGCCGTGCACCTTCTCGACGACACCCTGGCGGGCCAGCGCGTCGAGGTCGCGGCGGACCGTCATGTCGGAGACGCCGAGTCTTCGCGTCAGTTCGTTCACGCGGACACCGCCGCGTCGGCGCACCTCGTCGAGGATCAGAGCGCGACGCTGCTCCGCGAGGAGGTTCTGATTCTCACTCACGACCGCTCCGGTCCTTTCGCCGCTGCCTGCCCGACACTCCGTCCGAACCCACTCCCACGTGGACATTCTCCTTGTCCGAGGTCTGGAGGACGACCCATCCTCGCACGGGACACCGACAGCCGCGCCACTGCCCGCACGCCCACGGTGTCCCTTCCGTGCCGCCACTTTCACACGTATCGGGGAGATTCCGTGAGTTCGGGTGTGCGCACTGCCCGGAGCGCGCGATCCTTATGCCTGCACATGACACATGCGACGGGCGTGGCGCGGGGGAAGTGCGGAACAGTGGAACGTGCACGGGAACATGCCATCGACGGGGAGCCCGGCAGCCCTGTACAGCGGCCCGAAGCGGCCGGAACCGCCCTGGAACTCCTGGTCCACGGGGTCGGCGGCACCACGCCGGAGGACATGCTGGACGATCCGCGGACGGTCCGGATCACCGGCGACGCGACGGCGGCCGTCTTCCGGCGCGCCGAGGACGTCGACGCCGAGGACCGCCCCGGCGGGCCGGTGCGCGAGGCGTACGTGTGGTGCAACCTCACGTCCGGCAACGGCGCCCGCGCCCTATGGCTCCTGTTACTGCCCTTCATGGTGGTCAACCTCGCGCACTGGATGCGCCCCGCCTCGCTCGGCCGCGGGCGGGTCGTGCGCCTGTACGGGCTGCTCGTCCGCCTCGCCGGACTCACCCTCACGGTGCTGCTGGTCGCCGCCGCCTGCGAGGTCGCCCTCGACCTGGCCGCCTGGCAGTGCGCCGGCACCCGCGCGTGCGTGCGCAACCACTCCTGGCTCGGCTTCCTCTCCCCGGACCGCCCCGACGCGGGCTGGTGGAGCCAGCCGGGCCGCCGTCTCGCCCTGGCGTGCCTGGTGCCCGCGGCGCTCACCGCCCTCCTGTGGTACCTGTCGCACCGCACCTGGAGCGCGTACGAGTCGCAGCAGCCGATGTCCCGAGCCGCCGAGCCCGACGAGGAGACCGACGGCACCGGACTGGGCCGCCCCGGCTTCTGGTACGGGCGCCGTCTGGTGGCCCGGCTGCGCGCCGCGCACACCGCCGCGGGCTTCCTGACCGTCGCCGCGGCCGTCGGCTCCTCGGCGGCCCGCTACGACCGCAGGCCCGGCGGGCCGGTCGTACTGGAAGCGCTGGGCGGGCTCCTGAACGCAACCCTCGTGGTGGGCGGCGCCGTTGTGCTGGGGGTGGTCTGCCGTCGCGGCCGCAGCGAGAACCGGATCGACCGCGGTCGCGACCGGAGCCTGGTGCGGCGACTGCTGCTGGGCTCGGTCGTCCTGCTCGTCCTCGCCCTGGTCTACGCCGGCTGGTCACGGCCGGCCTGGCACTCGGCGGGGCGCCTGCCCGGCGACGCCACGTTCGGCGGCCTCGCCCTCGCGCAGGGCCTGCTCGTGATCACGCTCGGTGTGGTCGCCCGCGTCCTGTACCGCGCGAACCCCCAGGTCCCGGGCTCCGGAGCCGCGCCCGGCACCATCGACACACGCACCGCGATGCGGGGCTATGCGGGGCCCGCCGTCGCCATGCTCGCCTGCGCGCTGGGCGGGGTGATGTCCGGAGGAGTGTCCCAGCGCGTCGCCGACTGGCTCGACGGCACCCGCCACTCGATTCCAGGCCCGCCCGTCCTGCTGACCTGGCAGGCCTCCGCGATCCCTCCGCTGCTCGTCGTCCTGCTCGCCCTCATCGGCTGGCTCGCCCGGCGCACCTGGCAGCTGCGCCGCCGAGAGGCGGTCGCCGTCGAGCGCGACTACCCGAGCGAGGCCAAGGACACCGCCCGCACCCGCCGCATCGCGAGCACCCGCGCGATGGCCGCCCTCACCGACCGGGCGCCGCTCATGGTCGGAGTCATCTCGTCCGTGACACTGCTGCTCGGTGCCGGCGCCCTGGCCGGGGCCTTCGCCACCGGGGACGCCCCGAGCGCGGCCGCGCGGGGGACGTACGGCGTCGTCCAGGGCGCGGCCCAGACCGCGCAGGCACTCGGCTCCTGGCTGATCGGCCTCGGCTTCATCCTGTTCGTCACCTGGGGCCGCCGCGCCTACAGGGACCCCGCCGCCCGCCGCACCATCGGCATCCTCTGGGACGTCGGCACCTTCTGGCCACGCGCGGCCCACCCCTTCGCGCCGCCCTGCTACGCCGAGCGCGCCGTGCCCGACCTCACCTGGCGCATGGCCACCTGGATCCGTGCCACCGGCGGACGGCTCGTGCTCTCCGGACACTCCCAGGGCAGTGTGCTGGCGGCCGCAGCGGCCTGGCAGCTCAAGCCCGCGGTCCGCAAGAGGATCGCGCTGCTCACCTACGGCTCACCGCTCGAGCGCCTGTACGGACGCTGGTTCCCGGCCCACTTCGGCCCGGCCGCCCTGGCCTCACTGCACCGAGAGGTCGCCTGCTGGCGGAATCTGTACCGTCCGACCGACCCCATCGGCGGACCCGTGCGGCTACCCGGCGACTGCGGTCCCGAAGTCGACCACGAGCCCTTGAAGGACCCGCTCGCCTATGGCCGCACCGAGCGACAGCCGCTGCCCGCGCCGGTCCTCGGCCACTCCGACTACCAGGCTGACCCGGCCTTCGCCGACGAGCGGGAACTGCTGCTGGCCCGGCTGCTGCCCGAGGTGCCGGGCCAGCGTCCCCGGAAGGACGCTCACGGCAGCTCCGGCAGATCCTCCGAGTAGAGCAGGGTCAGGTCGTCCGTGCTCGGCTCGTCCACCTGGGCGACCCGGCCCGCGTGCCGCTCCACCATCGCCTCGAACGTCTGCCGTGCCGTGCGGCCGTTGCCGAACGCGGCCCCCTTCGGAATCGCCGTGAAGTACTTCAGGAGCGCCTCGGCCGCGCCCGGACCCAGGCGGTACTCGTGCTCCTCGGCCTGCTGCTCCACGATCCGCAACAGCTCGTCGGGGAGATAGTCGTTGAAGGTGATGGTCCGTGAGAAACGGGACGCCACACCGGGGTTGACCGACAGGAACCGCTCCATCTCGGCGGTGTACCCCGCGACGATCACCACCACCGCCTCCCGGTGGTCCTCCATCAGCTTCACCAGCGTGTCGATGGCCTCGCGCCCGAAGTCGCGGCCCGAGTCCTCCGGCGACAGCGCGTACGCCTCGTCGATGAACAGCACGCCGCCGCGCGCCCGGTCGAACGCCTCCTGGGTACGGATCGCGGTCGACCCGATGTGCTCACCGACCAGGTCCACCCGGGACACCTCGACCAGGTGCCCCTTCTCCAGCACACCCAGCGAGGCGAGGATCTCGCCGTACAGCCGGGCGACGGTCGTCTTGCCGGTACCCGGGGAGCCGGTGAAGACGAGATGGCGCCGGGCGGACGCCGCCTTGAGGCCCGCCTGCTGCCTGCGGCGCCCCACCTCGATCATGTCGGTGAGGGCCCGCACCTCGCGCTTGACGTTCTCCAGGCCCACCAGCGCGTCGAGTTCACCGAGGACGGCCTTCGATCCGCGGGCCGACTGCGCGGGCTCCGCGACGCCGACGAGCGGCTCCCGCTCGGTGCTGCGCTGACCGGGGATCGCCCCCAGCAGACTCGCCGACGAACCGGACGTCTCGACCGCCGTCTCGTGCGCCGGGGAGCGCAGTCCCGTGCTCTCGTCGCTGGCGCAGTCCTCGACGACGGGACCTCCGCCGGGCGCCCCGCCCGCGTCGGCGAACTCGTAACCTCCGCGCGCGCACCGCTCCGTACGGCACTTGCGCAGGGTCGCCCGGCAGCCGTCGATCACATGGAAGCCGTAGCCCCCGCTGTCCGCCACCCGGCAGTTCAGGAAACTGCCCCGCCCGTCGGCGGACACATAGAAACCGGCCTCGGCGGGCGAGGTGACCGTGCAGCGCTCGATCGTCGGATCGGCGCCCTTGGTGACGATCACTCCGGTCTGCGTGCCGTCCACGATGCAGCCGGACAGGTTGCCGCCGCTGCCGTGGTCACGGAACCAGGCACCCGTCGCGGCGTCCCGGATGCGGCAGTCGTCGAGCTGCACGGTGGCGCCGTCGCTCACCGACACCGCGGTGTTGCGCACCTGCGAGATGTCGCAGTCGACGACATCCGCGCGGGAACCCCGGTCCAGGACGAAGAGCGCGTCCGGCACGTCGTGCACCCGGCACGAGTCCAGCACCGCGGTCGCGCCGTCGCTCACCCATACCGCGGGGTAGTCGCCGGTGCTGTCGAAGATCTCGCACTGGTTGGCGTCCACGCGCGTGCCCGGGTCCCAGACCGAAAGGCCGTTGCGCCCGAACTGCCGCACGCTGGTACGTGTCAGTGTCAGCACCGAGCGCGAGCGCAGATCGACCGCGTTCTCCGGGATGTCGTGGATGCGGCAGTCGGCGAGCGTGAGCACCGCGTCCGTGTCGAGGGTGACGCCGTCGGCGGTCGTCCGGTGGACATCGCAGTCGGTGAGATGAGCCGTGGCCCGGCCGGTGATCTGCACCCCGGAACCCTTGACCTCGTACACCTCGCAACCCACCGCCTCCAGCGACGAGTTCTCGCCGGTCGCCGACAGGCCGGCGCCGGAGGTGTGGTGCACCCGGCAGCGCTCGAGGCGCGGATGCGCGCCCCCGCGGACCACGACCCCGGACTGACCGGCCGCGACGACCTCGCACTCCTCGAACACGCCGCCGCCGCCGTCCAGTACGGCGATGCCGACGCCCGCGGGGTTGTCGACCGTGCAGCGGCGCACGGTCGGGCGGGCGCCACCGCGCACCTCGATCCCGGCGGCGGACCGCGTGACGATCCGCACGTCCAGCAGCTCCGGTGTGCCCTCCTCGACGAGCAGCGCGGGCGCGGCGGAGTCCTGGCCCTCCACATGCAGGTCCTGGACCACGGCGGAGGCGCGCACGGTCAGCGGCACGCCGTCGACCGGCGCGATGCGCACGGAGCCGGGGGAGCCCTCGGGGCCGCGCAGCGTCACCGCGCGCTCCACCACCAGGTTCTCCCGGTAGGTGCCGGGGGCGACGGTCAGGACGTCACCGTCGGCCGCGGCCTCCAGGGCGGCGGCCAGCGATGCGTACTCACCCGTGCGGCGCCGCCACCGCGAGGTTCCGGTGTGCGTCACCTGGACCGTGCCCTGTGCCATGGCGCTGTCGTGCCCCCACCTCGTCGTACGCGGGTCCTGCGAGGTCGTACTGATGCCCCGTCGGTCGGGATCCCGGTCCCTGCCGGACAGCCTCTCACGACGGTGCCGAACAGTTCGGCCGGTCCACCGTAGCGTGCGCGGGGACGCCCGGTTGACCGGAGCGGTAAGGCGTCAGCTGCCGGTGCCTGCCTTGCCCCAGTCGGGACCCGCCTTGTCCCACGCCTGGTCCCAACGGGCATAGCGCCGACGGATCATGTGCCCCACGATCAGACGTCTGGCCGCCGCCACGAGTCCCGCCGACAGCACGGCCGCGCCGAAACCGGCCAGAACGGCGTGTGTGGCCGCGGTGGCACTGTCCAGCGGGCGGCCCACTATGCGGCCGTGCAGATCGGTCCAGATCGAGAAATGGTCCCCTGGACGGGGGGACTTGAGGGCGGCGATCACCGTGCCGTGCTGCCGGGTGCCGTCCGGCGCCGTCCAGTCGGCCACGACGCGGCTGCGGGTGTCCCGGGCCGACGACGTCTCGGGGTCCGGCGCCAGCGGGCCCCGGGAGAGCTTCTTGACAACGGTGGCCGCCACCTGGTGGCGGTCCTCGCGCTGGTCCCGTACGGACCGCAGCAGCGCCTCCTGGGCCGAGGCTCCTACGGCCGCTCCGACGAGGGGCGCTCCGACGAGGACGAACAGAAGGGCGGCCAGGGCCAGCCAGGCCTCCACGAGATCCGTCGTGCGGCGCAGCGGATTGTGCCGCCAGCGCCAAAGACCGATGATCGCGCGCACCGTCCCGCACCCCCTTCCGCGTCCGTGATAACCCGCAGCGGAGCCGTTCACTCGAGACGCGGGGGAAGAGAGAGCGAAATCACCCGTCCCCGAGCCCTGCGTGAACATCTCACGCCGACTCAACGATCCCACCCGGGGCCGGGGTTCCCCGTGCCCGGCCTCTGGCGGAATGTGATCGCAGAGGCTAGGCGAGGACCGTGACCGGGTCGCCGACGCGCAGTGTGCCGCGGGACTCGGGCACCAGGTTCTGCCCGAAGATCAGCCTGCCGGCGAAGCGGCGGTGGCGGGCGAGCGTGCGCAGCGGCTCCTTGCCGCGCGCGGCGGTGTCCTGGTCGGTCGTGGTGACGACGCAGCGCCCCGACATCTTGGTCACCCGGAAGGTGACCTCGCCGATGGCGATCCGCGACCAGTCGTCCTCGGCCCAGGCGTCGGTGCCGGAGACGACGACGTTCGGCCGGAAGCGGTTCATCGGCAGGGGACCCTCGTCGGCGTGGTCGCCCTGCGCGATCAAGGAGTTGAGCGCGTCCAGCGAACCGAGTGTGGTGACGAGCAGTGGATAGCCGTCGGCGAAGTTGACCGTCTCGCCCGGCAGGGCGAACTCCGGGTCGACGGGCCGGCGCGTGGCGGGATCGTCCATATGGACGAGGCGCACGTCGGCGCCCAGGTAGCCGCTGCACCAGTCGTGCGCGGCCGGATCGGCGAGGACCGCTTCCACCTTGTCGCCGAAGATCTGCACGGTCGTCGTGCCGAGCGGCTCGGGCACGGGAACGCTCACCGGCTCGCGGCCCTCGGCGGACAGACGAAGGCCGCCGCCGGAGAGAATCTCGGCGGCGGCCAGCGCCATACGCGGCTGCTCGCGTTGCGTGACGACCTTTCCCCCGTCGTCGATCAGGACCCAGCGTCGGTCTCCGGCCAGCCCCCAGGGCTCCACCTCGGCCTCCCGGGGTGACTGGCCCCGGAACGCCTTGACCGGATGGACGTGAATCGAGTGCAGTTGCGCGTTCCCCATGACCGCCATGGTGCCAGGAGCACCGACAATCCGGTTCGGGGCGGTCAGTACCCGCGGTACTGCTGCCCGTTGTAGGGGTCCTGGTAGGGAGCCGGGGCCGGCCGGGGAGCCGCGGGGCGCATCGCCTCGTAGCCCGTGCCGCTCGCCATCGGGCGGGGCTGCTGCGGCTGGGGGCCGGGATAGCCCCGAGGTGCGGCCTGCTGCGGGATGTACGGCGCGGGGGCCTGCTGCAGCGGCGAGGGCTGCTGGGCCTGCTGGTAGCCGTAGGAGGGACTCTGGTACGAGGGGCCGGCCGGCAGCGCGGGGAGCGCGGACGGCAGCGCCGGGAGGTTGCTACCCGAGTCGTAGGCGGAGGGGACCCGGATCGGGGCGATCTGCGGGGTACCCCGCTCGGCGACGAGGGAGTCGTAGATCGGGGTGTCCTGGAAGGCGGAGTAGTAACCGCCGCCATAGGTGGAGCGGGGGGAGGTCATGGCACATAAGTTAAGCCCACGATGTGCTGGTTGGGGAGACCGATAAGAGGGTTGTTTTCCGTGTCGGCAGTGACGCGGGATCCCCAATGCGAGCGAACTCGGCAAAAAAGGACGTCAAAGATGGTTGAGATCGTGTAAAGGCCGAGCTGCGGACGGGTTACCGGCGGTTGACCAGGATCTTCCAGTGCGAGTCATGGGAGTTCGACGGGCCGGGGGATTAGGTTTGGCGGGAACGGAGCCGGCGGTCCGCTCAGGACGCGCACCGGCGCGGAGACACGTGATGGGGGCGTACATGTCAATGCCTAAGGGATCGAATGTTCCTGTCCCGACGACCGCTCTGCGGGTGGAATTGGGGTGGCGTTCAGGGCCGGGGGTGCCCGACGTGGATGCCTCCGCCCTTCTGCTGGTGTCCGGAAAGGTCCGCTCGGACGCCGACTTCGTCTTCTACAACCAGCCGACGCACTCCTCGGGCGCCGTGCGTCACGAGGGGAAGCGCAACGACGGCGGTCAGGTGAGTGACGCGCTGCTCGTCGACCTCGCGCGCGCGGAGCCCGTCATCGAGACCGTCGTGCTGGCCGCCTCCTCGGACGGTGGCTCCTTCGGACGCGTTCCCGGTCTGTACATACGGGTGGTCGACGCACAGCACGGCACGGAGATCGCCCGCTTCGACAGCGCCGACGCGACCGTGGAGACCGCGTTCGTGCTGGGCGAGTTCTACCGGCGCCAGGGCGCCTGGAAGTTCCGTGCCGTCGGACAGGGCTACGGAAGCGGCCTCGAAGGACTGGCCACCGACTACGGGATAACGGTGGACGAGCCGCAGCACGCGGCACCGGCCGCCCCCGCTCCGCAGGGGCCCGCCACCCTCGTCCAGGGGCCGCCGCCCCCCGTGGCGGCGCCGGTCACCATGCCGCCGCCGGTCGCCCCGCCCGTGACCATGCCGCCGATGGCCCCGCCCTTGACTCCGCAGCCGCCCGCGGCCCCTCCGGCGCCGGTCCGCCTGACCAAGGTGACGCTCACCAAGGAGGCGCCGTCCGTCTCGCTCAGCAAACAGGGCGGCACTTCCGGTGCCATGCGCGTGAACCTCAACTGGGAGGTGCGCAAGCAGTTCAAGGGGTGGGGCAGCAAACTCGGCCGGGCGGTCGCCATGCACGCCGACCTCGACCTCGACCTGTGCGCGCTGTACGAGCTGTCCGACGGCCGCAAGGGAGTCGTCCAGGCGCTCGGCAACGCTTTCGGGGCGCTGCACCAGCCGCCGTTCATCCATCTCGACGGGGACGACCGCACCGGGGCCGTGACCAGCGGCGAGAACCTCACCATCAACCTCGATCACAAGCAGAGCTTCCGGCGCATCCTCATCTTCGTGACCATCTACGAAGGCGCCCGGTCCTTCGCCGACCTGCACGCCACGGTCACCCTCCAGCCGCTGAACGGCGCGCCGATCGACTTCTCGCTCGACGAGTGCACGGTGCCCTCCACGGTCTGCGCGCTCGCCCTCATCACCGGCAACGGCGGCGACATGATCGTGCAGCGCGAGGCGCGGTACCTGATTCCCGAGCGCGGCGTGAGCCCGCAGCGCACGGTCGACTACGCCTACGGCTGGGGCATGAACTGGACGCCCGGCAGGAAATGACCGTCGGGCCGCCGTCCCTCAGTTCTCGTCGAGGGCGGCGTCGGGGCGGGCGTAGGTGCGGCCCTTCCAGGCCGCACCGCGCCCCCTGTAGTGCTGCACCGCGGAATCGACCGTCATGAGGAGATAGAGGAACGCCGTGACCGGCAGCAGGGGAGCGAGCCACAGGGGCTGCCGGTAGTAGCGGAGCATCGGCAGATAGGTCGCCGTCATCAACAGCCAGGCGAGCCCTCCGGCCGCCGTCGCCCATGTGTTCCCCGCGGCGAGGCCCACCAGGAGGGCCACCGGCGGCACCAGGTACACCACCGCGAGCCCGGCGACCGTTCCGGCGAGCAGCGAAGGGCTGTGCCGCAGCTGGGCGTACGCACTGCGCGAGACCATGCGCCACAGATCGTGGAGCCGCGGATACGGGCGCACGCTGTCGACCCGCTCGGCGAGGCCGAGCCAGATGTGGCCACCGCCCCGCTTGACCGCGCGGGCGAGCGCCACGTCGTCGATGACGGCATGCCGGATCGCGTCCGGGATCCGCATCCGCTCGGCGGTGTCCGCGCGCAGCAGGACGCATCCGCCCGCCGCGGCCGCCGTCCGCGAGCCCTTCACCGCGATCCGGCGGAAGGGGTAGAGCTGCGCGAAGAAATAGACGAACGCCGGCACGACGAGCCGCTCCCACAGGCTCTCCACCCGCAGCCGCGCCATCAGCGAGACCAGGTCGAAACCACCTGTGCGCGCCGCCGCCACCAGTTCCCGCAGGCTGTCCGGCGCGTGCGCGATGTCCGCGTCGGTCAGCAGCAGATATTCGGGTCCCCGCGCGCGGGCGAGGCCGATGCCGTGGCGCACGGCCCACAGCTTGCCCGTCCAGCCCGGCGGCGGTTCTCCCGGCGAGCCGACGGTGAGCGGCAGTCCGCCGTGCCGGCGCGCCAGCTCGCGGGCCAGCTCTCCCGTGCCGTCCGAGCTCCCGTCGTCGACGAGGAAGATCTCGGCCCGCCCCGGATAGTCCTGGGCGAGAAGCGACGGCAGGCTCTCGGACAGGACGGCCGCCTCGTCCCGGGCCGGCACCACGACACAGACGGAAGGCCAGTCGGCCGGCTCGTGGCGGGCGGGCAGCCGCACGTCCGTACGCCAGAAGAAGCCCTGGCCGAGCAGCAGCCACAGCCACGCGGCCAGTGATCCGACAGCGATCCACACGAGGGCGCTCACCTCTCGCAGTCTGCCCCACCCCGGACTCCCGTCGAGAGGGATCGTCTATGGTGACCGGGTGAAGATCGCGCTCATGGACTCCGGAATCGGACTGCTCGCTGCTGCCGCCGCGGTGCGTCGACTGCGGCCCGACGCCGATCTCGTCCTCTCCTCCGACCCCGGCAGCATGCCCTGGGGGCCGCGCACTCCGGAGGACGTCACCGCACGCGCCCTCGCCGTCGCCGAGGCCGCCGCACTGCACCGGCCCGACGCCCTGATCGTCGCCTGCAACACCGCTTCCGTACGTGCCCTGCCCGCCCTCCGTGCCCGCCTGGAGCCGGATGTGCCCGTCATCGGCACCGTCCCGGCGATCAAGCCGGCCGCCGCGGGCGGTGGACCCGTCGCGATCTGGGCCACGCCCGCCACCACCGGCAGCCCGTACCAGAGGGGACTCATCGACGAGTTCGCCGACGGAGTGGACGTCACCGAGGTGGCCTGCCCCGGACTCGCGGACGCGGTGGAGCACGCCGATCAGGCGGCCATCGACGCCGCGATCACCGCGGCCGCCGCGCACACCCCCGAGAATGTAAGGGCCGTCGTCCTGGGCTGCACCCATTACGAGCTGGTCGCCGAGCGTATCCGCGCGGCCGTTCAGCGCCCCGGCCACCCGCCGCTCGTCCTGCACGGTTCTGCCGGGGCGGTCGCCGCCCAGGCGCTGCGCCGGATCGGCGAGATGCCGGACCCCGCGGCGCCGGCCGATTCCACGGTGACGGTGCTGCTGAGCGGGCGCGAAGGCACGCTGCCCGCGACCGCTCTCACCTACGAGGAAGGCCGCATCCTGTCGGCCGTCAGCCCCGCACGCTGAGCGACGACCGCACCTCCGCCTCTCCCTCGTCACGCCCGCCCGGCACGGCAAACGTCCGTCCCGCGGACACCGGTGGTGAAGGTACGGACACCCGGCGTACGGGCGCGACCGGTCCCCGCTCGGACTCCCTCGACGAGAAGCTCGTCCACCCGGCGGAGTGACGCTCCGCGACCCGGTGCCCGCGCAGCGGAACCTGAGTACTCTCATGAGCATGAGGGACCACCCCCACGGCGAAACCCCCCCGCACCCGGCTCTCTGGACCGGGCACGCGAGGAATCGCGTTCAGTTGCTGCCCGCCATAGGCGGCCTGGCCTGCCTGGCGCTCGGGATCGAGCTGGCCGTCGACTCCGGCTGGACGTCGGGAACGGTCCCGCTGATCATGTCCGTCATCGGATGCATCGCGGCCGGGCTGCTCATCCTCTTCGGCACGCTCGCGTTCGTGCATGTCGCCGTCACCGTGGACAAGGACTGCCTGGAGGTGCGCTGCGGCCACATAGGGCTGCCGCGCCGCCGCATCCCTCTCTCGACGGTCGTCGGCGCCGACTTCGCACCTCAGGTCACCCCGCGTCAGTGGGGCGGCTGGGGGTATCGCTGGCGGCCGGAGCAGGGAACCGCCGTCATCGTCCGGCGTGGTGAGGGCGTGGTGCTGCGCCTGGGCGACGGTCATACGTTCACGATCACCGTGGACAACGCCGAGGCGGCGGTACGGATCATCCGCGGTCATCTGCCCCCGGAGACGCCCGGTGAGGTGCGCTGACGTCCGACTCGGACGTCAGCTCATGACTCCAGGTGATCGTCCGAGCGCCGGGCCGGGACCTGGGCCGGGACGTCGTCCGGCTCGCCCGTGGTGAAAGGGCGTGCGGTCGCGAGTCCGGCCAGCAGCCCGGCACCCGCGGTCACCGTCATGAAGCTCAGCGCGTTGCCGATCGAGGCGATGGCGGCCAGCGCCGTCAGGGCCGCGCCCGTCGTCAGCGCGATCGGCGTGGAACGCGGCGAGCGCAACAGCGCGTACAGGACCCAGCAGAACGCCGCCGCGAGCAGGGCCACGCCGACAAGACCCTGCTCGGCGGCCTGCTGCAGGGGCGCCGAATGCGGTTTGCCGTCGGGCAGCAGCGACTGGGTGACCGTGGGACTGAGCCCTCCGTAACGCCCGGGCCCGACCCCCAGACCGGGATCGGCGCGGGCCATGCGCAGGGCGTCGTGCCAGAGCAGGACCCGATGCTCGGTGAGCTGGCCCTCCAGGGACGCGGTCAATCCGCCCGGCAGCGCGTCCTCGCCGATGGCCCAGGTCGCCCCGGTCACCAGCACCGCGGCTGCCGCCAGGCCCGTGAGCGCGAGGGCGCGGCGTCGCACACGGGCGGCGGCGAGCGAACACAGCAGCACCCCGACGCAGGTGACGAATCCGGTGGTCGACCCCAGGACCGCGGCCGTCACCGCGGTCCCGGCGGCCAGCAGCCGCAGCGCGAGCCGCAGGGCGGGCGGGCGTGCGGCCCAGGCGGCACAGCACGCGGCGCCGGTGGAGAGGGTCAGCAGGGCGGCCGTGGCGCCGCTGTGGCCGAGTTCCAGGCTGATCTGCGGGCCGGGTGTGGCGATCGCGAGGCCGAGTCCGGCCAGCGCGCCGACGCAGGGGGCGGCCACCGGCAGGAGTGCTCCGAAGATCCGCCCGGAGGCGTAACCCGCCGCCACGGCGAGCACCGCCAGCAGCATGCCCTCGGGCCGGCCGTCGTGCGCGGCCGCCGTGATCAGCGACCAGGCGGCACAGGCCGCGAGCACGACCACGCCGACGCCGTCCGCGCCGCTGCGTCTTTCGCCCGTGGCCGCCGAACCGGCCGTGGACACCATCCCCGTGGAACCCACCCCGTCGCCCCCCGACTCCGCCCTGACCCCGGGCGCCGTCACCGCATCAGGTCGCACGTCAGAGGCTCGGGCACACCGTAACGGGTGATGCGCCGGTTTGGGGACATGTTGTGCAGGAACGTTGCGGCAGATGCGTACGAATGCACCTGCCGGGCGGTGTTCCGCCCATCGGGACCCGGGCAGGCCGAGCTGTCGGCCCCCAGGTCAAGCGCCGTACACTCCCCAAGTGACCGCCACCGCAACCACCGTAGACGAGCCGGAACAGCTCGAACCCCAGGCCGTGCCCGCCCCGCGCGGGGCAGCCCTGGTGCGTCGCCTCGTTCCGGCCGCCGTCGCGGCGCTCTCCGGAGTGCTGCTGTACGTCAGTTTCCCGCCGCGGACCTTGTGGTGGCTGGCCCTGCCTGCCTTCGCGCTCTTCGGCTGGACCCTGCGCGGTCGCACCTGGAAGGCCGGTCTCGGCCTCGGCTATCTGTTCGGCCTCGGATTCCTGCTGCCGCTGCTGGTGTGGACCGGCGTCGAGGTCGGCTCCGGTCCCTGGCTCGCGCTCGTCGCGGTGGAAGCGGTCTACGCCGCGCTCGTCGGCGCGGGGATCACACTCGTCTCCCGGCTGCCGGGATGGCCGCTGTGGGCGGCGGCCATCTGGATCGCCGGAGAGGCGGCACGCGCGCGTGCGCCCTTCGGCGGCTTTCCCTGGGGCAAGATCGCGTTCGGGCAGGCCGACGGTGTCTTCCTGCCGCTCGCCGCTCTCGGCGGCACTCCGGTGCTCGGGTTCGCGGTCGTCCTGTGCGGCTTCGGGCTGTACGAGATCGTCCGCCTGGCCGTCGAGGCGCGCGGCACCCGCGTCCTGCGTCGCGGCGCGGCCGCGGTGGCGCTGCTCAGCGTCGCCGTCCCCGTCGTCGGGGCCCTGGCCGCGCGGACACTGGTCAGCGACAAGGCCGAGAACGGCACGACGACCGTCGCGCTCATCCAGGGCAACGTCCCGCGCGCGGGACTCGACTTCAACTCCCAGCGGCGTGCCGTCCTCGACTACCACGTGCGGGAGACCGAGCGCCTGGCCGCCAAGGTCAAGGCGGGCAAGGCCGCCCAGCCCGACCTGGTGCTGTGGCCGGAGAACTCCTCCGACATCGACCCGTTCGCCAACGCCGACGCGCGCTACGTGATCGACGGAGCCGCCAAGGCGATCGGCGCCCCCATCTCCGTCGGCGGGGTCGTCGAGAGGGACGGCAAGCTCTACAACGAGCAGATCCTCTGGGACCCGGCCAAGGGCCCGGTGGACACGTACGACAAGCGGCAGGTCCAGCCGTTCGGTGAGTACCTTCCGCTGCGCTCGCTGCTCGGGGCCATCAACAAGAACTGGACGTCCATGGTGCGCCAGGACTTCAGCCGCGGCACCGAGCCGGGCGTCTTCACCATGAACGGCACCAAGGTCGGCCTCGCCACCTGCTACGAGGCCGCGTTCGACTGGGCCGTGCGCAGCACCGTGACCGACGGCGCGCAGATCATCTCGGTGCCCAGCAACAACGCGACCTTCGACCGCAGCGAGATGACCTACCAGCAGCTCGCCATGTCCCGCATCCGCGCCGTCGAGCACAGCCGCACCGTCACCGTGCCCGTGACCAGCGGTGTCAGCGCCGTCATCATGCCGGACGGGAAGATCACCCAGAGGACCGGGATGTTCGTCGCCGACTCGCTGGTCCAGAAAGTGCCGCTGCGCTCCTCCGAGACCCCGGCCACCAAGCTCGGCATCATCCCCGAGCTGCTGCTGGTGCTGGTCGCGGCGGGTGGCCTCGGCCGGGCCGCGGCGACCGCGGTGCGCGCACGGCGGAACACCGGCGCGTAATACCTGGTCCGGGCCCGTGCCGAGGTGACGGCGTCGCGCCGTTAGGGTCGGGGCCATGGCTACTCCCGACTTCATCCGCGCGATCCGGGCCTCCGCGGGCCACCAGCTCCTCTGGATGCCCGGGGTGACCGCCGTGGTCTTCGACGACGAGGGCAGGATTCTGCTCGGGCAGCGATCGGACAACCACCAGTGGGCGCTCATCTCCGGCATCCCGGATCCGGGAGAGCAGCCGGCGGCCTGCGCCGTGCGCGAGGTGTATGAGGAGACGGCCGTGCACGTCGAGGTCGAGAGGGTCGTCCTGGTCAAGGCCGGGGGGCGGGTGACCTTCGAGAACGGCGACGTCTGCCAGTTCATGGACACCACGCTCCGGTGCCGCGCCGTCGGAGGTGAGGCGCGCGTCAATGACGACGAGTCGCTCCAGGTCGGCTGGTTCGACGTGAACGCACTGCCCGAGCTGAGCGAGCACGCCCTCTTCCGGATCAAGCAGGCGCTGGCTGACGCACCCACATGGTTCGAGCCTATGACCTGAGCCTGAAGTGTGTGCTCTGACCACATCGGTTGGGGCGTGGGTGCTGCCTAGGGTCGAGGCATGACCGCGCCCAGCGCCCTCCCGGGCCCCCACGCTTCCGCACTCGACCTCGGCGGCCGCACCGCCCTCGTCACCGGCGCCGCGAGTGGCATCGGCCGCGCCTGCGCGCTGCGGCTCGCCGCCGCCGGAGCCAAGGTGAGAGCAGTCGACCGGGATGCCGGCGGCCTGGAGACCCTGGCCGAGGAGATACACGGCCTCGCCGGCACCGTCGAGCCGCATGTCCTCGACCTCACCGACCTCGACGCCGCGGAACAGGCCGCGGCGGGCACCGATGTCCTCGTGAACAACGCCGGGTTGCAAATGGTCCGCCCCATCGAGGAATTCCCGCCCGAGGTGTTCCACACGGTGCTGACCGTGATGCTGGAAGCGCCGTTCCGGCTCATTCGAGGCGCTTTGCCCCACATGTACGGGCAGGGCTGGGGCCGCATCGTCAACATCTCCTCCGTCCACGGGCTGCGCGCCTCGCCGTTCAAGTCGGCGTACGTCGCCGCGAAGCACGGCCTGGAAGGCCTTTCGAAGACCGCGGCCCTCGAAGGTGCACCCCACGGAGTCACCTCGAACTGTGTGAACCCCGCCTATGTGCGCACCGCACTGGTCGAGAAACAACTGGCCGACCAGGCACGGACACACGGGATCCCGCGGGAGCGTGTCCTGACCGAGATCCTGCTGCGGGACAGTGCCGTCAAGCGACTCATCGAGCCGGCGGAGGTCGCCGAGGCGGTGGCCTACCTCTGCGGATCGCAGGCGGCTTTCATGACCGGAACATCGCTGACGCTGGACGGGGGCTGGACCGCGCACTGAGCGAGGCCGAAGCCCGCCCCGCATCGAGCCGTATCGGAGCAGGTCGTGAGTTATCCACAGGGCCGCGGCGCCGATCCGCGGATGCGCGATCCTGTTGCCATGTCCCGCGATCACCTGCCATCAGCCGAGCGCTCCGCCGACAGCGTGGAAGCGCCGTTCCTGGAACTCCTGGCCAGAGGAGCGAGCGCCGACGCGTACGAACAGCCGGTGCTGCTCGCCCGTGCCGAGGGCCTGCCCGCCGACCGCGTCGCCGCGCTCGAACAGGCCAAGCTGCTCGCCCTGCGCGTGCGCACGGAGATAGAAGGACGGCGCCGCCGCGAGGCCGAGCTCTCCGCGCTGTTCGAGACCGCGCACGACCTCGCGGGCCTGCGCGACCTCGACGCCGTGCTGCAGGCGATCGTGCAGCGGGCCCGGTCCCTGCTGGGCACGGACGTGGCGTATCTCAGCCTGAACGACACGGCCAAGGGCGACACCTATATGCGTGTCACCGAAGGCTCGGTCGCCGCGCGCTTCCAGCAGTTGCGGCTCGGCATGGGGGAGGGACTGGGCGGGCTCGTCGCGCAGACCGCCCGCCCCTATGTCACCGACGACTACTTCAAGGACGAGCGCTTCCAGCACACCCGCACCATCGACTCGGGTGTACGGGATGAAGGGCTCGTCGCGATTCTCGGCGTGCCGTTGATGATCGGACCCCAGGTCATCGGCGTGCTGTTCGCGGCGGACCGCCGGGCGCGGGTCTTCGAACGGGAACAGATCGCACTGCTCGGCTCCTTCGCGGCCCTGGCCGCGGCGGCCATCGACACGGCGAACGCCCTGGCGGACACCCGATCCGCCCTCGACCGCCTGGGCCGCGCCAACGACATCATTCGGGACCGCAGCGGAGTGATCGAGCGCGCCTCGGACGTCCACGACCGGCTCGCCGAACTCGTGCTGCGCGGCGGGGGAGTCCACGACGTCGCCGCCGCGGTGTCCGAAGTCCTGGACGGCACGGTCGAGTTCGCCGAGCCCGGCGACACACCGGCCAGCGCCCTGGAGGCCGCCCGCGCCGACGGCCACGCCGTGCGGCACGGGGAAGACTGGGTCGCCGCGGTGGCGGCCGGGGGCGAGCTGCTCGGCGCGCTGGTGCTGCGCGGGCATCCGGGCCTGGACCCCGTCGACCAGCGCACCCTGGAGCGCGCCGCCATGGTCACCTCGCTGCTCCTGCTCGCCAGACGCTCGGCTTCAGACGCCGAACAGCGCGTACGCGGCGAGCTGTTGGACGACCTCCTGGACGCCCGGGACCGCGACCCGAGGCTGTTGCGCGAGCGGGCCGCGCGGCTGCACGCCGACCTCGACGGCCCTCATGTGGTGCTGGCGGCCCGACTCGACGCCACGGCTGCCGACGCCGACCAGGAGGCGGATGCACGCAGACGACTGTGGTCGGCCGCGTCCCATCTCGCCACCACCCGCCACGGACTGGCGGCCGCCCGCGACGGCGGCACCGTCCTGCTGCTCCCCCTCCGCTCCGGCGACACCGCGACGACATTGGCCCGCCGAACGGCCAGGCATCTCGGTACCGCCGTCCACGAGGCGGTCAGCGTCGGGGCCTCCGCGCCCGTCGACCGGCTCGCGGCGCGCCCCGAAGCGGTGGCCTCGGCGTACGCGGAGGGCCGGCGCTGCCTGGAGGCGCTGCGCATGCTCGGCCGGGCCGGTGACGGCGCGGCCGCCGAGGACTTCGGGTTCCTGGGACTGCTGCTCGCCGGGGACCGGGACATCTCCGGGTTCGTCGACCGCACGATCGGCGGAGTCGTCGCCTATGACGAACGGCGTGGCACCGACCTGCTGCACACCCTCGACGCGTACTTCGCGAGCGGCATGAGCCCGGCGCGCACGAAGGATGCCCTGCATGTGCATGTGAACACCGTCGCGCAGCGGCTGGAGCGGGTGGGGCGCCTGCTCGGAGACGACTGGCAGAGCCCGGCTCGCGCACTGGAGATCCAACTCGCCCTGAGGCTTCACCGGTTGTCGTCCCATGCACCGCGCTGATCCCCGCACGCGGATCGCGTACGGGGATCGGGGGCGCGGGCGTTGGTCAAACGCTACGGGCGTCCGCCGGGGTCGCGGGAGCGGGCCGCTCGTCGGTCGCGGTCTCGACGTCGGACAGGTCGCGGCTGCGGGTCTCCTTCGCCAGGCCCACGGCGATCAGGGTCAGGACGACCGCCCCGATCACGTACAGGGAGATGGGAGTCGAGCTGCCGTACGAGGAGAGCAGCGCCGTCGCGATGAGCGGTGCGGGCGCGCCCGCCGCGACGGAGGCGAACTGGGCACCGATGGAGGCACCCGAGTAACGCATCCGGGTCGCGAACATCTCGGAGAAGAAGGCGGCTTGGGGTGCGTACATGGCGCCGTGCAGGACCAGGCCGACGGTGACGGCGAGCACCAGATTCCCGAAGCCGCCGGTGTCGATAAGGGAGAAGAACGGGAACATCCACAGGCCGATACCCGCGGCGCCGAACAGGTAGACGGGTCGGCGGCCGACGCGGTCGGAGAGCGCGCCCCAGGCCGGGATGACGGCGAAGTGCACGGCCGAGGCGATCAGGACGGCGTTGAGCGCGGTCTGCTTGGAGACGCCGGCGGAGGTGGTGGCGTACACGAGGATGAAGGCGGTGATCACGTAGTAGCTGATGTTCTCGGCCATGCGGGCACCCATCGCGACGAGCACGTCCCGCCAGTGGTGGCGCATGACGGAGACCAGCGGAAGCTTCTCCGGCTTGTCCGTCCCAGCCGTCTTGCGGGCCTCCGCCCGGGCCAACGCCTCCTTGAAGACGGGGGATTCATCGACAGACAGACGTATCCACAAACCGACGACGACCAGGACGCCGGAGAGGAGGAAGGGGATGCGCCAGCCCCAGGAGACGAAGGTGTCGTCCGACTGGGTGGCGGTGAGCAGTGAGAGGACGCCGGTCGCCAGGAGCTGGCCCGCGGGTGCTCCGGTCTGCGGCCACGATGCCCAGAAGCCCCGCCGCTTCGCATCGCCGTGCTCGGACACCAGCAGGACGGCACCGCCCCACTCGCCACCCAGCGCGAAGCCCTGCACCAGCCGCAGCATGGTCAGCAGCACGGGTGCCGCCGCGCCGACGGTCGCGTGCGTGGGCAGCAGACCGATCGCGAACGTCGCCCCGCCCATCAGCAACAGGCTCAACACCAGCAGCTTCTTGCGGCCGAGCCGGTCGCCGTAGTGCCCGAAGACGAGCGCGCCCAGCGGCCGGGCCGCGAATCCGACGGCGTAGGTCAGGAAGGACAGCAACGTGCCGACGAGCGGGTCGGATCCGGGGAAGAACAACTTGTTGAAGACCAGGGCGGCGGCCGACCCGTAGAGGAAGAAGTCGTACCACTCGATGGTGGTGCCGATGAGACTGGCGGCGACGATGCGCTTCAGGTTGGCGGGGGGTGGGGGAGCGGTGGTTCCGGAGGCCATGTGCGCCACTTCCTCGTGTGCGGTGGGGACGGGTACGTGTTGGCACACGGTAGGAAGACGCACGTCAGGGGCACATGTGGTGGGGCACCATAGTTCGAGGGTTGGCTATGCGTGCGGCCACCATGCCGGTTCGCGGACGGGCGGTTCAAGGGCTCGAAGGTGGTTGAAACGAGCGCCGTCCGGGACGCGTAGTTGGGGGTGATTTGACGGTGCGGTGCTGACTCCCGTGCTGGTTTGGTGTTGGGCTAGAAGCCCACGTCATCGCCCGTCTTCACCTCTCCCGTGCTGACTTGGTGCTGACTACGCTCCGTTGAACTCGGACATCTGGGGTTGATCGACTCAGAGTCGTTTGCGTGGGAGGTGACCGGACTGAGAGGCCGAGCCCGGCCTCGCCGCTCAGCCTCTGCGGACACAGGTCTTCGTACGGAGTCCGACTTTGCCATCCCGTCGCGCACCTTGAGCATCCTCGGGTGCGGATTCGTCCGTTCCGCGGCGCGAGGGAAGTGTCAGTGATGGCGCTTGTCGTGTGAGCACTGTCGAGTGGTGCGCTGTGCTGAGCGTGAGGTTGGGGAGTGGTGAATCATGGAGTCGCCGTGCTTGCCGTGGAGACGGTGGATCCTGCCGTTAGGAAAACGTCCGGAGGCGGACCGGTACGGCTGGCCGCTCTCGGCGCTGTTTGCCGGAGCCGCTCCTGGGCGGTCGTTGGCCGATGAGTGGGCCGTTCCGCTACTCGTCCTGCGCGGCGACCGGGGCATGGGTGGGTTCCACACCGACTGGCCAGGTGATCAGCTCCCTCACGCGATCTCGTACAGCCTCTCCAGACGCTCCCTCGTCCCATCGCTCTTCGGGGTGTACGTCACCATCCGGGCGCCCGCCTCGCTGCCCAGCCACAGGTCTGTGTGTTCCAGGGTCAGGTGGCCGCGTACGGGTTGAGGAACTCCTTGGTCTTGGTACGGCTGCCCACGACCTCGTAGCGCTCCCAGATTTCGCGGAACTCCGGTGGCTTTAGACCGTGTACTACGTGGTGAGGCGGACGAGTCACTTGTAGCAGCAGAGCGCGGCTGCCAGTCCGAGGAAGGCCAGGTAGTTGCGGGGATTTCGTTCGTAGCGGGGGCCCAGGCGTCGGTAGCCGCACACCCACGACATCGTCCGCTCGATCACCCAGCGGCGGCGCCCTAATCGTCCGCTGGATTTGTGGCTCTTGCGGGCGATCCGGACCCCCATGCGCTTGCCGCGCAGCCATCTGCGCAGGTCGGCTCGGTCGTAAGCTTTGTCCGCATGAAGGCGCTGCGGCTTGAAGTACCGGCCTCGGCGAGGGTCGTGTCTCCTTACATTGTTTCTGGGGTTGATTCCGGTCACTCGTAGGAAAGGAATCGAAGGCGTCCTTGGTGCTGTTGACGGCCTACCAAACCCCTGCTGCCCTGCGGGCGGGTCGGGAAAATCCGGCTCGCGACCTGGTTGAAGAACCGCAAGGTCCGTAACTCAAGCCACGCCGGCTGCCGGCCGCGTGTGAGGAACCACCGTTCGCTGTGCACCACGCCGCCTCGGCGGTGCTCGACGACCGGGAACCGTGGTCGGCTGGAGCTTGCGGGCCCAGGAGTTGCTCGGCTACCCGGAGCCCGCAGTGATCGGCTGTCCGGCCTTCGACTTCGTCGCCTTGGCCGAGGAGGTCAACTTCTCGCAGGCGGAGCGCAGACTGCACATGGCGGCCTCTCCGCTGAGCCCGCGGATCAAGGCTCTGGAACGCGAACTCGGGCACGAGCTCTCGACGAGACGCTGCGGGGTAGGTGGCGCCGACCCTGCCGCAGTTGGGGCGCGTTCCTGCAGTGGGACTGGCGCCGACGTTGATCCTGGTACACCGTCCTTCTGTCGCTGGCTATTTGGTCCGCAGCATGAGGGCAAAACGTGTGTTGTCGCCGTAGACCCCGGTCTCATCGCCGCGGATCCCGTACCGCTTCTGAAACAGGGTCACTGCCGCTCGGACCTCCGCGTCGTAGCGGCCGTCGATCGGCCCACCGTCGTAGATGCCGGGTATCTGCAGAAGACGCACCTGCAACTCGTAGACGCCATGGCCGCTGTCGTCTTGGCGCAGGACGCCCGTGCCCGGGATTTCGGGGAGCGGCGGGTCTGATGTGCCGTGCGGCGGGCGGTTCGACTGCCCTCCAGTCGGGAGGGAGGGGTCCTTCGGCGCGGGAGTCGCCGGCAGTGGGGATTCCATGTGCCGGGGAGGCGAAGAGGAGGTCGCAGGGTCGGCGTTGTGGTGGGTCAGCAGCCAAGTGGCGAGGATCAATCCGCTCGCCGCGCCCAGCCCGAAGATTCCGGTGATTCGCAGGTCCCTGCGGCTGGTGAATCGCCGCCGTCTGCCGCCGGTCTTGCTCCCGTGTGCGCGGGCGGATGGCGCAGATCCCCTTAAGGGCGCCGTGTCGAGCTGGTCGAACGGGACGGCAGGACAGTGGGGGACGTCCGACCAAGCGGTGTCCGGCCGGGGGCTCCTACTCGACGCGCTTTCCTGCCAGGGAGCCGGAGTTGGGAGAGCCACGGCTGGTGCGACAGCCTCCGGGTCCGGTCCACCGGCCGTCGGCGGCTTTCCCATCGACGGGGGCGGGACGGCCTCCAGCCCTCTGGGCAGCCCCGGTGGCTCCGCCACGACAGACTGCGGGGTGACCTGGCGCAGGCCGCCAGTCGGCAGCGATTCAGTGGCAGTTGGGCGGTGGGGCCCGGGACGCTCTGGTTGCGTGCCTGACGACACACGTCTGACTGGCAGTGCCCGGCCGGATGCGGAGGAAGCCGGGGTCGACGGGGACGAGGTCGGCTGGGGAAAGGGGGCATCCCCGGTCGGGTGACCGTGCCAGCTCTGGGGCTGAGAGGGGCCCTCGACGTGTTCCTGGTTCTCGTCGCGCAGGAGGTCGGCGCGTGCGGCATCCAAAGCGTCCAGCACGGCTTGGAAGGAGTCTCTGATCCCTTGCGCGATGTCAGGGTCCGAGCCGGGAGTCCGCTCAGGGTTGGCGTCGTTGCGACCCACCGGGTCCTCCTCAGTTTGTCTTGTTTCTGACGGCCCATTTCTTTCATCAGCGGCGGTCAGGTGCCAGGTGTGGGGTGGTGATCACTGCGAGGGCCGCTGCGCAGGGCGCTCCGGTGGCGGGTTTCCCTCTTCTTCTCAGGGAGGCAATACGTAGGCCGCGCGGCTTTGTCTTCATCCTGTGGCCGGTATGTAACCCACGCCTCATTCAGAGCCCGGGCGGTGGTACAGCCGCACATCTCGTTCTGCAGAGCCCCGAATTCGCCGAACTGTGGATCCGATCACCGCGTCCGCGCCTGCGACACGCCGTGGGGGAACTGCGCGACCCTTGGATCGGTTGGGTGACCATCACCCAAAGATGCTCGACCCTCACATTCACCGGATCACGCCCTCGTTGTGGCCACCACCGCACCGGGAACCGCCTCAGACGCTGCGCTCACCCTGCTTGCTCATGCCACCACCGGCTCTCACGGCCAGTGAGGTGCCGGCACATCACATACCGCGGCGCATACCTGGCCCGGTGAGGCCGCCGCAGTGGACCTGGAACCGGACGGCGAACAGAAGCGTCTCGGCCATCCGGCAGGGATGATGAGGCAGACGTGGTCAACACGCCGTCTCCCGGCCGTATCGGGAGGGACGTGGGCGACAGGCAGCCGATCGACGGCACACCGGAAGAAGGGGCAACCGTGGCAGTACCTCGGGGCTGCCCTTCGAACTGTCCCTGATCGTCACCGGCACAACGTCAACGAGGCCGCCGTCATACGACGCCTGGCCGAGCGCTACGGGTACGCGCTTAGGGGTGCACGAGGGCGGGCGGCTATGGGGATCGGCGCTGGCCGGTCCCCGATGGCCGCCTCACAGCGGCCGGCGAGGCTGCGCAGTGCTGCTGGCACGCGGTATTCCACTTCCCGAAAGCTGCCGTTGATCACCCTGCGGTGACCTTTCCACCGCCCGCCTCGTCTCACATGCCTGGAAAGATGGTCGGACACCACCTGGAGAGCGAGCGCCGGTGGGTCTCACGCCGCTCGCTCCAGGCGATGTCAACTGCCTGCGCACCAGGGCGGCCGACGGCGGGGCGACCGAAGCCGAGGGTGCGCCTCTGGCCGGCCAAGCCGCTGACGCGGGCGACGGCGGGGCTACAGGGCGGCGATGACGTCGGCAGAGCCCATCGGCAGCGAGAACATCGAGAAGTCGTAGGCGATGGCGTTGTCCTGCTCCTCCCTCCTACGAGGCGGCGGCGACGCAGTCGGTCAGAGTGATCACCCGGAAGCCGTGCTCGTAACCGGTGCGCATGGTCGACTCCACGTTCAGCGCGGCTTCCCACCCCGGCATGCTCGGGGTGCCCAGGCGGCCCAGTGGTGACACCGGCTGAGTGTGGGCACGGAGACGGGCGTTGAGGGGAGGCCATGGCTGAGGACCGGTGAAGGTTGCAAGGGCATTCAGACTGGCCGGCAACTACACCATCAACGGCAATGCCGGCAACGACACCCTCAATGGCGACGACGGCAACGACATCCCCACCGGAGGCAGCGGTAACGACACGCACAACGGTGGTGAAGGTAACGACACCCTCAACGCCATGGACAACCTAGTCTTCAATGACACCGTCGACGGCGGCCTCGGCTTCGATACCTGCAACCGTGACACAGGGGACGCGGCCGTCAACTGCCCCTGAACAATTGCCCTTCGACCGGCACCGCTGGATGGCCGGAACGTGCCGGGCAGTGCGGCTGCGCGGTCCGACCCCCTGACCCGGGTGCTCGCAACCTGGCCGCGTGCTGCGTGATCAGGGTGGTGTTCCGCAGTGTCGACGCTGATGCGACCGCTGTCGCCGCGTCGGCCCCGGCAGTCTGGCGCGCCTCACCTCCTTGCCGGTAAGTGCTCAATTCAGGGTGCCCTCTCGCGGTCTGGCAGGTCTCGAAGGTGGGAGCGGACTCGGCGGGCGCCAGGAATGAAGAAATTGCGCGCAGGGGACGTCGAGCCGTGGGAAGTGAGCAGCACTCGGCCCGGATCGAGCCGCAACCGTTCGGCTCGTACGCCGAGGCTGCCGCGCTGTCCCGGTCATCAACGTCCCTTCCAGCAGAGTTACATACCCCACTTTTCAGCCTGCGGGTGAGCGCTCATTCGATGCGCCCCGTTGAACCCGGTAACCGGTGACCCACCTGCAGACCGGTAAGTGAGGTTCGTACATGTCAAAGATCGGTCCGAAACAAACCAAGCGGCGTCTCCCCACCGCTGACTGCTGCCCGGGTTGGGTGCACCTTTGCTCCCGTCAACTCAAGGACTGAGGACGGTCGCTTCATGGACTACTGCATCCCGTGCAGCCGCACGCTCAACGGCGCCGTTACCTGCCCAGAGTGTGGGGCATACGACCCCGGCATGGCACAGCTGAGCGATCGGAGAGGCGGTGCTCCGGCCGTCGAGGTCGCGATGCCGGAGGTCCGCTTGAGTAGGGGACCGAGCTCCTCCGGGTCGCCCCTTCCCGGGTCACCGACTGCCTCGCAAGACCTGTCGGCTGACCGGTACGACCGTCCGGCGCGGCTGAAGAAGTATGCCGTCCGGTCTCTTGCCGCAGCCGCCTTCACCCTCCTCGGAGGCCTGGCCACCGCATCGGTGTTTCCCCAGTCGACGGCCCCACGAGCAGCCTCGATCCCGGAACAGCCGTCCCCCGAAGAGCCCGGGGTCCGCGTTCCCGATTCACAGGCTTCACCGGAGCGTGTGACCACGCATCCGGCCCGAAAGGGCGTCCGGGACCGAAACGGTGACGGGATCCGGCGTCCTCTGCCAGCGGCGACTCGCAGCACGTCACCGGTCTCTCGGCCTCCCGCCACCACCAGTGCACCGCCACCAGTGAAGGCGAAGCCGACCCCCCGAGCCTCCAGCGGTCGCCGCCCCAGCTCGCCCTCGCAGGCTGCAACCCCTTCCGCGAGGCCCTCCGCCAGTCCTTCCGGCAGCATCAGCGCCTCTCCTACCGGTTAGTGGCTCACCGAGCAGCAAAGGGGAAGACGGTGGCTGAAACACTGGCAGGGCTCCCCAGCACAGAAACCCCTGGTCCGCGCGCGGCATCCGTCTGATCGGCAGCGGGCTTGCCAGCGCCAGCAGAGGCCACAACCACGCACCCGTTTGCCGTCAACAACGTGCGGCACGTGGACTGTGACCAGGAGTTCGACGGTGGCGATGGCGTCACCCTCACCGGCCCGGGCACCGGTGACGAGGATGCGAACATCGGCAATTCTGAACGGTGATCGGCTGACGTGGTGGTGCCGGCCGGCCAGGATCGGCTTTCGAAGTGGTCCAGGCCCAGGCCGTGTTGAGTTCGCGGTAGTCGTGCTCGATGTGCCGGCGGACCTTGGCCGGACAGGCCAGGTAGTGACTGGACCGCTTGTGGGAGCCGTTCATCTTTTGTCCGTTGTCCCTCTGAGCCGCATCCCACGCACTGGACACCGACGAGTAGCCAGCACCGACGATTCGGTGCGGGGAACGTGCGATCGCCCACAGTTATGTTGTGCACAATCAAATTGCGTACTAGCGTCTGTGCGCAGTACACACACGAGAGGGAGGCGGCACAATGAATCCTGTCCGCTACGAGGACTACCGATCCACCGAACGCCCTTCCTACCAGGAGGAGATGGAAGCAGTCATTGCCCAGGTGGCACGTCGTACTCGCGCCTCGGTCGAGCGCGAGACCGTCGGCCGCGCTGTCCGCACGGCCCACGGCAAGACCTACGGCCTCCTCAAGGCCACGGTCACGGTTGGTGACAATCCTGGCTCCTACCGGCAGGGAATCTTCGCACGGCCGACCGAGTACGACGCCGTCGTCCGCTACTCGAACGGCTTGGGCCACGACCGCCCCGACCACCAGCTGGGCGCGGCTTGCGGAATGGGCATCAAACTGTTCGGAGTTGCCGGCCCCTCGCTGCTGGACGACGAACGAGACAGCGGCACCTTCGACCTCAACCTGATCAACAACGATGTCTTCTTCGCGAACACGGCCTACGACTACATGGTGATCGAGGATTTGTTCGCCGAATTGCCCGAGGCCCTCGTGGACCCAGCCCGCCGCAAGACCTGGATGGCGGATTTCCTGACCCGCCGGCTGACGCTCACCGATCCCGACAGCTGGCTGTGGGACGAACTGCTGGCCATGCTGTCGTTCACCGGTGTCCCGCGCAGGAACCTGCTGTCGTACACCTATAACAGCATGGGCGCCTTCCGGTACGGCGACCACATCGCCAAGATCCGCACCGTGCCGACCGCCGCGTCCCTGGCTTCCATCACGCAGCAGATCGTGGACGTGCGCGCGGACAATGAGGCATTCCGCCGCACCCTGGTGGCCGAGGCCGCGGAGCGAGACCACTCCTTCGAGCTCCAGGTCCAGCTCAACACCGATCTGGCCCGTATGCCGGTGGACAACACGTCCGTCAAGTGGCCCGAGGACCTGTCCCCCTGGGTGACGGTCGCCCGGGTGGATCTCCCGCGCCAGGCTATCGGCGGGTACGACAACCTGGCGGCCGCCGACGCCACGTCGATCACGCCGTGGCGTTCACGCGAGGACCACCGGCCCATCGGCGAGATTCAGCGGGTGCGGCAGGAGGTGTACCGGCGCTCATCCATCGAACGGCACCGCATCAACGGGCAAGAGCGGCGCGAACCGGCCGGCAGCGCTGAGCTGCTGGGCTGAGCTGCCTCGGTCGCGCCCGCCGCCGCGCAGGTCAAGTGGGCCCGGCACCGCCGTCCACCGGCCCGCTGGGCACCCAGGGGCGCGCGGCAGCCAGGTGGTGGCTGGTGGATTGGATGGCCGGCAGGTGTGTGGTGCCCCGTAGGCCGGCGCCGACTTCCGCGGCTCGGACCGGTTGAACCCGTGCACGAACCGCTCGTGCCCAGCATCCAGTTCACTCGCCCACAACCTGACATCAGCAAGGTCCCCATCCATGACCACGCATGTCATCTGCAAGCACCTGCGACTTCAAAACCCTGGGCGTCGACTTCGCAGGGCCGCCTGTCTTTGACCGGATCGGGCTCGGCCAGTCAAGTCTGACCTACGTAACTGGTACGGGACCAGGAGGGCCGAAGGTGGGTGCTGCGGTGCCCACCCGCTGGGTCGCCTGCTGGCGTCGGCGCACGACGTGGCCCGCGAGGCGCGGTTCTGGCCGCGCTGGAGGGCGCTGCCGTCTCAGCCTCGTGGATGCTCGGGCCGACCGACGGTCTGTAAGCGAGCAGGTCGTCGGCGCCACCTGCCTGTACTCCGTGTACGACCCGGTCTCCCGGCGCCGCTCCGTGGCTCGCGTCGGCCACCCGCCGCCGGTGGTGACCGCTCCGGATGCACGGGTGGCTCCGTCGACCTGCCCGCCGACCCACCGCTCAGCCTGGGCGGGCTGCCGTTCGAGGCCCGGGAGATCGACAAGCTGTGACCTCCAGCGGCCTCCAGATGCCCTTCCTCTCTGCCTCGAGCTCCCGTCCGCCGCCCCCGACCAGCACGGTTGAGCTTCGGTGCTCGGTGCGCGCTGACTCCATGGCCACCCATGAGGTAATACCGCAGGTCCTAGCTCCGATCGGATGAGTTGTCGTACCGCTCGACCTGATCGGCCCACAGCCGCTGCGCAGTACGCGTGTGGCAGGTCTCCGCCGCCGAGGAACTGACCACACCTCTTGCACAGTGGTCCCCATATTCACCCCCGACCCACTGCCCGCTCGGTCGGGATGCTCACGGCCGGGGCGTTCAGGTGGCGGCCGACGGTTTCGGCGATCAGGCGGACCGTGACGCCCTCACTGTCCTGCGGTCTTTCCGGCGTAGAGGTCGCGAAGCTCTTGGGCGTCGTGGGCGAGCAGGCGCTCTTCGGTCGTGGGTGTTTCGCGCCAGTCGATCATGTAGTGCGAGCGTTTGCGCTGATCCTGGTCGGTGCGCAGGGTGGTGGCCAGAGCGCCGGGGTGCGGGGTCGAGATGGTGTTCTTGGGCAGATTCCAGCTCGTTCCGCTCGTGCGAAACCGTCAGGGTGCGTACGCGGCCGGGGTGGGAGTGAGCGGTCCACCGAGCCACCGCGCCTCCCCAGTCATGGCCGACCAGGTCGAACGCCGCCCAGCCCAGTTCCTCGGTGATCGCGATCACATCGTCGACGAGAAGGCTGATGCGATAGTCCTCGGGCCGCTGGGTTCGGGCGCCGGGGGACTACCCGCGCCGGTCGGGTGCCACCACCCGGTAGCCGTGCGCGGCCGAAGCCGCGATCTGTCGTTGCCAGACCAGCCCCGTCTGCGGGAAGCCGTGCAGCAGCACCTGGCGGCCTCCGGGCGGACCCGCCACGATCGCGTCGAACACGCCCGCACCCGTGGAGAGGCTCAGGCAGGTCGCGATCCCCCTTCATACCGACTGGTCGGTAGCCTTCAGGTGAGATGGCGGCTGCTGTCAAGACCTGCCCGCCATTGAACATGACGCCGAATTCAACTATAACGATCGGAAGGTCGACTCCCTGTCGCCGCTGCGGCCATGACTCACGTCGAAGGCCGCTCAAGGAGACGGTCAATGAGCCATCTCCGCACGACAGTTGGCGTTCGGCGCCCCCTGTCGGCGATCGAGCCCGGCTCACGGCACTCGGAACCCCGGCCCCGAAGCTCCCGGACGAACCGGACCAACAGGAAACAGTGAGGCGACATGAGGGAAGCAGTCATCGTTTCGACGGCACGGACGCCGATCGGAAAGGCTTACCGCGGCGCGTTCAACGACACCCAGGCGCAGGAGCTTGCCGCTCATGCCCTTTCACACGCGGTGCAACGCGCCGGGCTCGATGGAGGTGAGGTCGAGGATGTGATCTTCGGCTGCGCCGTGCAGCAGGGGGCCTCGGGTTTCAATGTCGCGCGTCAGGCTGCTCTCCGTGCCGGACTTCCGGACGTCGTGTCGGGGATGACGATCGACCGGCAGTGCTCGTCGGGCCTGATGGCCGTGGCGACGGCCGCCAAGCAGATTGTCACGGACGGCATGCAGGTCGCTGTCGGCGGCGGTGTCGAGTCGATCTCCCTGGTGCAGAACGACCACATGAACACCCACCGCATGGAGGATCCCTGGCTGGTCGAGCACAAGCCGAGCATCTACATGCCGATGCTGCAGACGGCGGAGATCGTCGCCGAACGCTACGGCGTGAGCCGGGAGCGTCAGGACGAGTTCGCGCTGGTGTCACAGCAGCGCACCGCGGCGGCGCAGGAGGCCGGCCGGTTCGACCGGGAGATCGTCGCGCTCGCCGGCACCAAGAAGGTTCTCGACAAGCAGTCCGGGGAGGTGCGGGACGAGGAGTTCACCCTGGCCCGGGACGAGGGCAACCGCGCGTCGACGACGCTCGAAGGCCTGGCAGGGTTGGCCCCGGTGCTGCCCGACGGTCGGGTGAGCGCGCGTTCCAGCGTGACGGCGGGCAACTCCTCGCAATTGTCGGACGGGGCTTCGGCGTCGGTGCTGATGGAATCGAGGGAGGCCGAACGCCGCGGACTGGAACCGCTGGGTGTCTACCGGGGTATGACCGTTGCCGGATGCGGGCCGGACGAGATGGGCATCGGCCCGGTGTTCGCCATTCCGAAACTGCTGAAGCAGCACAACCTCACCATCGACGACATCGGTCTGTGGGAACTCAACGAGGCGTTCGCCTCCCAGGCGTTGTACTGCCGGGACGAACTGCACATCGATCCGGAGCGGTTCAACGTCGATGGCGGCGCCATCTCGGTCGGTCATCCGTACGGAATGACCGGTGCCCGGCTGGTGGGGCATGCCCTCGTCGAGGGGAAGCGCCGGGGCGTTCGGTATGTGGTGATCTCGATGTGTGTCGGCGGCGGAATGGGCGCAGCCGGACTGTTCGAGGTCGTCTGAGGTCCCCATCCCTGCTGGAGAACGTGGCTGCTGGAGAACGTGGCTGCCGTCGCATTGCACGGCAGTGGGCCGACCGTGAGAGAGAGGCGTGGAGACCGTGTCGAAAGTGGTGGCAAAGCCCCGAACCGCGATCCTGGTGGATTTCGGAGGGGTCATCACCTCCAGTGTGCTGCAGGCTTTCACCGACTTCGGCGCCTCACTCGGCGGCGATCCGCGCCTGCCGCTTGACCTCCTCGGCCGGGACCAGCGATCACGTACCCTCCTGGCCGATCACGAGTGCGGCCGTCTCGACGCCGAGGGCTTCGAGAAGGGATTCGCCGAACGCCTCCGCGTCCACGGCGCAGACGTACCGGCCGAGGGGCTCACGGCCCGGATGCAGGCGGGCATGTCGATCGACCAGGACATGCTCGCGCTGCTCGGTGATCTTCGAGCCGCCGGCCGTCCCGTTGCGCTCGTGTCCAATTCGTTCGGTACCGGAACC
Source organism: Streptomyces sp. NPDC005141 (assembly GCF_053599975.1). Classification (NCBI taxonomy): domain Bacteria; kingdom Bacillati; phylum Actinomycetota; class Actinomycetes; order Kitasatosporales; family Streptomycetaceae; genus Streptomyces; species Streptomyces sp. NPDC005141. Next base: position 115,905 of record NZ_JBSFYW010000007.1, on the reverse strand, counting down.
TACGACGGCGTCGACCTCGCCGCCGTTGCCGATGCGGTCGTGATCTCCGCGGAGGTCGGGATCCGCAAGCCCTCCCGGCGGATCTACGCGATCGCATGTGAACGCCTGGGCATCGACCCCGAGGAGGCAGTCATGATCGACGATCTGCAGCAGAACCTCGACGGAGCGGCACGGATCGGAATCGGGGGCGTACTGCACACCAGCGCCGCCGATACTCGCCGCCAACTCGCCGAACGCTTCGGGATCACCGCCTGATCGCTGATTCGGCGAGGATGAGACCCGCACGGCCACCTGCTCGCATCCTCGGCAGGCGCCGCCCACGATCAGCGATGTCGATCCTGCGTGCCGCCACGGGCCGTCACTGTCGACACCATTGCGCTGCGCGGCGCCAGGGGTCAGTCCCACGTTTGTGACTATGGCGTCGGATTCAAGTACCGTTTCCGGAATGGACACCACTGCGCCCGAGGAGATCGACGGCGAGTACGCACCCCCCATGGCGCCCCTCTCGAACCTTCGCGAGCCGCCTGCGACGAAGCGCGGAGCGCGGACACGGGCCGCATTGGTGAAGGCCGCGCGGAAGGTGTTCGAACGGGACGGCTATCTCGACACTCGCCTGACCGACATCACCAAAGAAGCTCAATGTGCGGCGGGATCCTTTTACACCTACTTCGCCAACAAGGAGGAGGTGCTCGCCGCCGTCCTCCTGGAGGCCCAGGAGGACATGATGCACCCCGGCATGGGCCGGGTGCAGGGTACCGACGATCCCTATGCGGTACTCGAGGCGAGCAACCGCGCGTATCTCGAGGCGTACAAGCGGAATGCGAAGCTGATGGCCCTTCTTGAGCAGGTCGCACAAGTGGAGCCGGAGTTCCGCGAGTTCCGAAGGCGGCGCGCTGACGCGTTCATCCGCCGCAATGCCCGCGGCATCGCCGACCTGCAGGCGCGGGAAGTCGCAGACCGTGGGGTCGATCCGGTGATGGCCTCCCGTGCCCTGTCGGGCATGGTCAGCGTCTTGGCCTACAACGCCTTCGTGGTCGGCGAACGGCAAGAGGAAGGTGCACCGGTGGACTTCGAGGAGCTCGTGTCCACGGTCACCCGTCTCTGGGCGAACGCCCTGCGGTTCCCCGGCCACCGCTGACCCCGGCAGCCTGGACCGCCTGGCTCACCGCACCCGGTATTTGCCGGGTGCTTCTCATTTCGCGTCTCCCTTTGTCGTCTCCTCCGCGGGAGGTGGGCGGTCCTCTTCGCGCGCTGCCGTGCGCCCTCACTGTTGAACTTGACGCCAGATTCAATTATAAAGTTCGACAAGAGCATGGTCACGCCGGCTCGCGGCCGTGCCCCGGCTTCGCACGCCCCGTCACGAGAGGGGTCGCTGTGACCGTTGCCCAAGGAGCGGCCATCGTCACCGGTGGTGGCGGCTGCATCGGCAGCGCGCGAGAGGTGTCGGAGCGAGTCCACGCCGTCCATCCGGGAAGCGCCGTCAGCGCAACTTCCCTTCCCACCCGTCAGGAGTCCAGATGTCCCTGTTCGAGATACGGGATCGCGCCAAGAAATACCAGGCGGATCTGCTCGAGTTCATGGATGCACACGTCCACCCCGCTGAGGCGGTGTACCACGTGCAGATGCGCGCGTCGGGTGACCCGCACTTCCACCCGCCGATCATCGAGGAACTCAAGGCGGAGGCGCGAAGGCGCGGACTCTGGAACCTGTTTCACCCGCACCCGGAGTGGGGCCCCGGGCTGACGAACCTCGAGTACGCGCCACTGGCGGAGATCATGGGGCGCAGTCACATCGCCCCCGAAGCGTGCAACTGCAACGCTCCCGACACCGGGAACATGGAGGTGCTCACGCTGTTCGGCAGCGACGAGCACAAGGAGAAGTACCTCAAGCCCCTGCTCGACGGCACGATGGCCTCGGCCTTCGCGATGACCGAGCCGCGTGTCGCCAGCTCCGACGCCACCAACATCGAGTTGCGGATGGAGCGCGACGGCGACGAGTACGTGCTCAACGGCCGTAAGTGGTTCGCCTCCAATGCCCTGCACCGCAACTGCAAGGTGCTCATCGTCATGGGGAAGACGGACCCTGGCGCTGCTCCGCACAGGCAGCAGTCGATGATGGTCGTCCCCATCGACGCCCCCGGGATTACGGTGATGCGCGGCCTGCCGGTGTTCGGCTACCAGGACCGTGAGGGGCACGCCGAAATCGACTTCGCCGACGTACGGGTGCCGGTCAAGGACCTCCTCAAGGGCGAGGGCGAGGGTTTCGCGATCAGCCAGGCCCGGCTCGGGCCCGGTCGTATCCACCACTGCATGCGGGCCATCGGCGCGGCCGAGCGGGCGCTGGAGCTGATGTGCCGGCGCGCGCAGTCGCGGGTGACATTCGGTAGTCCGGTCGCCGAACGGTCCAACATCCAGGACTGGATCGCGGAAGCGCGCATCGACATCGAGATGATCCGGCTGCTCACGCTCAAGGCCGCGTATCTGATGGACACGGTCGGGAACAAGGAAGCACGCACCGAGATCGCGGCCATCAAGGTGGCCGCCCCGAACATCGCTTTGAAGATCATCGACCGCGCGATCCAGGTGCATGGAGCAGCCGGTGTCACCGAGGACTTCCCGTTGGCGATGATGTACGCGCAGCTGCGGACACTGCGGCTGGCGGACGGTCCCGACGAGGTCCACAAGCGGGCCATCGCCAGGCAGGAACTGCGGCGGTACCGCGACGGGGCCACCACGGCGGCGAGCGGCACGGACACCCCCGGCGGCCACAAGGCAGGGGTGAACTGAAATGGCAGGGCTGGACCTCAGCGGTCGCACCGCCGTCGTCACGGGCGCCTCCCGCGGTATCGGGTTGGCGATCGCCCAGGCCATCGCCGCCGCCGGCGGAAACGTCGTCCTCACCTCCCGGTCCCAGGAGGCGGCGGACGCCGCCGCGGCCCAGGTCGGGGGCACGGCGATCGGCGTCGGTGTGCACGCGGTCGACGAAGAAGCGGCCCGGCGCTGTGTCGATCTGACGCTGGAGCGCTTCGGAAGCCTCGACATCCTCGTCAACAACGCGGGGACCAACCCGGCCTTCGGACCCGTCATCGACCAGGACCATGTCCGGTTCGCCAAGACCTTCGACGTGAACGTGTGGGCTCCTGTCCTGTGGACGGGGCTGGCCGTGCGGGCCTGGATGGGCGAGCACGGCGGCGCCGTCGTCAACACAGCCTCGGTCGGCGGCATGACCTTCGAGGCGAACATCGGGTTGTACAACGCGTCGAAGGCCGCACTGATCCACCTCACGAAGCAACTGGCCCTGGAACTCTCGCCCAAGGTTCGCGTCAACGCGGTGGCGCCGGGTGTGGTGCGCACGAAGCTGGCCGAGGCTCTGTGGAAGGACCATGAGCAGGCCCTGTCCGCCGCGACGGCACTCGGGCGCATAGGGGAGCCGGCAGACATCGCCTCGGCGGTCGCCTTTCTCGTCTCGGACGCCGCGAGTTGGATCACCGGCGAGACGATGGTGATCGACGGCGGCCAGCTCCTCGGTGACGCGCTCCCGTTCAGGCAGGGAGCCGACACCGGTGTCTAGCCAGGACCTGGCCGGCCGATCACGCCGCAGACGCAGCGCTGGACAGGCGCCGTCCCTTTCCTGCAACGGCCGGACAGGTCCTGGCCTGGACAGCGTCGTGATCGACGCCGAGGCGTACACCCCCGTGCCCGCTGTTGCCCTGAGGCGGCGCTCGGCGCGGGGTGTCCGGGGAGTGAGGCGTCGTCGTGCTGGGGCCGGTCCTGTCCCCTCAGCCCGGCGCCGGGCGTTTCAGCGGGGCGCTGCCGACAGGTGGATCAGGATGCCGCACACCTCGTCCACGATCTCCCGGGCTTCCGTCTCGTCGCCGCAGTCGCCCAGCTCGCGCGCCGTCCCTCCGATGACGGTGGTCAGCACGCTCACCCGGACCCGGCCGGCGCGTCGCCGCTCGTCGATCTCCAGGAGCCGGGCGTTGCGCCGTACCCATGCGCGGTCCCACTGGCGGCGCAGCGCGTCGAAGCCCGCGGGGCCGTCGTCTTCCACGAGGAGTCTGCCGAGCCTCCGGTGGTCCCAGGCGCCCTCCAGGTAGGCCCTGGCTCCCGCCACGAAGAGGGCGACGGGGTCGTCCACGCCACGGTTGCGCTCGGCGGACAGCGTGGTCGCGGTCAGACGCTCCTGCTCCTCCCGGAACTCCTCCCACAGGGCGAGGTACAGCCCTCGCTTCCCGCCGTAGTGCTGAAAGAGGCTGCCCACCGGGATGCCGCAGCGCGTCGCGATCTCGGTGAGACCGGCGTCGGCGTAACCGCGCTCGGTGAACACCTCCAGCGCGGCGTCAAGCAGCCTGCGCCGGAGGCTTCCGTCCTGCCCGGCGTATTCCTCGGGCAGACCCGTGCCCGCCTGCCCGGCGGGCAGCTGACGTGCCGCTTCGGTCCCGGCAGACTCCACCATGCCGCTCACTCGCATTCCCCACCTTCCTCGGCCCCGTCGCGGATGGCGAGGGCGACCAGTAGTTCCAGGAGGTCGGCGATCCGGCGCGGATTGCGGCCGGTGCGTTCCTCGATCCGGCGCAACCGGTAGTGCGCCGTGTTGTGGTGCACCCGCAAGCGCTCGGAGGCCAGCCGCAGGTTGAGGTCCGCCTCCGCGAAGGCCCGTATGGTGGCGGCCAGCGTGTCGCCACGTCTGCGGTCCTCCTCCAGCATCAACCGCACCCGGGGATCGACCAACTGGCGCGCGAGGTCGTCGGCGCGCAGCGCCAGGTAGTCGAACGGGGACAGCCGCGGCAGCGCTGCCACCCCGCCCCCGCTCGGCACCAGGTCGAGGGCGGCCCGCGCCTCCTGGTATGCACGCGGCAGTTCACCTGTGCCCTGGGCGACCGTACTGATCCCCATGGAGAGCATGGTCCCGGCCCGCGCGAGCCGCCGCTGCACGGTCTCGAAGTGGGCGCATATGTCCTCTGCGTCCATGCCGGCCCGGACCACGGGCACGGCCACCACCTCGCCGTGGCGCACGACGACCAGAGTTCTTCCGGCCCAGGGCCCGGCGACGCTGATCGACGCGCTGGCGGCATACCCGTTCTCGGCCGAGGTCGGGTCGCCGGTGCGGGTGTCGCCGACGCACACCGCCACGACCGCCATCATCGGCGAGCGCGGTCCGATGCCGTACGCCTGAGCCGCGGCCATCAGCGGACCGCGCGTCGGTGCCACCCCGGCCAGGAGCTGGTCCAGAAGATCGCGGCGCTCCCGGTCCGCGTCCGCCACCACGTGCTGCTGGTACTCGACGTATGCCTGCGCGGCATGGGTGCTGGCGTAGTCGACGTACCGCATCAGAGGGGTGACGAGGGACAGCGCGGCCTGCTGGGCCTCGGCGGACGTGCCCGCGCAGTCCAGCAGCGCGTCCCACAGCACCTGCCGGCCGACCCGGAAGGCACTGATCCAGTCCTCGAGGGCAAACCCCGCGCGTGCTCGGCGCAGCGCTGCCGCGCGGCTGAAGAGCAGGTCCTCGGGAGCCATGTCGCGATCGCCGGCCAGCGCCGCCAACTGCATCCGGTAGTGCTCGAGCACCTGGTCCCGTACGTCGCCGAAGAACCGTTCGTCCTGCAGCGCGTACGACGGGATCTCCGTGCGCATCACATCGACGGCGGTCTCCGCCACCTCCTCGACCCGGTCGTGGACGGCGTACAGGATCCGCCGCCGCTCCCGGCGGAGCGGTTCGGAGAGTCGGGGAGTGCCCAATGCAGGACCGCGAGGCATGGCGCCGATCGTCGCCGCACTCCTCGTGCTTCGTCAACAGGTTCGGCGTGAGACATCTCCCGGCACTTGTGCGCGGCGCACAGTTCGGCCACCGAGAAGTTGGGTGCCCACACCCAATGTGCGCCTGCAACGTCCCCACCTACTGTGACGCTCGCCCACCCCCCAGCACCTCGAAAGGGGCGTCACTCATGCTCGCGGTCGAAGACATCACCGTGCGCTTCGGCGGGATCACGGCATTGGACGGTGTCGCTTTCACTGTCGAGCCGGGCACCGCCGTAGGGCTCATCGGGCCGAACGGAGCCGGCAAGACCACCTTGTTCAACTGCCTCACCAGGCGCTGCACTCCCGACGGGGGAGAGGTGCGGTTCGAGGGCGAGGACCTGCTCGCCCTCCCTCCGCACGCCGTGGCGGGGCGCGGCATCGCCCGCACCTTCCAGAACCTGGGCCTGTTCCCGCAGCTCACGGTCCGGGAGAACGTCATGGTCGGCGCCCACAGCCGGGGGCGCACCGGACACCTCGCCGCGGCGCTCCGGCTGCCCCGCGTCCGGCGGGAGGAGAGGGCACTGCGTGACCAGGCGGACGACTTGCTACGACGGCTCGGCCTGGCGGACGTCGCCGACCATCCCGCCTCCGGACTGCCGTTCGGCACGCTCAAACGCGTCGAACTCGCCCGGGCTCTCGCGGTACGGCCCCGGCTGCTGTTGCTCGACGAACCCGTCAACGGGCTCAGCCACGGCGAGGTGGACCAATTCGCGGATCTGGTCCGCTCGGTGCGCCAGGAGTTCGACCTCACGCTCGTGGTGGTCGAACACCACATGGCCTTCGTGATGGGCCTGTGCGACAAGGTGGTCTGCCTCGACTTCGGCCGCAAGATCGCCGAGGGCACGCCGGAAGAGATCCAGCGCGACCCGGCGGTCGTCGAGGCGTACCTGGGGGTGGCCGCATGAGCGAGCCCACCACCGACAGCACCGAGGCCGCGGCGGGTGAGGGGCGGGACTTCCTGAAGGTCTCCGACCTGCACGCCGGATACGGCCAGGCCCGCGTGCTGCAGGGCCTCGACTTCTCCGTCGCCCGAGGTGAGGTGTGCGCGATCCTCGGACCCAACGGCGCGGGCAAGACCACGACGCTGCGGGCGCTGTGCGGCATGGTCCGCGGCCGCGGCTCGGTCACCCTGAACGGCACGGAACTCCTGGGCCGCTCGCCCGAGCAGGCCGCCAGGCTCGGCGTGGCGCATGTGCCCGAGGGCCGAGGCACCTTCAACGACCTGACCGTCGGGGAGAACCTGCGCATCGGCGCCCACCTGCGCACCGGCCCACGGAGGCGGGGCCGCACCGAGCGCGCGGCCGTGGCGACCGACCTGGAACGGATCTACGACTACTTCCCCAAGCTGCGCCAGCGGTCGCGGCAGGCCGCCGGGAGCCTCAGCGGCGGCGAGCAGCAGATGCTCGCCGTCGGCAGGGCGCTGATGCTGCGGCCCTCGCTGCTGCTCCTGGACGAGCCGTCCCTGGGGCTCGCGCCGCTGGTCACCCGCGAGCTCTTCGAGATCGTCCGTGCCGTCAACGAGGAGGAACGCACCACCGTGGTCGTCGTCGAGCAGAACGCCCAGCTCGCGCTGGATATCGCGCACAGGGCCCACGTACTCGAGGCCGGCCGCCTGGTGCTGTCCGGACCGGCCGCACAGATCCGCGAGGACGGGCAGGTCGCCGAGGTGTACCTCGGGGTCTCCGTCCTCTCCCGAAAGGCCGGGTGCGCGCCGTGACCGATCTGCTCCAGCAAGTGGTGGAAGGACTGGGCTCCGGCGCCGTGTACGCCAGCTTGGCGCTGGCCCTGGTACTGATCCACCGGTTCACGGGGATCGTCAACTTCGCGCAGGGCGAGCTGGCCATGCTCTCGACGTACGTCGCCTGGCAACTGATGGCGTCCGGGATGCCGTACTGGCTGGCACTGCCGGTCACCCTCGCGGTGTCCTTCGTCGGCGGCATGCTGCTCGAACGGATCGTCATCCGCTCCGTACAGGGCGCGCCCGAGCTGACGGTGGTCATCGTCACGGTCGGCCTGTTCATCTTCGTCAACGCGCTGGCCGGCCTGATCTGGTCGTTCACCGTGAAGGACTTCCCGCAGCCCTTCCCCGACGGCGGACTCGACCTGACCGGTGTGCGTATGGACTGGTCGACGCTCGGCATCATCGGTGTGGTGGCCGTCGTGATGGGCCTGCTGTACGTGCTGTTCCAGCACACCTCCATCGGCCTGGTGATGCGGGCGGTCGCCTGCAATCCGGCCTCCGCCCGGCTGTCGGGCATCCGGGTGGGCTGGGTGCTGATGCTCGGCTGGGGCCTGGCCGCGACGGTCGGCGCTGTGTCGGGCGTGCTCGTCGCCCCGGTGCTGTTCCTGGAGCCCAACATGATGGGCGGGGTGCTGATCTACGCGTTCGCCGCAGCCACCCTCGGGGGCTTCGACAGTCCGGTCGGCGCGGTCGTCGGCGGCCTGTTCGTGGGTGTCGCCGAGACCCTGACCGGGGCGTACGTGGACGTGATCGGCGCTGATCTGAAGGTGGGCGTCCCCCTGGTGATCATTTTGGCCGTGCTGCTGGTGCGGCCCCAGGGCCTCTTCGGACGGGCGGCGGTGGAGCGCGCATGAGCACCACCACAGCGGCACTCGGCACCGACCGGGTCCGGTGGCTGCGGGCCACGCTCACCGTCCTCGTCGCGGCGGCGGTCGCCGTCGGCGCACCGTTCTACCTCGCCCCCTTCCAGGTCTTCCAGCTGACCATGGTGCTCCTGTACGCCGTGGCGCTGTCCGGCCTGAACCTGCTGGTCGGCTTCGGCGGGCAGATCTCACTTGGGCACGGCGCGTTCTTCGCGGCGGGCGCCTACACAGCGGCGGTCATGCTCGACCGGTACGACACCGGCCACCTGGCCACGCTGCCGGCCGCGGCCGCCGGATGCTTCCTGCTGGGCCTCGGGTTCGGAGTGCCCGCGCTGCGACTGCGCGGGCTGTACCTGGCCCTGGTCACCCTCTCGTTCGCGGTGTTCCTGCCGCCCCTGCTCAAGCGGCTCGAGCCGGTGACGGGCGGCTCCATGGGGCTGACCGTGAACAAGCTGCAGCCGCCCGCGTGGAGCGGGCTGGCCGAGGACCAGTGGATGTACTTCGTCGTCCTCGCCGTCACCGCGGTGGCCCTGGTACTCGCCCGCAACCTGCTGCGGTCCCGGGTCGGCCGGGCACTGCTGGCCGTGCGGGACAACGAGAGCGCCGCCGAGGTCATGGGCGTGCGGCTGTCGCTGCACAAGACCCTCGCCTTCGCTTGGAGCGCGATGTTCGCGGGTGTCGCGGGGTGTCTGTACACCTGGGTGATCGGCTTCGTCTCGCCCGACTCCTTCAGCTTCGTTCTGTCCATCACCCTGCTGGCCGGCCTGGTGGTCGGGGGTCTCGGCTCGCTGTACGGACCCCTGTTGGGGGCGGCGTTCGTGATGTACGTGCCGAGCGTGTCCCAGGACGTCAGCGAGGCGGCACCGGGAGTCGTGTTCGGCCTGCTCATCATCACGGTGATGGTCGTGGCCCCGACGGGACTGGCCGGTCTGCCGGCCCATGTCCTGGGCGCAGTCACCCGTCGCCTGCCTCGCACCACCGCTGCCCTCGACCGGACGCCAGAGGCCGAATCCGCGCCCGATGCGGAGCCGGAGTCCCAGGCACTGTCCGCTCCCTCCGAGACCCACACTCCTGCGGACCCCGCAGTTGTCGACGCCGAACCCGTGGGCGCACCGCCCCGCACGGAAAAGGAATGAACCACATGCGCAAGACGACCGCTCTGCGGGCGGCCGCGGCCGCGACCGCCGCCCTGCTCACCGCGACCGCCTGCAGCAGCCAGCGAGGTCAGGACGCCCACGACACCACCGCCGGTGGCGCGTGCAAGGGCCAGCAGACCACCGGCATCACCGACAAGACCATCAAGCTGGGTGGGATCTACCCGCTGTCGGGACCTGCCTCCGCGTACGGCACGATCAGCAAGGGCGTGGCCGCCTACTTCAGTCACGTCAACGACAAGGGCGGCATAGACGGCCGCAAGGTCGAGTTCGTCGTCCGCGACGACGGCTACCAGCCGCCCAAGGCGGTCGAGGAGGCACGCAGACTCGTCGAGCAGGAGAAGGTCTTCGCGGTGTTCCAGACCCTGGGCACCCCGTCCACGGCAGCCGTGTGGGACTACCTCAACAAGCAGAAGGTGCCGCAGCCCTTCGTCGCCACGGGCGCCTCCGCCTGGGGCACGGGCGACCAGCACCCCTGGACCATCGGCTGGCAGCCCAACTACGTGGCCGAGGCACGCGTGTACGCCAAGTACCTCAAGGACGCGAGGCCCAAGGCCAAGGTCGCGGTCCTCTACCAGAACGACGACTTCGGAAAGGACCTGCTCGGCGGGTTCAAGAAGGCCGTCGCCGGCAGCGGCGTCAAGGTGGTCGCCGAGGAGAGCTACGAGGTCACCGACCCCTCCGTGTCGGCACAGATGACGAGCCTCGCACGCTCCAAGGCGGACGTGCTGCTGGATGTCGCCACCCCCAAGTTCGGCAGCCAGGCCCTGGCCGCCGACGCCAAGAACACCAAGTGGAACCCGCTGCACATCGTGAACAACGTGGCCTCGTCCGCCGCCGTGCTCAAGCCGGTCGGGTTCAAGAACGTCCAAGGAGTGGTCTCGGCCACCTACTTCAAGGACCCCGCCGACCCGCAGTGGGCCGCCGACCCGGAGATGAAGGCTTACAAGGACGCGCTGCACACGTACGCACCCGACGCCGACCCGGCCAACCAGTTCAACGCCTACGGCTGGGCCGTCGCCTCCAGCCTGCACCAGGCCCTGGACGCGATGAAGTGCCCGACCAGGGAAGGGCTGCGGGACGCGGTGCGCAGCCTGAAGGATGTGAAGGTGGGCATGCTGCTGCCCGGGGTCACCATGTCCACCGGGCACGGTGACGCTTTCCCGCTGGAGACGATGCAGTTGATGCGGTTCAAGGGCGAGCGGTGGCAGCTGTTCGGCAAGCCGGTCGACACCCGCAAGGAGTTCGGCCCGGCGGCGAAGTGAGCCGGCGGGGGCGGTCCGCGTCGAGGCCCCCGACGCCTGGGACCGCCCTCGCCCCGTCACGGGAGCCCGGAGCCGTGCGTGCCGGCCGGTACGTGGACGACCCGACGTCTGCCGGGTACGGCGGCGCGGGACCGGGCCGCCGGCCGTGGAGGAGGCCCTCGCTGTCCAGCGGACGCGAAGGAGCCACACCAGGCTCGGTGCCCGCGGGCCGCCGACAGCGGCCCGGCGGGCCTGCCGCGATCACCCGCGCCGGCCGCGGTCGGCGCGCGCGCGGCCCCACCGGGTTCACTAGGCTTAGGCGTATCAGCGGGTCAGCCGACTGTGGAGATGCGGATGACGGAGCTCAGCGGAAGCTACGACGATCCGTTCGCCCCGCGCCTCGCCGCCCTGGCGGTGCTCGACGACCGGGGCGCCGTGGTCGGATGGAACCGGCGGGCCGAGGAACTGCTCGGATATCCGGGCCCAGCCGTGATCGGTCGTCCGGCCTTCGAAGTCCTCGTCGATCCGCGCGATCTGCCGGCCGTCAGGGAGGCCGCGGCGAGCTGCCGGAGAGCCGGCGGCTGGTTCGGGGTGCTCAAGGTGCGGCACCGTGACGGACGGTTTGTGGAGATGGGTCTCAGGGCCCAGACGTTCTCCCGCGACGACAGAGTCCGTGAGTGGCTTGTCGCCGGGGCACTCGCGGCCGACGTCCTGGACTGGCAAAGGGACCGCGCGATTCTCGACGGGTTGTACCACCAGTGCCCGATCGGCCTCGTCGTCCACGGCCCCGACCTGAAAGTTCTCCGGGTCAACCGTGCCGTCGAACGCTTCACCGGCGTCCCGGCAGCGGATTTTCGAGGTCTGCCGACCGGCTACATGCTCCTTCCCGACGACGCGCGCAGGGCCGTGGACCGTGTGCGTCAGGTGATGGAGACCGGCAGACCGTTGATCTACTCCGAGCAGTTCGCTCGCCTCGAGGCGGATCCGGCACGAGAGCGGGTCGCGTTGGTCTCGGCCTTCCGGATGGAGGATCCCTCCGGACGCGTCCTGGGCGTGGCCGAGATGATCGAGGACATCACCGGACGCCACCGGGCCCAGCGCCGGCTCGCGCTCCTCGACCAGGCCGGCAGCCGTATCGGAACCACGCTCGACGTGGCGGAGACCGCCCGGGAACTCGCCGAGGTGATGGTGCCGCACCTCGCCGACCATGCGTCGGTGGACCTTCTTCAGCCGGTCACATGCGGTGAGGAACCGGCTCGGGCACTGGCGGGACCTGTGGTTCGAGTGGGGGCCCGCGGCATCGGAGCCCGGCAACCAGGCCCGCCCCACGGCCAGGGCGCGCCGGTGGAGTTCACACCCGGCACACCCCAGTCAAGATGCCTGGCCGAAGGGCGGCCCGTCCTGGAACCGGTTCTCTCGTCCGACTCGTTCTCGACCGAAAGCCGCCAGGGGGCCCACGTCCCGGACCTGGGCGCCCACTCGCTGATCGTGGTACCTCTCGCCGCACGTGGCCTGGTGCTGGGTGTGCTGACCCTGTGGCGTTCGAGCCGCCCCGATCCCTTCGAGGCGGACGATCTCACCCTCGCGCAGGAACTCGGCTCGCGCGCCGCCGTCGCCATCGACAACGCCCGGCGCTTCACCCAGCAGCAGCAGACCGCATTCACCCTGCAGAGCAGCCTTCTGCCCCGGACGGTTCCGGACCAGTCGGCCGTCGAGGTGGCCCTGCGCTACCTGCCGGCCAGCGCGGCCCCGGGCCTGGGCGGCGACTGGTTCGACGTCATTCCCCTGTCCGGGGCTCGGGTCGCCCTCGTCGTCGGCGACGTGGTGGGACGCGGCATCCACGCCGCTGCCACGATGGGACGGCTGCGTACCGCCGTACACACGCTCGCCAGCCTCGACCTGGAACCGGACGAGGTTCTCTCCCGCCTGGACGACCTGGTCACCCTGCTGGCGGCCGAACAGGAAGCAACCGGCGAACGGCCCGTGGGCGAGCAGGTCGTCGGTGCCACCTGCCTGTACGCCGTGTACGACCCTGTCTCCCGTCGGTGCTCCGTGGCCCGCGCCGGCCACCCGCCGCCGGTGGTGACCGGTCCGGATGGGCAGTCGGCCCTGCTCGACCTGCCCGCAGGCCCACCCCTCGGCCTGGGCGGCCTGCCGTTCGAGGCCCGGGAGATCGACCTGGCCGCGGGAAGCCTGCTGTGCCTGTACACCAACGGAATCATCGGCGAACGCAACATCGACGCGGACATCGGCCTGAGCAAGCTGTGCGCAGCGCTCACCCGCCCTGCGGACGAGCTGGAACGGACATGCCAAGCCGTGGTCGACTCGCTCGTGCCCGCACACCCCAGCGACGACATCGCGTTGCTGATCGCCCGCACCCGCATGCTGCCACCGGAGGATGTCGCCTCCTGGCAGCTGACGCTGGAGCCTGCCGGCGCCGCCCGGGCTCGGGCATTGACCTCGGCCAAGCTGACCGAATGGGGCCTGGAGCACTTGGCGTTCAGCACCGAGTTGATTGCCAGCGAACTGGTCACCAACGCCTACCGTTACGCCAGTGGCCCTGCGACCCTGCGGCTGATCCGCGAACGGTTTCTGGTGTGTGAGGTCAGCGACACCAGCCACACCGCACCACACCTGCGCCGGGCCCGTACCACCGACGAGGGCGGGCGCGGCCTGTTCCTGGTGGCCCAGATGGCCGAACGCTGGGGCACTCGCTACACCCGCGAAGGCAAAACGGTGTGGACCGAACAACCACTGGCCGGCACGTTCACCTGACCGTCGCCGGCCGTTGCGGTCGCCGCCTCACACAATGGCGCGCGTGTCGGCGTACCGCTGCCATGGGGCCCCGTGCGTGCGGGGCCTTGTGCCCCTGGGCGGACCGCGGCGGCAGCGAGGCCGCCTGCCCGGTCCGCCCCCGGCACCTTGCCTATTCGGCTGCGGCGAGCAGACGTTCCTCGCTGTCCTCGTACAGCCGTCGGCTCTCCCGGCTGTCAGCGGCGCGGCGCCTGTGGTCCAGACGGCTGCCCAGCCAGCCCGCCAGGTAACCGAACGGGATGGAGACCAGTCCGGTGGACTGCATGGGGAACCAGTGGAAGTCGGCGTTCGGGAAGACGGCGGACGGCGTGCCCGAGACGGCCTTGGAAAAGAGCATCAGCACCATCGCGCAGGCCGCGCCGCCATAGAGGGTGGCGAGCAGGCCGGTGCGCGTGAAACCTCTCCAGAACAGGGAGTAGGTCAGCGCGGGAGCCACCGCGGATGCCCCGATGCAGACGGCCAGAGTGGTCAGCACGCCGACGTCCCATTTTTGGACCACGGTGGCGAGCCCGATGGCCACGGTTCCCACGGCCACGCTCGTCCACGCCGCCACCGTCATCTCCGTATGCGGCTCCACCTGTCCCCGTCGCGCCGCATGGGCGAACAGGTCGTGGGCGAGCGACGAGGCCGCGGCCAGGGTCATCCCCGCGACCGAGGACAGCAGAGTGATGAACACCATTCCCGCCACGGCCGAGTAGAGAATCGTCGCACCCGCGGAGGCGGGGGCCCCGCCGAGCACCTGCGACAGCATGAGCACCGACGTCCTGCCGTGCGGGTCGGCCGCAGTGATGGACTGCGATCCCACCAAAGCTGCCGCGCCCGTACCCAAGATGATCACGAGCAGGCAGAAGGTGGTGACCGTGCCGACGGCCCATGACATGGAGCGACGCACGGCCGGTACGTCCTGCGCGGAGAACAGACGCATGGTGATGTGGGGCAGGCAGGCCACGCCGAGGACCACGGTGATCTGGAGACCGGCGAAGTCCAGTCGGTCGCCGGCCGAGGTGCCCAGCTGAAGGCCCTGCTGAAGGAAGGCGGGGCCCGTGCCGCTGCCGTGCTGGGCAGCCCGGAGCAGCTCTCCGGGGTTCCAGCCGAACCGGTGCAGGACCAGGGCGGCGACGACGACGCTGGTGCCGAGCAGGATGACAATCTTGATCATCTGAAGGAGCGCGGTTCCCCGCATACCGCCGAGCGCCGCGTAAATGATCATCAGGCTGCCGACGATGACGATGCATGCCGTCCTGGCGCCGGCCCCGTGCGGGATGTTCAGGATGAAGGTGAGCAGCGACCCGGCCCCGGAGAGCTGGACGACCAGAAAGGGCAGGGTCGCCGAAAGCGTCACGACGCAGGAAGCGATACGCACGGCCCGCCCGGGCATGGTGCGGGCCAGGACGTCGCCCATGGTGAACCTGCCGGCGTTGCGCAGAGGTTCGGCCAGCAGGAACATCAGCAGCACCAGGGACAGGGCGGTGCTGACCGTGAGGACATAGCCGTCGTATCCGGCGAGCGCGATGATGCCGCTGGTACTCAGCACGGTGGCCGCGGAGATGTAGTCGCCCGCGATGGCCAGGCCGTTCTTGAACGGGGTGAGCGAAAGGTAGCCGGTGTAGAAGTTCGTCAGGTCGTCGCGGTCCGGTCCCGTCATCACGCACATCAGCAGCGTGACGGTGACCAGGGCGGTGAAGAGGACGAGGACGGTGGCCTGCGACCCGGAGTCGAAGTCGGTCATCTCGCCACCCCCGCGGGCCGGCCGGCCGCGCGCTCCCTGACGCCGCGGGCCAACGGGTCCACCGAGCGTTGTGCGCTGCGCTCGTACGAGAAGACCGCCGCGAAGGTGACGACGAGCTGAAGGATGCCCAGGGCCATTCCCAGGCTCAGCTCCCCGGTGATCCTGGCCCCCATCAGCTCCGGTGCGTAGCAGGACAGCACCACGTACACCACGAAGGAGCCGAGCGCGGTGATCGTGGAGACCCGGCGGAGCACACGGTAGGCCGAGCGAAGGGCGGCGAGGTCGGCGCCGTGCTGGTGCGTCTCGTCCGCGTACGATTCCTGCCGGGCGGCTTGCCCGTACCAGTCGTACGGAGCGTCGTCGTATCCGGACGGGAAGGGCTCCTGCCCCGGATCCCGCCCGTACGACTCGTACCGAGGGGCACGGCCGTACGGCTCGGTCCGCGGCTGCGGCCATTCCTGCTGCGGGTAGCGGTCGTCATGGGGATATGTCATCGCGTGGCCTTCCGGCTCGGCTCGGTTCCGTGGAGGGCTGGGGGAGGGGTGTGGCGGCGCACGATACCGACTGGTTGGTATGCCGGATAGGCCTGTGGAGCGTCACGATTTGGGATCGACGTAACATCCGAACAGGTCGCTGCCGGTCGACGGCTCGACGGCCTGCGCACCATAGACACCTGAGGGGCGGAGTGGTCTGTGGTGAATGTCACGGCAGTCGACGTACCTACTGGTCGGTATGGTCGGGGGGAGAAGCGACGACAGGAGGCGCGATGTCCGCGACCAACCGCCAGATCCGTCTGGCAGCCCGCCCCGTGGGCGAGGTCGACCCCCATGACTGGGAGCACTGTGCGGGGCCCGTCGATGAACCGGGCCCGGGCCGGTTCGCGGGCCGCACGCGCGTCATTTCCCTGGACCCGGCGATGCGGGGCTGGCTGGACGACCGTCCCTCGTATCTGCCGCCGGTGGCCATCGGTGAGGTGATGCGCGCCGGATCGGTCATCGAGGTCACCGCCTCCAACCACCCCGACTTCCAGCCGGGCGATCACGTGGTCGGGACCTTCGGCGTCCAGGAGTACGTGATCTCCGACGGCAAGGGCGCCATGAAGATCGACACCTCCCTCGCCCCGCCCTCGACGTATCTGGGCGCACTGGGCATGCCCGGGATGACCGCCTACTTCGGCCTGCTGGACGTAGGGGCACTGAAGGACGGCGAGACCGTCGTGGTGTCGGGGGCGGCCGGCGCCGTCGGCACCATCGCGGGGCAGATCGCGAAGGCCAAGGGCTGCCGGGTCGTGGGCATCGCCGGAGGGCCGGAGAAGTGCGCGTTGCTCACCGACGAACTGGGATTCGACGCGGCGATCGACTACCGCGCCGAGGACGTCAGGAAGGCGCTGCGCCGGCACGCCCCCGACGGCATCGACGTCTACTTCGACAACGTGGGCGGCGACATCCTCGACGCCGCCCTGACCCGCCTGGCGATGCACGCGCGCGTCGTGGTCTGCGGTGCGATCAGTCAGTACAACAACGCCACCCCGGTCAAGGGCCCCTCGAACTACCTGTCCCTTCTGGTGCGCCGCGCCCGGATGGAGGGATTCGTCGTCTTCGACCATGCCGAGCGCTACCCACAGGCCGCGCAGGACATCTCCGCCTGGATCGCCGACGGCCGCATCAAAGTCAAGGAACACGTCGTGAGCGGGAGCGTGGACGACTTCCCCGAGACGTTGCAGATGCTCTTCCGTGGCGAGAACGTCGGCAAGCTCGTCCTGGAGCTGGCATGACGGCCGCCGGGAGCGGGGCCGCGCTGTAACGGTCGGCGAGGCCACTGCGGTGGCCTCGCAGCAGTTCGACTCTCTGCAGTGGTCAGCAGTCGGGCCGCTCACCCTGGTCGCGGACGGCTCGCTCACGCAACTCGGCGGGGTACTTCCAAGGCCGCGTAGTCAAGGCGAGTTCACGGTTGTCAGCGCCCCGGAGACGGGGTCGTGCCGGCAGCCGGACGTTTCACTCGTCGTCAAGCGCGCAGACGCCCCAGGCGATCCTGCGGAGGATGCCCCCGTGGACCCACCGGCCGAGTTCGGCACGTAGTCCGCGTTCGTCGTCCAAGCCGATCCCCAGGGCGATCTCGCAGGCGCGCCAGGA
Source organism: Streptomyces sp. NPDC005141 (assembly GCF_053599975.1). Taxonomy (NCBI): domain Bacteria; kingdom Bacillati; phylum Actinomycetota; class Actinomycetes; order Kitasatosporales; family Streptomycetaceae; genus Streptomyces; species Streptomyces sp. NPDC005141. The sequence goes on along the minus strand of NZ_JBSFYW010000007.1, from coordinate 98,430 downwards.
ACGTGCCGGGTCGGTCCGCATCAACCGCAGCGTCCGCTCACGTCGACCCACCGGGGCCTGTTGACTCTGGTCCACGGTGATGGTCACGACGCTGATGCGGGCCGCGCCGAGGACCTGGGCCTGGTCCGGCGGTGACGCGTACCGGGAGGTCGGGCACTTGGCGCGGCGCGGGGCGATTCGCGGCCGACGCGACGGCAGCAGGTTCTCCGGAACCGCCTCTCCAATCCGGCCTGGTTCTCCGTCAGGCAGCACGCCCGCAGCGGCGATGACCTGGTCCTTGGCGGATTCCAGGGTGACGGTGAACGAGGTGCGGGCGGGTCGGTTCCGGGCCTCGATCCGGCAAACTCCGCCATGGTCCGAGGCACAGCCTGACAGGCGGCCAGGTGTGCTCGTAGCTCCTGCTGGACACCGGCCGGGTCCTGGGAGCGAGCCGGACCAGCAGCTGGGCGGGCGACCGACCTCGATCGGTGGGCCATCTCGACCATGTCCGAGGGCCTTTGCCCCTGTGGCCGAGAGGCCGGCCGACAGTAGGTGGGGCCGTGGGCTCATGCCCCGCGCAGCCAGTCGTCGGCCATTCCGTGTTCGGTCGTCCGGTGGCCTGTGTGTGCCTGTCGTCGAAGCGGTAGGTGAGGTCGTCCACGACGTCGACGAAACCGTCCAGCGGGCGCGTCGGACCCACCGCGACGGCGGCGCTGTGTCGGCTTCCAACTGCCCGGTGAGCGTGACCGCACCGTCGTGGACGGCGACTTCGGAGATCTGCGGGCTGGGCCGGAGCGCGTCGTCACACCTCACGTTGCGCGGCCTGCAGGATCTCCTCGGCCTGGCGCAGGAAGACCTGGAGCAGGTCGCGGCGGTGACGATGTCGACGAGCCGGTCTTTTGTGTCGACCACTGGGAGTCGTCCGATGCCGTGTCGCGTCATCAGCCGGGTGGCCTCCGGCAGGGCCGCCTCCGCGGGACCGTCACGGCGGGCGCCGGCACCAGCCCGCCGGCGGTGCGCGCCCGGACCAGGCAACCCCCCGGCTGACGGTGAGTCGGTCAAGACCTGTGGAACCGCTCTGATGGCCTCTCTGTTTCAGCGGTGTGTGCCGTATCACGCCCTCCAAAGCCCGCCCAAGTTGGGTTAGTCACAGCGGAAATGTCCCTTTCGCGTCCATGCTCGACCTGCACAGCGACTCCCGAAGTGGAGCCCATCGGCATGGGCGCGACGTTCCAAAGCGGCCCATGACGCAGCCCTCGTGACGTTCCTCCTTGTTCCCCTGGAAAGGTGCCCATCATGGCCGCTTACCTCTGTCCTCCTGCCGTGATCCACGGCGAGCACGCCGTGGAGACCAGCCAGATCGTGGCCGAGGTGCGCGACCGGCACCCGCATGCGGCGTGGGCGCCGCGGATCGACGGCATCGCGGCCAGTACGGGCATCGAGACCCGCGGGTGGATGCTGCCGCTGGAGACCGCCGTCGCGCCCGGCGACGGCAGCGGCCTGCAGGCTGTCGGCATCGGGACCGCCCAAGAAGCGCTGGCACGCGACGGGTTCACCCAGCAGGACGTGGACCGCGTGATCGCCGCCCTCGAGGCGATACCCGCGCCGCAGACCGTCCAGGAGCGCACCGCGCCGGCCTGGGAGGCCGTGCAGTCCTACGGGGAGCGTGCGGCGCGCGGGGCCCTGCAGATCGCCGGGCTCGACGCCGCAGACATCGACTGCCTGATCACCAGTCACTCCACCACCCCGGCGCTGCCCGGTCTGGACATCGCCCTGGCCAACAAGCTTGCGCTCCGCAACGACGTGATGCTGCTGCCGGCCACGCAGTGGGCCTGTGTCGCGGGGACCCGCTCCCTGGCCCTGGCGGCTGATCTCGTGGCCGCGGACCCCGATCGGGTGGTCCTGGTCGTGATCGCGGAGGCGCTGAGCACGACCTACCAGCCCGCGGACGACACCCTCGAGTCCCTGATCGTCCGGTTGCTGTTCGCGGACACCGCGGTCGCCGCGGTGGTCACGGGCCGCCCGAGGCGCGAGTCGGTGCTGCGGCTGGACGCGGCCTGGCACCACACCGTGCCCGACACCCAAGACCTGCACTGCCTGGAAACGCGGGCGGACGGCACCCACTTCGTGATGGACCGGCGCGGGCCGCGCGCCGTACAGGAGACGGTCACCGCGATGTGGGAGTGGCTGCGCCTCCGTTACCAGGACGACCCCGACTCCTGGCACCCCGACGTGCTGCTCGCGCACCCCGGCGGGACCCGGGTGCTGGAGTACATGGAGCAGACGATGCCCGACGCGTGGCCGTCCGGGCTGCTGGACTACAGCCGGGACAGCTACACCAGCGGCAACCGCGGAGGCGCCGCCGTGTTCGACATCCTGAGGCGGGCGCACGACGCCGGACAGAAGTCGGGCAGTCGCGCCGTCCTGTACGCGGCGGCACCGGGCCTCACCGCAACCGCCCTGGAAGGGGAGTGGCTGTAGTGCGAGCCCGCGCCACCCGTAGCAGCGAACGGGCCGCCCGCATCACCGGTCACGCCACCGGTACCGCTGAGGGCGCCGTCCGTACCGTCGGTGGCGCCGGCTGACGCGCACGCCGCCGCTGCCCTCGCCGCGCTCACTCGCGTACGCCCGGCCGCGCCCCGCAGCCGCTTCATCGTGCGACTTCCGCCCAGACCACCTTGCCGGTGTCCGTCCACCGCACCCCCCACCGGGTGGTGAGCCGGTGCACGATGTGCAGGCCACGCCCGCCGTCGTCGAGGAGGCCGCCCCGGCTCAGACGAGGCCTGCCGTTGCCGGTGTCGCCCACCTCGCACAGCAGGCCGTGGCCACCACCGGCCCTGATCAGCCGTATCGTGATGGGACCGGCGGCAAAGCGCACCGCGTTCGTGACCAGCTCGCTGACCAGCAGCGGCACGTCGTCCTGGGTGTCGCTCCTGGTGTGCCATTGCCGCAGCAGTGCGGAGACGTGCGCGCGGGCACGGGCGGGCGCGTCGTCGCGAGCGGGAAGCCGCCAGGTCGCGGTGTCCCCCTTGTGGTAGCCGATCATGCGCGCGAGCAGCAGGGTCACGTCGTCGCGCTGGCGCACGGGCGCCAGCGCGGAGACGACGTGCCGTGCGGCCTGCTGCAGGGCATCCCAGGGGTGCACCGAGGACACGGCATCGGCCAGCCTGCTGATGCCCTCGTCGATCGACAGGGCCGGATCCTCCACCAGGCCGTCGGTGTAGAGGGCGAGCAGGGAGCCCGGGGGCGCGCCGAACGTGTGCACGTCGAACGGCTCCCGCAGCGCGAACTCGGCGCCCAGGCCGGGGTGAGGGCGGACAGCGAGCGGGCCTGCGTGCCCGTTCGGAAGCACCAGGACCGGTGGGAGGTGGCCCGCGCTGGAGAGGGCCACGTGGTGGCTGACCGGGTCGTAGAGGGCGATGCAACAGGTGGAGCCGAGGGCGCTGTAGCCGGCCGCCAGCCCGGACTCCGCGTCGTCCAGCAGCGTCACGGTCTCGTCCAGGTGCTCCAGCACCTCGTCGGGTGCCAGCCCCGCGGACAGCAGCGCGCGGGCCTCCATGCTCAGCTGGCCCATGGTTGCCGCGGCTCCCAGGCCGTGCCCGACGACGTCACCGACTACCAACGCGGTACGGCCGTCCGGCAGCGGAAAACTGTTCACCCAGTCGCCGCCGACGCCCGCGCTGTCGGGGGTGGCGGGCTGGTAGACGCTGGCGATCTCGATGGTGCGGCCGCCGGTCCGGGGCAGCAGCCGGCGCTGCAACGCCAGCACCTGGGTGTGCTCGCGCTGGTGTTGACGGGCCAGGTCGACGTGATGGGCGGTCCTGGCCACCAGTTCCTGCAGGTCGAACAACTCGCTGTCGCGGAAGGGGCGGTCCGCCCGCCGCCAGATCTCCGCCACGCCCAGCACGACGGGTGGCGCGCCGTCCAGGACCAGCGGTACGCACGCCACACTCGCCGACCGGTCACCGGGCACCAGGGCACGGATCACTCGCTGACTGCCGAGAAGCCGCTCGACCGCCTCCCGGTCGGGTATGACGATGGGCTGCGGGGCATCGTCCCGCCGTACCGCCTGTGCCAGCAGGCGACTCGCGTCGCTCGGAAGATCGCCGCCCGGAGTCACGTAACCCTCGGGCCACGCCCGGTCCGGCACCAGGGCTGCCCGCCGTAGCCGGATGCGCCCCTGTGCCTGCTCGGTGACTCCCTCGCCCGTCCACACGGCGAAGTCGAGGTCGACGGCGGCCACGTCTCCCCAAGCCAGCAGGGACTCCGCCAGCGACTGTGCGGTCTCGCCGATGTCCAGCGAGGTGCCGATCGCGGTCTCGGCGGCGTACAGGTGCAGCCTCCTGGCCATGGCGATCACGGAGACGGTCAAGCCCTCCTGAGGTGCCGCGGCGGGCAGGATGCTCAGCGAGACCACCAGCTCCGACCCGTCGCCGCGCCGCAGGCGCTGGATCCGGGCGACGTGCGCCTCACCGATCTCCAGGACCTGCCGCAACCGCCGTGTGACCGTCGGTACGTCCCCGGCGGGCAGGAGATCGGCGAAGGGACTCCCGGCCACGGCGTCCAGACCCGCGAATACGGGAGCGTCCAGATTGCAGCGGGTGATTCTCAGATCCCTGTCCAGGTTGAGCACGCCGAGAATCTGATCCTGACGGTCGGCTGCCGGGTTGTCGGGTACGCGTTGGCGGGTGGTGCGGTCGCCCTGAGCGTTCACTGCCGCTCCGCCGCGCGGGATGTAGCGCCCCAGGGCACTGCTGACCAGGTCAAACGGTGAAGAGGGCGAGGGGGAGGGTGTGGAGTCCATGCGGCTCTCTCAGCAATCCCCGGCGCAGCGCCGGGGCTGTACTCGACCCGTGCGTCGGGGCACCGAGATCCCTGACCGCACACCTCATTGAATAACACCGCGGGTCGCTTCGCCCACACCAGCAGATCGCGCGGTGAACGCTGACCGTGAGGGAGTGCCGCGACCGGTGGGGCCGTGCTCACCTTGCCGCGGGCGTCGCCCGCCAGGATGCGACGACCACCGGGCGCCGGCGTGGCTCGCACCTTCCGGCAGTGCCTGGTTCACCGGCTCCGAGGGCTCTGGCGGATCTCGCCGGGTGCCCTGGCCACGTCAGGCGGGATGCGGAACTCGAGCACGGGACGGTCCCACATCACGGCGGGTGGGTTCGCGGACGCGGTCCCGGTGTGCACCGCGCCCACGCTGCGGTAGAAGCCCTCGGCGGGAGGGTGGGACACCACCCGGACGTGGTCGAGCCCGGCGGCGCGCGCCTCGGCCTGCATGTGCGCGACGAGCAGCCGTCCGATGCCACGTCCTTGCGCTTCATCGGCGACGAACAGCAGGTCGAGCTCCGGTGGGACGAGGACGAGCGAGTAGAACCCGAGGACACGGTTTTCGTGCCCGTCGGCGGCGACGGCCACGAAGACGCGGTGGGTCTCGATGTAGTCGGGACCGACCCGGTAGCCCGCGACCATGGCCGAGTACTGCCCTTCGTAGGCGCGTGAACCACGCACGAGCCGAGTGAGCCGTTTGGCGTCGCGCGCGACGGCCCTGCGTATCGTGGTGGGCCCACTCCGGGTCGTAACGCCTGAATCCATTGGGCGAGTATTACGCATACCGGGAAACATCGTCATGTGGGGCGGGTGCGGCTGAGTAGATCTGCCGTGGAAACGCCTGCCCCGGGGTCGCTTTTCGACGTGCCGCGTAAGCGCGCTCGGAAGGGCCGCGCAGAACCGGGACGGAGACGTCTCAGGTTCATGGACCGACTGGCTCAGTTCCCCAGGGACGACAGCGCCGCCGCCACCCGTTCGGACACCTCCGGCGGGGTCGAGGCATGTGGGGAGAACCTGAGTGAGTCGGTGCGCACCGTCGGTGTGACCCCCTCGGTGTGCAGCGCCTTCGCGACGACGGACGGATCGTGGTCCGGCATCGTGAAGGAGAGGATGCCCGCGCGGCGCGCCGGGTCGGTGGGGGAGAGGACGCGGCCGCCGTGCCTCTTGACGACCTCGGTGAGTTCGGCGATCCGCGTGCCGATGGCGGCCTCGATCGCCGCGACGGTGTGCCGCTCGACGAGGTCCAGCGCGGCCGCGAACGCGGCGGCCGTCACCGGGCTGAGATTGGTGATCGACCAGCGTTGCGCGTCCGCGGCGGGCGGGTGCTCCGCTCCGTCGAAAAGGCCGACGTCCTCGACGCCCGTCCAGCCGGTGAGGACCGGCTCGAGAGACTCCAGCGCGCGGTCGGACAGGGCCGCGAAGCCGGTGGCCCATCCCGCGCGCAGCCATTTCTGACCGCCCGCCACCACGACGTCGGCCGCGTCCCAGGACATCCCGGCAACACCGAACGCCTGAATGGCGTCCACGATCAGCAGCCGGTCCGGTCCCGATCGCCTCGCGCAGCGCCGCCAGGTCGGCGCGGAAACCGGTGCGGAAGTCCACGGCGCTGACGGACACGGCGACCACGTCGTCGGTCAGCGCGGAACGGACCAGGTCGGGCGTGACCCCGCTGCCGGGTGCCGGCTCGAGCCAGCGCGGTGTGGCCCGGCCCAGGTCAGCGGTGCGGCGCCACGGATAGTGGTTGGCCGGGAAATCGGTGCTCGGCGCGAGGACCACACCCTCCCGGATGCCGAGAGCGGCGTGGAAGAGGCCGGTGGACGCGTTCGGGAGCAGCACGGTGTGCCGGGCGTCGGTGCCCGCGAGGCGGGCTGCCGCGTCCCGTGCGGCCGACTCCGCGCGCATCAGGCCGTCCACGGTGGTGTGATCGGCGCGGGCGGATTCCTCCATGGCGCGCGCGGTGGCGGCCACGGCATCCCGCGACGGCGGACCGAGCCGTGCGAAGTCGAGGTACCCGGCGGGCGTGTCGAAGTGGGCTGCGTACGACGTGAGCACGGGGCTCGTCCTTCCGGGACGGAACGGGTCGGGGAGTGGGCCGGTCGGGCTGTTCGGGCGGGTCGGGCTGTTCGTGCGTGTGACGGCGGGTGCGCCGGGTGAGGAGCGCCGCGTGGACGAGGGACCGGCGTCCGCCTGTCGCCGCTACGCGCGTCTCCACCCGACCGCACGGTACGCGCTTCCCGCCCCGCGGCCCGGCCCGGGTGCCCACCAGGGATACCGGCCCGTAGCTGGTACGGGTGCCATCGCGGATGCCGCTCACCCCCGCTGAGGTGGCGCTGCTGGAGGGACGGGACGACCGGGCACCCGCTCGGGGGTGTCCGGCCGTCCTGTTCGCCGATGTCGGCGCTGCCGGGGCTCAGTGCCCGGTGGATTCCTCGGGGCGCGCGTGGCGGGGCAGGAGGAACGCGAGGAGGAAGGTCAGGGCGAGCATGCCGTCGACGATCCAGAGCAGCGTCTTCATGACGGAGCCGAACCCGCTCTGGAAGGCGGACGACGCGGTGGCCCCCAGCGCGGCGGAGATACGGGCGCCGGCCTGAGGCGAGGTCGCGGCGGACCGGGTGTCCTTCTCCAGGCGCGCGCAGGACGCCGGGGTCGCGGCAGGATCCTTGGCGACGGCGCGGTCCGAGGCGCACGTACGCAGGTCCGCCACGACTCGCTCCTGAGCCGCGGGCGAGACGTGCGCGGCGGCCAGCTGCCCCCGCAGGCCGTCCGAGCGGTGGTCGACGGCGGTGGCGATCCCGCCGCCCAGCAGACCGAAGAACACGGTGCCGAGGATGGCCACGCCGAAGGCGCCGCCGAGCTGCTGCACCGCGGTCATCGTGCCGGACGCCGAACCCGTCTCGTGCTGCTCGACGCTGGCGAGCACGATGTCGAAGAAGGGCGCCATGAGCAGGCCCATCCCGATGCCGGTGACGAGCAGCGACGGCAGGAGCTGCCAGGGGCCGACACCGGCTCCCACCTGGTCGAGGGTCAGCCACACGCCGAACACGCCGACCGCCATGACGAGCGCGCCCGCCTGAAGCACGGCGCGTCCGAACCGGACCACCCCCTGCGCTACGCCGAAGCCGACGATCATGCCGCCCGACCAGGGCACCATCACCAGTCCCGCCTTGAGCGGCGAGTAGCCGAGGCCGATCTGGGTGTAGAGGTTGAAGACCAGCATGAAGCCCTGCATGGTCGAGAAGAAGACCAGCCCGAGGATCATGCCGCCGCTGAAGCCACGCTTGCGGAAGAGGCTGGGAACGACCAGCGGGTCCCGGCCCGCCTTGCTGCGGTGCGACTCGTACCTGGCGAAGACGACGAAGGCGACCACCGCGGCGCCCATCATCAGGAACGTCCACACGGGCCAGTCGTACTCACGGCCCTGCACCAGCGGGAAGATGATCAGCAGCGCGGCCAGTGAGACCAGGAGCATGCCGGGGATGTCGAGGCGTGGCTTGCTGTCGGACCGGTTCTTCGGCAGATAGCGCACGGCACCGAGGAACGCCGCGGCACCCAGCGGCAGGTTGATCAGGAAGATCATGCGCCAGCCGGTGCCGAAGTAGTCGGCGTCCACCAGCCAGCCCGCCAGGATCGGCCCGCAGACCGCGGACAGACCCATGACCGGGCCGAACATGCCGAAGGCCTTCTGCGACTCCTTCGGCGGGAACATCTCCTTGATCATGCCGAGGCCCTGCGGCAGCATCACCGCGCCGAACAGTCCCTGGACGACGCGCGCGCCGATCAGCATCTCGGGCGACACGGATATCGCGCACAGCAGCGAACCCAGCGTGAAGCCGGCGGCTCCCACCAGGAACATGTTGCGGCGCCCGTGAATGTCCCCGAGCCGCCCTCCGGTGACGAGCCCGACGGCCATCGAGAGGGTGTAGGCGGCGGCGAGCCACTGCAGGGTGGAGGCACCGCCGCCGAGGTCGGCCCGCATGGAGGGACCGGCGATGTTGGTGACGACGGCGTCGAGGAGGTCCATCACCTCGGCCGCCAGGATCACGAAGAGCGCGGCCCAGCGCCACCGGTACGGCGCTGGCGAGTCGATGGGCGTCTCGGCGGACGCGACACCGGTGGTGGACATCGGAACTCCTCGTGAAGAGGCCGCGCCGCGGTGTGGACCGGCGGGCGCGGTGGGTGGATGCGACTGCCCGGCTCGCCGGCACGGAGCGAGAGACGGGCGACCAGACGATGGAGAACACTGTTCAATCTAACAGAACAGTGCTCACCGAGAGAACAGCGTTCATTAAGATATAGCGCAACTCGGCGGCCCGGACAAGATATATCGCGTTCGGTCGAAGTGAACGCCGCTCACCCAGAGAGAACACCGCTCTCCAGACGCCTAGACTGTCCTCATGAGCGACGCGGCCGCCGGCACCCCCGCACCACCTCCGCCGTCTCCCTGGGAGCGCGAGCGCCCCGTCCGCACCCGCGTCGCCCCCGACCGCGCACCGCTGTCACGCGAACGCGTCGTCGAGGCCGCCTTCATCGTGCTGGACCGCCAAGGGCTCGACGGGCTGTCGATGCGGCAGGTGGCGGCCGAACTGGGTGTCACGGTCTCCGCCCTCTACGCCTACGTCAGTTCCAAGGACGACCTTCTGGAGCTGATGTACACCCGGCTCTTCGACGGCTTCGCGATTCCCGAACCCGACCCGGAGCGGTGGCGGGAGCAGGTGCGGGACTACGCCCGTTCGTGGCGACAGCGCCTGTCGTCCCATCGCGACATGGCCAGGATCTCCATGGCCCACGTCCCCTTCACCGCCGAACTGCTGCCGCACGTCGAGGCGTTGCTCGCCGTGTTCCGCACCGCCGGACTGCCCGACCGCATCGCGGCCGAGGCCGGCGACCTCATCTCCACCTACATCGACGGGTTCGTCCTGGAGGAGGGCATGTGGCAGGACCGGGCCGCCCAGCACAGCGTTGACGGTTCCTCCCTGGCCCGTCCGGACTGGCGTGAGATGGCCGACGAGATGCAGAACTACTTCGCGTCCCTGCCCGCGGCGGACTTCCCCCATCTGCGCGCCCTGTCCGGGGTGATGGTGACGGACTCCTCCGACGAGAGGTTCGACATCGGTCTGGAGATCATGCTGCGCGGCCTGGCGAGCTATCTGCCTGACCCGGCGACCTGAGCGAACCTGACGCCCGTCGGGTCCCGGACCCAACGACGACCTGAGCGACCCCGGACGCCCGTCGGGCCCGGGCGCCGACCGATCCGCGACACCTCCGTCCGGGACGGCCCCGCCCCGGACGGCGCCGCGGAGCGCTGGGACGGGACAGGCCGCCGTGGACCTGCCTCGCCGGCCCTTGTGATCAGTTGTTCCAGCTCTCGTCGTACGGATCGCGCGGTGACGCGACCGGCCTGGCCGCGCTGACGTCGAGGAACGGGATGATGCCGCCGTTGACCGGGTCCTTCGCGCGCTTGCCGGTGTAGGTGCCGGTGACCTCGAGCCAGGTGTCGGGCCGGAGGACGGGAGGAATCCGCCCGGTCAGGCCGATCTTGACGGGTTGGGCGTCTGCCGCGCAGCAGTTGAGGGCCATGCGGACGAGATAGGGCCTACCGGCGTGGTCGAGTGCGAGGAAGCCGGTGATCTTCACGTGCCGGCCGCCGAGGGAACGGCCGTGGTCGTACGCCGCCCGGCTCGCGTAGTCGACCAGGCCGAGCTGGACCGGGTCGCCGGCGGGCAGCGCGGCGTAGCCGAAAGGCGCCTGCAGGGCCGTACCGGTGCGCATCGCGCTGTAGGAGCCGAGGGCGGGCGGGGCGACCAGGATGAGGGCGAGCAACGGGAGGACGAGGAGCCACGAGATACGCGGTTCGCGATGCGTGTGCGCGTGACCGTGCGCGTGGTCCGCAGTCCCTTCCCCTTCCCCGTGCCCTTCCTCGTGATCTTCCCCGTGCCCGTCCCCGCCTGCGTGCCCGGGCGCGGCCCTGTGCCCGTCCGTGTCGGCGTGCCCCTTCGCGTTCGAGTCCGTGGCCGCGTGCCCGTCAGCGGCCGCGTTTGCGTTCGCGTCCATGGCCCCGGGCCCGTCCTCCCGCCCGTGCGCTCGCTCGCCGTCCCGCTCGGCGCCGGCACGGTCGAGGGAAGCCGTTCGACGCTCGCGCACCTCGTACCAGACCGTGGCGAGGGCCGTGACGATCAGCACCACACCGGCCGCGAGCAGCAGGGGCTGCAGACCGGCCTTGACGTACCGCAGATAGAGGTCCGTGACGCTCGCGTGCAGCACCGCCGCCCCGACGAGGAAGAGCACGGCCGCCTGTGCCTGCCGGTTCACAGCAGCACCGCCCCGATGAGAACGGACATGAGGATCGCGAGGGCGAAGGTGGTGGGAGCGAACCGCAGCGCGAAGCCGCGGCCGAACGTGCCGACCTGCATGGCGAAGAGCTTCAGGTCGATCATCGGTCCGACGACGAGGAACGCCAGCCGGGCTGTGAGCGAGAACTGGGTCAGCGAGGCGACCACGAACGCGTCGGCCTCCGAGCAGATCGACAGCAGCACGGCCAGGATCGCCAGGGCGAGGATCGACACCACCGGATTCCCGGCAGCGGCGTGCAGCCAGCTCGCCGGGACGACGGACTTGAGGGTGGCCGCGGCCATCGCGCCCAGCACGAGGAACCCGCCCGCGTGCATCACGTCGTGCCGCACCGAGCCCCAGAACGCCGCCCCCTTGCCGAGGCCTTCGTGCGCGGGGCGGCCCGGCGGGCGCAGCCAGTCGGTGCGGCCGAGACGCTGCCACAGCCAGCCCATCGTGCAGGCCACGAGGAGACTCGCCACGAAACGGGCGAGGACCATCTCCGGGTTCCGCGGGAAGGCGACGGCCGTGGCGGTCAGCACGATCGGGTTGATCGCCGGGGCGGACAGCAGGAAGGCCAGGGCCGCCGCCGGAGTGACACCGCGGCGCACCAGCGCTCCGGCGACCGGCACGGAGGCGCACTCGCAGCCGGGGAGGATCGCCCCGGCCATTCCGGCGACCGGCACCGCGAGTGCCGGGCGCCGGGGCAGCGCGCGGGCGAAGAAGGACGGCGGGACGAACACCGCGATGACCGCCGACAGCAGCACACCGAGCACGAGGAAGGGCAGCGCCTGGACCACCACCGCGACGAACACGGTCATCCAGCTCTGCATCACCGGTGTGGACAGCGCCCCGCGGATCGGCCCCTGCGACGCGATGACCAGCAGCAGGAGCATCGTCAGGGCGAGCGGGGAGTTGATGTTCCAGCCCTGCCGGCCCTGGCGTTCGCCTCCGTCCTGCCGGCCCTGGCCGTCGTTCCCGGCCTGCCGGTGAACCGGGGGCGGGGCTGCCTTGGTCATGGTCACGCTTGAGGTACCTCCGGTCGGGGAAGGGCTCGGGCTCGGGCTGCTGATGCCCCTCCGCCTTGAATACGCCGGTTCGGCCACAGCTTCTCACCGCGTGTCGCCGGGATTGCCTCCGCCCGGGCGAATCTTGACCTGCGCAGGACCGGGGAGCCTCGGCTCACCCCCTTCGGCCGTCGTGAGCGGCCGGGCCGTCCTCGGTACGCGCGTGGGCGACCAGTACCACTCCTGCTCCGATTTCGCTCCGCGTTGCGGTCGTTGCGAGATCTCTTTACGTCGCTGTCATGTACCTGTAGCTTCCGGCTCCGCAAGGGCTTTCAGGAACTTGCCGGTTCCTCTTGCAATGCAACTCCCCCTCCCCGGACCCGCATTGGAGACGCCCCATGAGACGCAGACCCCAACGACCGCCGCTAAGACCGCTGGTGGCGCTCGTCGCGGTGACCGGACTGTTCGGACTGACCCCGCCGGACGCGGCCTCCGTCCCCATGGAGAGCACGGCCGCCACCTCCACCACGGCGACCGTCTTCTACTACACGAAGAGCAAGAACTGGCCCACCACATACCTGCACTACGCCCCGGACGGCGGCTCCTGGACCACCGTGCCCGGCGTCCGGATGGAAGCGGCCTGCACGGACTGGGTGAAGAAGACCGTCGACCTCGGCTCCGCCGCCGGACTGCAGGCCACCTTCAACAACGGAAGCGGCACCTGGGACAACAACGGCGGCAGCAACTACGCGCTGGGCACCGGCGCCATCACCGTCAAGGACGGAGTGATCGCCCACAGCGACCCGTGTGCCGACACCGGCACGGGCAGCGGCAACCAGGCCACGGTCTACTACTCGACCGCCACGTCCGGCTGGACCACGGCCAACATCCACTACGCCCCCACGGGCGGCTCCTGGACGACGGCCCCCGGCGTCGGCATGGAGACCGCCTGCACCGGCTGGTGGAAGAAGACCCTCGACATCGGTACGGCGGCCTCGCTCAAGGCGGCCTTCAACAACGGCAACGGCGTCTGGGACAACAACAACAGCGCCGACTACACGATCCCGGCCGGCACCACGACCGTGAAGGACCGGACCGTCACCGCCGGCGCCAAGGACCCGTGCGCCGCCGAAGAGCCCGACACCGAGGCGCCGACCGCGCCCACGAAGGTCACGGCGACCGCCACCAACACCTCGGTGGTGGTGAGCTGGGACCCGGCGACCGACGACACCGCCGTGACGAAATACCAGCTCACGCGGACCGGCGGCACGAAGGGAACCGTCGTCACCGACGTCGGCTCGACGGTGTACTCCGACACGGGACTCGAGGAGAAGACCAGCTACACCTACACGGTGAAGGCCGTCGACGCGGCCGGAAACACCTCTCCCGCCTCCGCCGGGGCCACCGTCACGACCGGGGAGAAGGCCCCCGCCCCGGCCTCCGGGACCCCGCTCGGCACCGACCCGCGCAAGGACCCGATCTACTTCGTCCTCACCGCCCGCTTCTACGACGGCGACAGCTCCAACAACCGCGGCGGCAGCCAGGACGTCAAGTCGGGCAACGCGGCCAACAACGACCCCATGTTCCGCGGGGACTTCAAGGGTCTCGTCGACAAGCTCGAATACATCAAGGCGCTCGGATTCTCGGCCATCTGGATCACCCCGGTCGTCCTCAACCGCTCGGACTACGACTACCACGGCTATCACGGCTACGACTTCTACAAGGTCGACCCGCGGCTGGAGTCGGCCGGCGCCTCCTACCAGGATCTGATCAACGCGGCCCACGCCAAGGGCATGAAGATCTACCAGGACGTCGTGTACAACCACAGCTCCCGCTGGGGCGCGAAGGGCCTGTTCACCCCGACCGTCTACGGCGTGCGGGACTCCCAGTGGAGCTGGTACTACGACGAGAAGAACGAGGGCTTCGAGTACGACGGCCTGACCGTCGAGCCCAAGTCCGGGAAGTCGTACTACAACGGTGACCTCTGGTCGACCGCCGAACCCACGGGGAACACCTGCCTCAACTGGGGCAAGCCCACCGGAGGAAAGAGCGCCGAAGGCTACACCGTGTACAACTGCCAGTGGCCCAGCCCTACTTCGGGCATGTTCCCGAAGGCGTACGACCACCAGTGCTGGATCGGCAACTGGGAGGGCGAGGACTCCCGTTCGTGCTGGCTGCACGAGGACCTCGCCGACTTCAACACCGAGAACGCCACCGTCCAGAACTACTTGATCGGCGCGTACGACAAGTACATCGACATGGGCGTCGACGGATTCCGCGTGGACACCGCCGTCCACATTCCGCGCGTCACCTGGAACCGCCGCTTCCTGCCCGCCATCTACGACCGGGTCACGCAGCGGTTCGGCACGGAAGCGGCGAAGAACTTCTTCGTCTTCGGCGAGGTGGGCGCCTTCGTCAACGACAAGTGGAACCGCGGCTCGGTGAACCACTCCGCGCAGTTCTTCACCTGGAAGGAACGCAAGGAGTACAGCGCGGACGACGTGACGGCGGCGATCGAGCAGTACAACTACGAGGAGCAGCTCGGCACCGGCAACCAGCCCACCTCCGCCAACGCCTTCCTCAGCGGGAACAGCTATCACACGCCGGACCGCAGCCAGTTCTCCGGCATGAACATCATCGACATGCGCATGCACATGAACTTCGGCGACGCGCAGAACGCCTACAGCAACGGCAAGGACTCCGACGACTCCGTCAACGACGCCACGTACAACGTCGTCTACGTGGACAGCCACGACTACGGACCGAACAAGTCGAGCACCCGCTACAGCGGCGGCACCGACACCTGGGCCGAGAACATGGCGCTGATGTGGACCTTCCGCGGCATCCCCACGCTCTACTACGGATCGGAGATCGAGTTCCAGAAGGGCAAGCAGATCGACTGCGGGCCGACCTGCCCGCTGGCGACCACCGGACGCGCGTACTACGGAGGCCATCTCGCGGGCAGCGTCACGGCCTCCGACTTCGGCAAGGTCGACTCCGCCGGCGGCGAGGTCGCGACGACCCTCGCACAGCCGCTGGTCAAGCACCTCCAGCGGCTCAACCAGATCCGCCGGGCGATCCCGGCCCTGCAGTCGGGCCAGTACTCGACCGACGGCATCAGCGGCTCGATGGCCTTCAAACGCCGCTACACCAGTGGCTCGACCGACAGCTTCGCGCTCGTCACGGTCACCGGCGGCGCTACCTACACCGGCATTCCCGACGGCACCTACACGGACGCCGTCACCGGTGACGTGAAGACCGTGTCCAACGGCACGCTGTCGGTGGCCGCGCCGGGGCAGGGAAACCTGCGGGTGTACGTGCTGAACGGGCCCGGCAAGATCGGAACGGACGGCCCTTACCTCAAGTAGCCACCGACTCGCACAGTGCTCGACTCAGGTGGCCCGCGACGGGTGCGCGGGTGTCAGGAGCGGCGGTCACCGTGGTCACGCCGGGCGCCTCACGCCCGAGCTTGACACCGTGATCGCCGTTCCGACACCGGGCACGACACCGTGATCGCCGCCTCCGGCCCCGGGCACGACACCGTGATCGCCGCCTCCGGCCCCGGGCACGACACGGTGATCGCCGCTCCCGGCCCCGGGCACGACACGGTGATCGCCGCTCCCGGCCCCGGGCACGACACGGTGATCGCCGCTCCCGGCCCCGGGCACGACACGGTGATCGCCG